>CANAIR010000007.1 GCA_947361355.1 uncultured Clostridium sp.
ATGTAGCAAATGATACAGAAGATGTAGGAAATCAATTTGTATGGATACCAGTAGAAGATATGAGTACCTTTGTAAGAGAGGTAGGGTATTATAATGGACAAATTCAAACATCTGAAAATTCATTTATAGATTTTGATAAATGTGAAGAACCATATAGTGAAGCTAGTGAGAGTGAAAGACAAGAATATGAAAATATGATGGCAAGTGTGGAAGAATATAAAGGATTTTATATAGGAAGATATGAAATAAGTAAAAGTGAAGATGGATCTGGAAAGGCACAAAGTAAGAAAAACAAAGTACCATTAGAAAATGTTATATGGGGAAATAGTATGACGGATTTGAGTGGTGGAATAGTAGAAAAGGCAAGAGCAATGTATCCATATAGAGAAGAATTAAAAAAAGGAAATGTTGTATCAACATTAATATATGGAGTAGCCTGGGATGAAACAATAAAATTTTTAAAAACAAATGAAAAGTACCAAAATATAGATAAAGATAGTACAGGATTTGGAAATTATGCAACAAATAAATTAAATTTAACTGGTAGTAGTGAAACTTATTGTTTAAATAATATATATGATTTTGCTGGAAACGCTTGGGAGAGGACAATGGAGACATATAGAGGGCAATCACTTGATACCAATTTAGGTCGCGTTGGTAGAGGTGGCGGATGTGATGGTAATGGTCAAAATTATCCTGTATCCGTTCGTGGAGCTAGAATAAGTGCTGAATTTGCTGGAAAAATTTTAGGAGGACGTGTACAACTTTACATCAAGTAGCCACCCAAGGGTTGGTTTTGTAAAAATCATATTTGAATTAAAATTTGAGTATAAAAAAGGTACAGATTTTTTGTGGTCTGTATCTTTTTTATATGCAAAATAATGTCGTGTTTTGTCAACCGATTGCTTAGAAAATGTCTTGATTTTAGGTGATTCGCGTGGTATAATATAAGCATATTTAATCATGCTATGGGGCACACAGTCTAAGCGAGTGGTAGCTTGAATATAAGTATGCTCGAAGTCTAGAAATAGATATGTCACAAAAGCAACCCGTAGGGAATAGAGTTTAGTCTATTAAAATTTAATAAAAGTTTTTATCAGAAAGATTTTATCTAAAAATAAATCAAATAAAATTTTAATCAAATAAGTAAAATCGTATTAATAAAAAGTAATACGTAATTATGTTTTGAGTCTAAAATTTAGAAATAATTAAATTATAAAAACAATTTCAAAGTATTTTAATTAACACATATTGAATAATAAAGAAAAATAATGTATAATGGAGGTAGTAAATGGAAAAGACAAGGAAAATATCAGTAAAAAATGATATAGTATTTAAAGAAATCTTCGCAAAGAAAGGAAACGAAACATTTTTACAGGATTTTTTATCGGGATTATTAAAAAGAAAAATAGAGAAAATAGAAATAATAAAAGATGCGTCATTAACGAAAAATGTGGTAAGTGGAAAATTGGGATAATAGATATAAAAGCAACACTAGATGAAAAAGATATAGTAGATATAGAAATGCAAATGTGCTATTTTCCAAATATGGAAGAAAGAGCATTATATTATTCAAGCAAACTAATATCATCACAGTTAAAGGTAGCGCAAGGATATGAAAAGTTAAAACCAGTGATAGTAATAGTAATATTAAATAAAAGCATATTTCCATATGAAGAACACATAGGAGAAACAAAAACAATAATAAAAGGAAAAGAAGAATATGAAGTAATGAAGAAGCAAAAATTCTATTTTATCGAGCTAGAAAAGTATAGAAAGCAAAAATTTAATCCAGAAGATAAAGTATCCCAATGGTTAGCGTTTATAGATGGAGAAGATAAAGAAAGGACGTCAGTTGCAATGAAAAAAAATAAAGAAATAAAAAAGGCAAATGAAGAGTACGAGTATTTAACAGGAGAAGAAGAGATACAAAGAATAGCAGAGCTAAAGGAAAAATGGGAAAGAGATTATAATTCAGGAGTACAGTATGGATATGACAGTGGATATGAGATGGGAATAGAAGAAGGTATAAAGAAGGGTATACAAGATGGAATAGAAGAAGGTATAAAAAAGGGTATGCAAGATGGAATAGAAAAAGGAATGAAAAATGGCATTGAGAAAGGAATAATTCAAGGCGAAAATAAAAGGGAAAGAGAAATTGCAAAGGATATGCTCAAGAAAAATTTAGATATAGATCTAATATCTGATATTACAGGGTTATCAAAAGAAGAAATAAATAATCTAAAAAAATCATGATAAAAATGTTTAAGCCTAGTTAGAATATGTTATTTTAACTAGGTTTAAATTCTTATTCTTACATTTTTGTAAGGATTTTTGTTTACTTTTATGGTATAATTATATTAGGAGTGGTAATATGCAAAGGATATTCATAGTAGAAGATGATGAAAAATTAAGAAGTGAACTAGAGATATTTTTAAATAATAATGGATATCAAAGTTTTTGTTTGAAAAATTTTGATAATTGTATAAAAGATATATTAAATAGTGAGAGTGATTTAGTACTACTTGATATAAATTTACCATTTTATGATGGAGAATATGTTTTAAAGGAAGTAAGAAAAGAATCAGATGTACCTATCATTATGATAACAAGCAGAGAAAATGATATTGATGAACTTATAAGTATAAATTATGGTGCAGATGATTATATAACTAAACCTTTTAATACACAAATATTACTTGCAAGAATTTCATCTGTATTAAAAAGGGTAAACAAAAGTGATATTATTTCAAATAAAATTGATGCAAAAGAATTTGTACTTAATATTTCTGAAAGTAAAATAATTAAAGAAAAAAATGAAGTAGAACTTACAAAAAATGAGAGAAAAATTTTGCAGTGTTTGCTTAATAAAAGAAATTCTATTGTATCAAGAGAAGAAATAATGGAATATCTTTGGAATACAGATGAATTTGTAGATGATAATACATTAACTGTAAATGTAGCAAGAGTTAGAAGTAAATTAGAAGAAATTGGTTTAAAAGGACTTATAGAAACAAAAAGAGGACAGGGGTATATATTAAAATGAAGTTTAGTATGTTTATAAAAGATAAAATATTTAATATAGGTATTATACTTTTTGCTTTAGTTACAGTAGAAATATTTTTAATAATATATAATTTTGGTACACTCGTAAAAATATACACTTTTGTTAGTATTTTAGTAGCATTTTTTTTAGGTTTATTAATTGAATTTTATAATAAAAAGAATTATTATGACGAATTATTTGCAAAGCTTGATGAACTTGATAAGAAATATTTAATTGTAGAACTTTTAAAACAGGCTGATTTTATTGAAGCTAATTTTTTAAAGATAATTTTGCAAGAATGTAATAAATCTATGCTGGAAGATGTAAATTATTATAAGCATATACAAGATGAGTATAAGGAATATATTGAACTTTGGATACATGAGGTAAAAATTCCAATTGCAACTAGTAAACTAATTATAGAAAATAATAGAAATAGTATAACATCTAGTATAGATGAGGAGATTGATAAAATTGATGAGTATATAGAACAAGCGTTATTTTATGCCAGAAGTAATAGTGTTGAAAAGGATTATATTATAAGAAAAATAAATTTAAGGGAAGTAGTAAATACAGTTATAAAAAAGAATAAAAAACAATTTATATCTTTAAAAATAAAATTAGATGTAAAAGATATCAAAAGAGAAATATATGTAGATAGTAAATGGGTTATTTTTATATTAAATCAAATAATGTCAAATAGTATTAAATATCTAGACAAGGAAGAAAAAAATATTACGATATATAGTGAAGAAAACAAAGAAAATGTAGTGTTGTATATAAAGGATAATGGTTTAGGAATAAAAGAAAGTGAAGTTTCAAGAGTATTTGAAAAAGGATTTACAGGTTCAAATGGAAGAAAAAATCTAAAAAAATCTACTGGAATAGGATTATATTTGTCTAAAAAATTATGTGATAAGTTAGGACTTGCAGTATCTTTAACTTCATCAGAAGGTATTGGAACTACTGTAAAAATAATTTTCCCAAAAAATAGTTATACAAATTTGTAGTAAAAAAGTCCACTACAACGTATGCAGTGGACTTTTTGTTCAATAGTTACTGTAATAAATCAAATAACGCAAAAACTTTTTTTGGACTACTTTTAATAAGAACTTTTAATAAGTGTTCTTTGTTTTTAAACTCTTCTTTCCAAAGTTCCATGAATTCATTTGCAGCCGTTTTTTCATTTGTGTTGTTTATAGATTCTAATGCGCATTCTGTAAGAGCTGTTTTATAGCTGTCTATGAATTCTTTCAATTTAACTGTAGTAAATTCTTTTTCAAAGAGGTAAAGGTAATTAATGATATCAATCGTTTCCATAAAAATCTCCTTTTCTAATTATAGATTGTTCAATTAATACGATACACTTTAATTATAGCATATTTTTGATATTATGTCAATTTTTAATGCTGTAGTAGTTTTATTGAATTCTAACAAAAATGTAAGGTTATTGTAAGGTAAATCGATATTAAAATTTAAAATAATACTATATAATTTAAATAGAAATGAAAGGAGATTTTTTATGAAAAATATATTAGAAGTAAAAAATATAGAAAAATATTATGGGAATAAATCAAATCTTACAAAAGCAATAGATAATATTAGTTTTAATATAGGAAGTGGTGAATTTGTAGGAATAATGGGAGCAAGTGGATCGGGAAAAACTACTCTTTTAAATTGTATTTCGACAATTGATAGAGTAACAGCTGGACATATAATTATAAATAATCAAGATATAACAAAATTAAGAGGGAATAAGTTAAATAGATTTAGAAGTGAGGAACTAGGATTTATATTCCAAGATTTTAATTTATTAGATACTTTAACAGCATATGAAAATATTGCTTTGGCATTAACAATACAAAAAGTAAATGCAAAAGAAATTGAGCAAAGAGTTGAAAAAATAGCAAGTGAGCTTGGAATAGAAACAATATTAAATAAATATCCATATCAAGTATCTGGTGGACAAAAGCAAAGAATAGCCTCAGCTAGAGCTATTATAACCAATCCGAAAATAATTCTTGCAGATGAGCCAACTGGGAGTCTTGATTCAAAGTCAGCTAGACAATTACTTTCTACATTTGTAACGTTAAACCAAGATTTAAAAGCAACTATTTTGATGGTTACACATGATGCGTTTACTGCAAGTTATGCTGATAGAATAATATTTATAAAAGATGGTAAAATATTTAATGAGTTAATGAAAGGAAAAGAAACTAGAAAAGAATTTTTTGAAAAAATAATTGAGGTACAAACACTTCTTGGAGGTGACTTAAGCGATGTTATTTAAATTATCTATAAAAAACATAAAAAAAAGTTTTAAAGATTATGGAATTTATTTTTTAACTTTAGTATTAGGTGTAGCAATATTTTATATGTTTAACTCTTTAGATAGTCAAGAGGCAATGCTAAAGGTATCATCTTCAATGAGTGAGTTAATAAAACTTATGATAAGTATGTTAGGTATGGTATCGATATTTGTAGCAATTATTCTTGGACTTTTAATAGTATATGCAAACTATTTTTTAATAAATAGAAGGAAAAAAGAATTTGGTATATATATGACATTAGGAATGGGAAGAAGACAAATATCAAAGATTATATTACTTGAAACAATATTTGTAGGCGTTATATCATTAATTATTGGTCTTATTTGTGGAATATTTATATCACAATTTATGTCTATACTTGTTGCAAAATTATTCGAAGCTGATATGAGTAATTTTACATTTGTATTTTCAAAGGCTGCATGTATAAAAACATGTATATATTTTGCAGTTATGTATTTAGCAGTTATAATATTTAATACTTTTACAGTATCAAAATATAAACTTATAAACTTACTAAATGCAGCTAAGAAAAATGAAAGAGTAAAAATTAAAAATCCTATCCTTTCAATTGCTATATTTATTATATCATCAAGCATACTTGCATATTGTTATTATAAAGTAACAGCTGGTATTCATACTTTAGATACAGTAAATAAACTTATTCCAATTATAATTATGGGAGTAGTATCTACAATTTTAATATTTTGGTCTTTATCAGGATTTATATTAAAAGTAGTACAACAATTAAAAAATGTATATTTAAAAGATACTAATATGTTTGTATTAAGGCAAATTAATAATAAAGTAAATACAACGGTTATAGGGATGAGTGTTATCTGTTTAATGTTATTTATTACAATTACTATTTTATCATCAGCATTATCTTTGAGAAATACTATGCAAAGAGAATTAAAAGAAATGACACCAGTAGATGTTAATTTAAATAAGACTGCAAATTTACCTGAAAAATATGTTAATAAAAGTGGAAAGGAAGTTATATATACAAAAAAACAAATAGAAGATTCAAAATTATCTATTCAAGATACATTGAAAAATAATGAGTTTAATATTAATGTATTAAAGGATATAGTAGAAATTCCAGTATATGCAACAAATGATTTAACTGTAGGAAAATTTTTGGAAGATAAATTAGATGAGATTAAAGCAAGTTTTCCACATCTTGCATATGATATGCCAGAGGAAATTATAAAAATATCTGATTATAATAAAATTGCAAAATTATATGGAATAGAAGAATATAACTTAAATGATAATGAGTATATTATGGTTTGTGATTTTGATGGATTTAGGAATATAAGAAATAAAGTTTTAGCACAAAAATCTATTATTAATATAGCTGGAAAGGAATATGTTTCTAAATATAATGAATGCAAAAGTGGATATATTGAAATGTCAACATCTCATGTAAATACTGGAATTATTTTAGTACCTGATAATTGTAATTTAACAGAAGATATTAAGGAAAGATATTTTTTAGCAGCAAATTATAATACTACTAGTGATGAAGAAAAAAAAGAAATAGAAAATTATATGAGAAGTAAAGATTCTGGATTTGTAGCAAAATTGAATGAAAATGGTATAGATATTGACGGAATGACAAAAATAGTAATTATTGAGTCTAGCGTTGGAATTGCAACTATTGTAACATTTATTGCAATTTATCTTGGCATTATTTTTTTAATTGCAAGTTCTGCAATTTTAGCACTAAAACAGCTTACTGAAAGTTCAGATAATAAACAAAGATATACTATATTAAGAGAAATAGGCTGTGATGAAAAACTAATAAATAAGTCATTATTTATACAAATATTTATATTTTTTATGATGCCACTTGCACTTGCAATAGTACATTCAGTATTTGGAATACAATTTGCACTTAATTTGATGTCGAGTTTTGCAAGTAAGGATGATTTAATTCCATCTGTTATAGCCACAGTTATTATTATTGGAGGAATTTATGGAGTATATTTTATGGCTACTTATCAAGGAAGTAAGAGAATTATAAAAGAGAAATAAAAAAGTCGGTATTAATACCGACTTCTTGCTCTTCTTTTTAACCTTTTAAAACCCTTATCAAAGGCTTTAAAAGCCATAAAACAACAGATTGCAGAGGTCATAGCAATAACCATGCTTACCAAAAACAAAATGTTAGATACAAAGTCATATATATTTTGGTTACCACTAGAAAAAATAAATATCGACAAAGCTACAAATCCTAAAACTAAACTAAGTGCTGCATAAATAATACCTGCTAAAAAATTTTTCATATTACCTACCTCGCTATAAAGAGCTTTAATTATACTACATACACATTAAAATATGTATCATTAAAAGCTAATTATAGCTTCCTTTCTTTATATTTTTTCATACTTATATTATACCATAAAATGGTCGAAAAGTCAATTTGATGCGTTTTGTAAATTTATAGGATTAATATTTCTATAAATAAAAAGGTCGATATAAAATCGACCTTTTATGCTTTCTTGTTAAGTTTTAACATTTCTATCCCACAAACTGTAATAGCAAAAATACAAGCATTACAAAAGCATATTAAGATAACAACATTTGTTATTAAATTTTCAACATTATAAAACTCGATACAAGATAAGTACGTGTAACAAATTGTTGTCATTCCAATAACACAAATTCCAATGATCATTTTTAAAAGTTTTTTCATATTACCTACCTCGCTATAAAGAGCTTTAATATACTACATACACATTAAAATGTGTATCATTAAAAGCTAATTATAACTTCCTTTCATAAAATTTTATATACTTATATTATACCACAAAATGGTCAAAAAGTCAATTTTAAAGGCTTTTAGTAGTTTTTATAGCCTATATTTCATACTTTAGTTTGACATTTTAATACCTTAATTATATAATATAATTAAATTGGAGGGTTTAATATGGAAGAAAAAAAAGTAATGGATTCATTAAAAGATATAATTAATATAAAATTTGATACTTTTTCAGACAAGGTAGCTTTTTTAGAAAAAAATCCAGAGACAAGAGAGTTTGAGAAGATAAAATATTCTAAGGTAAAAGAAGACATAAATGCACTAGGAACAGTAATGTTAAAAAAATTAAATTTAAAAGATGAAAAAATAGCTGTTATTGGTGAAAATAGTTATAGATGGTATGTAACATATATGGCAGTTGTATGTGGTGTTGGTATTATAGTGCCACTTGATAAAGAATTACCAGCAAATGAAATACTAAATTTACTTGAAAGATCGGAAGCAAAATGTATAGTTTACTCAAGTAGAAAAAAAGATATGATAAATGAAATAAAAGATAAACTACCAAAAAATATGATATTTATTGAGATGAATAAAAAAGAAAATGATAATGAAAGTTACTCTTTCGATAGTTTAGTAAAAGAAGGAAAAGAACTAGTAGATACTGGTGATGTAGATTACATAGATGCAAAAATTGATAGAGAAGCTTTTAAAGTTTTATTATTTACTTCTGGTACAACTGCCGCTGCTAAAGGGGTTATGCTATCACACAAAAATTTGTGTGCAAATACTTTAACTTGTTATTATTTAGTTCCAAAAATGGGAGAATATACATATCTATCCGTTCTTCCAATGCACCATACTTATGAGTTTTCACTTGTATACCTTTATGGTACTAGTGAAGGAGCTACAATAGGCATTTGTGAGGGATTAAAATATGTTGCAAAAGATATGAAAGAAGTTAAACCAGATGTACTTTTTGCAGTTCCAGCTTTAATAGAAAAGTTAAGTCAAAAAATCGATAAGGCAATAGAAGCAACTGGTAAAGAAAAAGTAATTAGAACGGCTGGCAAATTAGCAACAGGACTTAGCAAAATAGGATTAGATTTTAGAAGAAAAATATTTAAGCAAATACAGGATAATTTTGGTGGAAATTTAAAATATTTATTTTGTGGAGCTGCACCAGTAGATAAGGATATTATATATAAATTAGAAAGTTATGGCTTTGTATTTATGCAAGGATTTGGTGTAACAGAGGCTTCACCTTTAATATCTGCTACAACGTTTGATAACCGTGAACCTGGAACTTGTGGAAAAGCTATTCATGGTGGTCAAATAAGAATTGATTTAAGTAAAAATGAAGATAAATCAAGTAATATTGGGGAAATCCTTGCAAAAGGTGATAATATAATGATGGGTTATTACAAAGACGATAAGAAGACAAAAGAAGCTTTAAAAAATGGTTGGTTTTATACTGGTGATATAGGGTATTTCAATGAACGTGGTAATTTAGTTATAACAGGTAGAACAAAAAATGTTATAGTAACATCAAATGGGAAAAATATATATCCTGAAGAACTTGAAACATTAATAAATAGAATTCCACTTGTTGAAGAATCAATGGTATATGGTGCAAAAGATCCAAAAAACAAACAGGAATTAATTGTAACAGCAAGAGTTACTGTTAATAATGAATATATCGAAGAAAATTATAAAGATATAAAACCAAATAAAGAGCAAATTCATAATTTGATTTGGGAAGAAATAAAGAAAATTAATAGAAGTTTGGTTTCATATAAAGCGATTAAAAAATTAGAAGTAAAAGAAGATGAGTTTATAAAGACAACTACTATGAAAATAAAAAGATTTGCAGAACTTGAAAAGGATAAAAAGAAAAAATAAAATAAAACTGACTAAGGAGTATTATCCTTAGTTAGTTTTATATATATATATTATTTGTGAAATATCATGCTTTTTAATATATTTTTATTAATAAATTTTAACTATTTTTAAATACTAGTTATTATTTTACAAAAGTATTAGAAGGAGCAGTAATTTTATTAATATTTCCAACTTTAATTATTGGCATTACACCATTATATTCACCTTTAATAACAACACCAGTTATTTCAATCCATTCATTATCAACAAGTTTTGAACTATCAGAATAATTGCAAAGAAACCCTGCTACATTATTTTCATTTTCCACAACAGTATTTCTGCCACATACAAAATATCCATCTTTAAAATCGGGCATCTTGAATACAAAACCAGATACCTTTACAGTTTTACCTAAATTTTCATCTATATTTTCATGTATTTGTTTTAATACAGTTGTAAAATTTTCTTCAGTTAATACATAATCATAGTTTTCATCTTTTTTTGATGTTGAAATACTGTCATTTCCACTCCCAAATTCAATTATAGTAGCAATAATTGCGGCAATTAAAATACAAGCAAAAAATACTTTTTTAAAATCTAATTTGAAGTTTACAACAAACATAATTTTCACCTAACCTTACACATTAATACAGTATATTCTAAAATATAATTAATATGATTGATAATTTTAATAAATACTTTTTATGTATTAATATAATAATATGTATAAAAATAGATTTTTGTATTAATATATATTATTGTATTTTAAGAGAATATGTGCTAAAATAAAATTGAGGTATGAAATATGGCACTAAGAGAAAGTGATAAAATAGAAGCTTACTCAAAAATATCGAAAAATATAGATGTTGAAATAATATTACAACAGTACCCTAATTTACCATTAGAAAATTTAGATATGTTTTTTGCAACTAATATGCACGATGTTACAGAAAAGATAAAAAAAGGTTTAATGGGTGCAACATATGGCTTTGAAGGTGCAAAAGAGGTTGGTATGTCTTCACTTAGAATATTAAAAAGTGAAATATTAGATAAAACAAAATATTATTATAGAAATAAAAAAGAATTTAACAAAAGAATAATAGAAAATAATAGTCAATATGGTTATGATAAAAGTTATGAAAATCCTTTTTATGTTTCAGATAGTGTATTTGAAAGTCAGTTTCGAAATTTAGATGAGGATTCTGATATACAAATTTATGCTAAAACTCTGTATTGGTCAAATAAGGCTGTTAGAGATGTTAATGTAGTAAGAGAAAAAGTAGTTAGTAATATAAGTGAGAGTAAAAAAGCAACAGATCAGTTAATCAACTTTGAAAGCCAATGTAAATTAAAAATAGTTGGAAGTGAAAACAGGAAAAATTTAAGAGATAGCTATATATCTGAATATAAAAAGTATTTGGCGGGAGAAACAACAAAAGAACAATTAGAAAAATCAGAAGTATATGTTAAAATGGGAAAGATGTTAGAAAAACAACAAAAATATGGTTTACAAATATCACCTGAAGACGCTTATACATTTTTAAGTCTTAGCACTAGTAGGAGAAATTTATATCTTCTAAAAGATACATATATTGAAGAAATTGTATCATCTTATTCTAAACTTCAACAAAGTAAACAAGAAGATAACGAGTTATCAGTTTTTCATATGGTTGATGATAAAATAAAAGGAAAATTGAATACTAATGCAAATAAGGAGTTATTAACTATATTAGTAAAAGATACAAACGCACCTATTTGTGTTCATGCTTCATCAGCTTTTTTTAATGATATGAGAGATGTTTACGAAGTTGATATTCCACAAGGAGAATCTAAATTAGATTATAGAAATTTAATATATATTAAATATAGTGATGAGCAAAAAGAGGAAATAGAAAGATTAAATAATAAAGAAGATAAAAGTCTTATGGATTTTAATGTGCGTGATTTCATTGAAAATCAACATAACATGTGCACTGATTTAGATAAAGTTAAAATATTAAAGTATGAAAAACAAAGGTAGGTATTAAAGTGTTAAATAAAGAATATATAAAAGAAATGCTAAAAGATGAGGAATATGATAAGATACATGAATATATGTATTATAATTATTCAGATATATTATATAATTTTATTAAATCTAAAGAACAAAATTTTCAAAAAAGTACATTAAATAAACAAATACGTCATATATATTTTAGTTATCCAGAATATGAAGCTTTAATGGAAAATTTAATGGATATATTGCAAAATGAAGAAGATACCTTAATAGAGAGGTTAAATTCTATGATAGATTATTACAAGATATTAGTAGAACAATTAAAGTAAAAATTTTGTAAATCTAAATAATAAAAATATGTAATTATAAATCTCTATAGCAGTATCTTAGCGACTGTTTATTAGTAAAATTGAATAGTATAAATAATTGACATAAAATACTATTTATGTTATAATGTTTATATAAAATAAAAAGGAGAAAAGATATGAATAATAATTTATTCAAAGAAAAATGTGAAGAAGAAAAAAAATTAGATGATCGGGTTACATTTTTTAAAAATGTACGGGAAACATGTTTGAAAAAAATTGAATATGATCCAACTGAAAAGCCAAAGAGTTTCTTTAAAATTTTATCAGAAATTGAAAAAAAGTATTCAGAAGCACAGGGGGCATGCGAAGTATTACTTGAGTTTTATAACGGAGCTGAAATAGATGATACAGTTTTAATGGAGGCTGCAGAATTAATAAATATGTTATAGTTAAAAAAAAATCGCTGAATTTGTAATTTTATTCAGCGATTTTTAATGTAATATGTAAAATTATATAAATTGTATATCAAATAATTGTATATAATGCGAAAATATGTTAAAATTATGAGGTAAAACTAAATTAGGAGAAATAAAAAATTGAGTGAGAAAAAATATATAGATAATAATAGAAATTTTAGATCTTATCATTTAAATATTTTAGAAGTAATATTCATACTATATTGTTTAATATTTTTTAAGGATTATTTAAATAATGATATTAAAATTTTAAATTATAAGCTTGAAAAGAATGCAATTAATAATATATTATTAAATAATGAAGTTAAAAATAGTATTCAAAAGAAAAACATAAACATTATTTCTAAATTAAATTTTGATGAAGAAAATAATAATATAAAAGTTAAAAATAAAAAGTGTATTACAAATTTAATTCATTTTATTACACTTTCATATGTTTTTGTTAAATTTAATATAATTAATAAAATTAATATAACTAGTACATATATTGTAGATGTTATATGTTGTATTGTGTATTGTATATATAGTAAAAGTAGAAAAAAGATAAATTATGATTTAATTAGTAAAAATAGTAATAATAAATATAATAGTTTATGTGTTATTTAGGAGGAAAAAATGAAATTATTAGAAAAAATATTTGGTTCATACAGTGCAAAAGAAATAAAAAAAATAATACCAATTGTGGATAAAATAGAAGAAATTGAAAAAACATTATCAAGTTTATCTGATGATGAGTTGAGAAATAAAACAAGTGAGTTTAAAGAAAGATTAAAAAATGGGGAGACTTTAGATGATATATTACCAGAAGCATATGCAGTTGTTGCAGAAGCAAGTAGTAGAGTACTTGGTTTAAGACATTATAGAGTTCAATTAATTGGTGGAATAATACTTCATCAAGGAAGAATATCGGAGATGAAAACAGGTGAGGGAAAAACTTTAGTAGCTACTTTACCAGTATATTTAAATGCACTTACATCAAAAGGTGTGCATGTTGTAACAGTAAATGATTATCTTGCAAAAAGAGATAGTGTTTGGATGGGAAAATTGTATAAATTTTTGGGACTTTCAGTAGGATTAGTTGTAGCTGGTATGCACCCTGACCAAAAAAGAAAGGCATACAATTGCGATATAACATATGGTACAAATAATGAATTTGGATTTGATTATTTAAGAGATAATATGTCAATGTCTAAGGAAGCAATGGTTCAAAGAGAATTAAATTTTGCAATTGTTGATGAAATAGATAGTATATTAATTGATGAAGCACGTACACCACTTATTATATCAGGTATGGTAGATAAAAAAAGTGATTTATATGAAAGGGCAGATAAATTTGCTAAGGGACTAAAAGCTAAAGTTATAGTTGAAAATAATGATAAAGAATTCGATGATTCAGATAACGATTATGATTATATCGTAGACTTAAAAGCAAAAACAGTTACACTTTCTGAAACTGGTACAAAAAAAGCTGAAAAATATTTTGGAATAGAGGATTTGTCAAATGTAGATAATCTTGCTATATCTCATCATATAAATCAAGCAATAAGAGCGTATGGCATAATGAAGAAGGATACTGATTATATTGTAAGAGATGGGGAAGTTTTAATAGTTGATGAATTTACTGGTCGTATTATGCAAGGTAGAAGGTATAGTGATGGTCTTCATCAAGCAATTGAGGCAAAAGAAAATGTTAAGGTGGCAGCAGAGTCACAAACTCTTGCAACTATTACGTTTCAAAACTATTTTAGATTATATAATAAACTTTCTGGTATGACAGGTACAGCAAAAACTGAAGAAGATGAATTTAAAGGAATATATAAATTAGATGTTATTGAAATACCTACAAATAAACCTGTTGCAAGAGAAGACTTGGATGATGTAATATACAAAACCAATGAGGCAAAATACAATGCAATAGTTGAAGAAGTAAAACAAAGTTATGAAATAGGTCAACCAGTTCTTGTAGGTACAGTGTCTATTGATAAATCAGAAATAATAAGTAGATTGCTAACTAAGCAAAAAGTACCACATCAAGTTCTTAATGCAAAGTATCATGAAAAAGAAGCAGAAATTATAGCACAGGCTGGTAAATATAAAGCAGTTACAATTGCTACTAACATGGCTGGCCGTGGAACTGATATTATGCTTGGAGGTAATTTAGAGTATATAGTAAAAGAGGAATTAGCAAAAAAAGGTTATGAAAGTGAAATAATAGAAATGGCTGTTACTCCTATTACTTATGATAATGAACTTGTAAAAAAAGCAAAAGATGATATAAAAGAAATAGAAGCAAAATATAAAGACAAGATTGAAGAAGAAAGAAAAAAGGTAATGGAAGCAGGAGGGCTTAAAATAATTGGTAGCGAAAGACATGAATCAAGGCGTATAGATAACCAATTAAGAGGTCGTGCAGGTCGTCAAGGTGATCCAGGTAAATCAAAATTTTATATATCACTTGAAGATGATTTAATGAAATTGTTTGGTTCAGATAAAATGACTATGATGATTAATGCTCTTGGACTTCCTGATGACGTTCCTATTGAACAAAAAATGCTTACAGGTGCAATAGAAACAGCACAAAAAAGAGTAGAAGGAAGAAACTATTCTATAAGAAAAAATGTACTTGAATATGATGATGTAATGAATACACAAAGAGAAATTATATATAATCAAAGAAGAGAAGTTTTGGATGCTGATGATATTTCAAGTATTATAATGCAACTTGCAAATGCTAAAGTTATTAAAATTGTTGATTCATATATTTCACATGTAGATAACATTGATGAAGTTGATTTTAAAACTTTTAATACAGTATTATATAATTTATTTAGTATTGAAAATATGATAAAAAAAGATGATATAGAAATATTGGATAATGAAAATGTTGAAAAAACTTTAATGCAAAAAGTACAAGAAGTATATGATAAAAAGCATGAGGAAGCAAGAAATTTAAATAGTGAGGAAATATTGAATTCAATTGAAAGATATTTAATCTTAAATACCGTAAATGAAAAATGGATGGATCATATTGATGCTATATCAGCATTAAAAGAGGGAATAGGACTTCGTGCATATGGACAAACAAACCCAATAGAAGCGTATAAAATTGAATGTTTTAATATGTTTGAGGAATTAGTTGAATCTATCCAAGAAGATGCAACAAAGGCAGTATTTTCGCTAAGAGCAGAGAAAAAAGAAAAATATGATAACATTGTAAGAGAAGAAAAAGAAGATAAAGTAAAAAATATCTCTACTAATGCAAATGGTGAAGTAGCAAAAAGAGAACCTATAAAAGTTGAAAAAAAAATAGGTAGAAATGAACCTTGTCCTTGTGGTTCGGGAAAGAAATACAAACAATGCTGCGGAAAAAATGCTTAATTTTAATATTTTAAATTATTTCATAAAATGAAATAATAGTGTAAAAAAATAATTTGTCATCTAAAATAAAAAATAAAAGTGAAATATACTAAAAAAATAAGGAGTGTAACCTAAGAGAAATGGGGTGGCACTTCTTCTTGTTTATACATAATACTTTCTTAACTCTACGATAAGTAGGTTGCTAATTTAGTAAAATCAGATTATAATTTTACTAGGGGGAATAAAGAATGAATAATTATGTAACTGGAAAAATTATAAAAGAATTAAGAGAAAAGAAAAAATTAACTCAATTAGAATTAGCAAAAATTATTGACGTAAGTGATAAAACAATAAGTAAATGGGAAACAGCAAAAGGTTTACCAGATATATCTTTATTAGAGCGACTTTCAAAAAGTTTGGGAGTATCAATAATAGAACTAATAAAGGGTGAATATATAACTAATAAAAATAAATCTGGTAATATGAAAAACTCGAAGTTTTATGTATGTCCTATATGCGGAAATATTATACATACAATAGGTGAAAATTTAGTTTCGTGTTGCGGTATAACATTACCTGTTTTAGAAGCAGAATCAGAGGATAAAATACATAGTATAAATTGTGAAGTAATTGAAAATGAATACTATATTACAATGAATCATCCAATGACAAAGCAACATTATATTTCATTTATTGCATATTTTACAAATGATAGATGCGAAATTGTAAAATTATATCCAGAACAAAATGTAGAAGTAAGATTTTTAAAACGTGGAAAAGGAACTATATATGCTTATTGTAATAAAGATGGGTTAATAAAAAAAGTTTTATAGTATTATTAAATAGTATAAAACATAAAACTTGTTATATTATTATTTATAATAAAAAGAGATGTTAAACTATATACACTTAGAGTACGTAGTATAACATCTTTTAATATTATAAATATTTTTTTAAAGCTTCAAGACTATCTTCTTGCATGACAACAAAATCATTTAAAACATTTTTTACTTCTAATGAAGTATTGCTATTTTCATTAAGTAGTTTCCTACCTTCAATAATTCCCATATTTGTTCCTTGTATCAATATTTCTGCTAATTTTGATGTTGTGCTATCATTTATAGTATTCATTTGTACTCCAAACCATGTCATCATTTTTGAAGATGAACTGGTATGTTCTGGTTCATTACTAGTATAATTTGAATATATATCATTTACTTTTTTTGAAATTTCTTTGTATTTTGTATATTCAATATTTAAAGCTTCTTGAAAATTATTATTTTTTACTTTTTTTGATACTTGTGAAATTGCTTCCATACCCATAGTTGCACCTTTATTTATTTGGTTTAAAACATTTATATTTACATTATTCATTATCTCACTCCTTATAAATATATATATTTTTATTATTTACAAAAATTCAAAAATTATTAATAATTTTATATTATAAATATTAAGCATATACATATTTTTTTATTTATGATAAAATAGTATATATTAAGATTATAAAAAAGAATATAAGGAATTTTATATGTTAAAAAATAAACTAAGCATAGCAAAAATGAAGTATAATGTAAAAGTATTAAAAATGGTTATTATGCGCAAAGTAAAAATATAAAATAATTAAGATAGGTTAATGATTTTTTATTACAGTAGGTATAATTAAAATAAAGAAAATTTAGAAAATAGGTGATAAAATGGCAACAAGTGATGAATATATAGAGTATGTATGTGAGCAAATAAAAGGTGTTGGAAATATAAGATATAAAAAAATGTTTGGTGAATTTATGATATACGTAAATGAAAAGCCTGTTATAATAGTATGTGATAATGAAACATTTGTAAAAAAATTAGAGTGTATAGAAGAAATGATGAAAGAGGCAAAAACAGGTTTTCCATATAAAGGTGCAAAAGAACATTATATATTAGATATAGATAATGCTGATTTTTGTAAGAGTGTTATAGAAAAAATAGAAAAAGTAACACTATTACCAAAATCAAGAAGTAAAAAATAATAGAAAAGATATAATTAATTTGTATATAGTGGGAGAAAAAATTATGGAAAGAGTAATTACTGTGGTTGTAAATACTATATGTTTTTTATTGATGTTATTACTAGTAAATGAATATACAGACAGTTTCATAGTAATAACATTAATTATATTTGTGATTTTTGGAAGTTATCTTTTATATAAATTTAGAAAAGAATATATACCAAAAAAGTTGTTACAATTGGAATTTATATGTATTATACTACAAATTATTTTTATAACTATATTTGAAGTATTTGATATTTGGAATATAAGTAATGGATTTATGGGGCTTGGTGCAGGAGGCTTAGGTACTTTATTTTATTTTGCATTTATTATCCTATTTTTTGTAATGTTATTATTAGTTAATTTTCTAAAATTTATATTTAGATTAATAAAATCTAAGTAATATTGTAGTGTAAGCTTGTGAATCTTTAGAAGTTTTTATGCAAATAAAAATAGATATATATAGTATTGGATATTTGTAAAAGAAATTATATACTACTGCAAATATTTTAATAGACTAAGCATTAAAGTACAGTAAAATTTTAAATAACTTTACAGTAAAGTATAATTTAATGATAATTATATATTCTGTTATCAAGTTATACAAACAAAATTGGTTGTTTAATTTTATTATGAGGATTTAAATAAATGAAAAAATTAAATATTCCAATGGTAAAATATTAATGATATAATTAAGTAAGAAAGTAAATAGATACATGTAATATGTAAACAAAAGGAGAGAAAAGTATGAAGATACTACACACACACACACACACACACACACAGAGGCTACGAACAAGAAAAGGCGGTGATTCTTAATACAAATTTTGTAAAAAATGTAAAAGAATATAAAAGAACAGATATAAACCTAGTTAAAGGAGATGAATTCCTTTAGCTAGGTTTTGTGTGTTTAATTGTAAAGTAAGTAAAAATAAGAGGTGAAGAGTATATGAAAAAAAATAAAGAAAAATTAGATAAAAAGGATAGTCAAAAAATTTTTTACAAAACCAACCCTAAAGGTGTACAAATGAATTAATATGTGATATACTAACTTTAGTTAGGTAACGATTGTTATTTTTTGTTTGGAGGTGATTATATGCCAAAGCAGATGAAATTTACTAGAGACGTTGTAATTGATGCAGTATATGAAATTGTAAAAAAAGAGGGAATGGAAAATGTAAATGCAAGAAAGATAGCAAAGGAATTAAATTCATCTGTACATCCAATTTTTAGACATTTTAGAGATATGGAGGATTTAAAAAATGCAGTTTATGAAAAAATATATGAAAAGTATAAAGAGTATATGCTAAATTATAAAAATGAGAAAAAAGCATATAAAAAAATGGGGCTTTCATATATTAAATTTGCAAAAGATTATCCAGAATTTTTTAAAATAATTTTTATGCAAAAAACAAGATTGGATGCTAAAAATTTTATAATGTCAGATTCGATAGGTGATAATGTTATAAAAGCAGGACAGGAGCTTACAGGGTTTAGTTTTGAAAAACAAAAAGATTTCCATGTTAAAGTATGGATTTTTACACATGGAATAGCATGTCTTGTTGCAACAAATACTATAAAATTTACAGATGAAGAAATTGATGAATTACTTTCTAATACAGTATTAGAGTTATTAAGTGGATTGAAAAATAAAGGGGAATGTAAAAATGAGTAATGTTATAGAAGTTAAGAATTTAACAAAACAGTATAAGCAGTTAAAAGCAATTGATAATTTATCATTTGAAGTGTATGATGGAGAAATACTTGGTCTTCTTGGTCCAAATGGTGGTGGAAAATCAACAACTATAAATTGTATTTTATCTTTATTAAATTTTAGTGAAGGTGAGATAAAAATTTTTGGCAAAAAGATGAAGCCAGATGCTTATGATATAAAATCAAAGTTAGGAGTAGTATTTCAAGAAGTAGCTGTTTTTGACGAATTAACAGTATATGAAAATATAGATTATTTTTGTGGTTTGTATATAAAGGATAAAGATACTAGAGAGGAATATATTAAAGATGCAATAAATTTAGTTGGCTTAGAAGAATTTATAAAATTTTATCCAAAGCAATTATCAGGAGGGCTTTTAAGAAGATTAAATATTGCATGTGGTATAGCACATAAGCCAAAACTTATATTTTTAGATGAGCCAACAGTTGCCGTTGACCCACAAAGTAGAAATAATATACTAGATGGAATAAAAAAATTAAGGGATAATGGGGCAACAATAGTTTATACAACACATTATATGGAAGAAGTAGAAATTATTTGTGATAGAATAATTATATTAGATAAAGGAAAAATACTTGCTAGTGGAACTAGTGATAGTTTAAAAGAACTTGCTAAAATTGAAGAGAAAGTAACAGTTGAAGTCAATAATTTAGAGGATAAATATATAAAAGCGATAAAAGAGTTTTCGAATGTTGATAATGTAGAATATACTTCAAATATGCTTTTAGTAACATATAAAAAAGGAAAAAATAATTTGGTAGAATTAATTGAATTTTTCAAAAAAGAGAGTGTAAAATATAATAAAATATATTCTGAAAGACCTACATTAAATGATGTATTTTTAGAACTTACAGGAAAGGAACTACGTGATATATGATGTTTATACATAATTTTAAATATTCATTTAAAACTCTCTTTAGAAATAAAATGTTGATATTTTGGACCTTTGCTTTTCCAATAATATTAGGTACATTTTTTAATATGGCATTTTCAAATATTGAAAATAGTGAGAAATTAGAAGTGTTTGATATAGCAATTGTGGATAATGAACAATTTCAAACTAATAAATATTATAATGAAGCTTTCAAAATATTAAGTGATGATAAAAATGAGAATAAACTTTTTAATATAAATTATGTTATAGAAGATGAAGCTAAAAAATTGTTAAATGATGATGAAATAATAGGTTATATGATCTTAGAGGAAGATAGTCCTAAAGTAGTTGTTAAGAAAAGTGGAATAAATGAAACAGTATTAAAGCATGTAACTGAAGAAATAACACAGACTAGTAAAATCGTAGATAATATATCAAAAGAAAAAATACAAGATGAAATACTAAAAGGAAATTATAATATAAATTTTGAAAAAATATATGAGGAAGTAGCTAAGTTAGCAAGTAACAATAGTGCTAATATAGAGGATATATCTAGTAAGAATTTGAGCTATACAATGATAGAGTTTTATACATTAATTGCTATGACTTGCTTATATGGAGGTATGCTTGGTATGGTTGCAATTAATCAAAACTTACCAAATATGAGTAATATTGGAAAAAGGGTGGCTATTTCACCAACACCTAAATTAAAAATTGTTTTTAGTACACTATTTGCTGGTTATATAACACAACTTATGGGTATTACCTTATTATTTTTATATACTATTTTTGTATTGAAAGTAGATTATGGAAGTAATATTTTACTAGTAATTTTACTTGCAATTATTGGAAGTTTTGCTGGACTTGCAATGGGACTTGCAATAGGAACAGTTTTAAAAGCAAATGAGGGGATAAAAACTGGAATTATGATTACAATAACTATGTTTGGCTGTTTTTTATCAGGAATGATGGGAATTACTATGAAATATATTGTTGATAAAAATATACCAATATTAAATAAAATAAATCCTGCAAGTATGATAACGGATGGACTTTATTCATTATATTATTATGATACTTTAGATAGATTTTATTTTAACATTATAAGTTTAATAATTTTTTCTGCTATTATGATAATAATTTCTTATACTTGTTTAAGGAGGCAAAAATATGACAGTATTTAAAGCATTTTTTAAAGTATTAAACAAATGTAAAGTAGTAGTTATAACATATACAATATTTTTGATATTTTTTGGAGCATTTAATATGCAAACTAGTGATAATTCCGTAAATTTTGTTGCAAGTAAGCCTGATATATTGATAATAAATCAAGATAGTAATGAAAAAATAACTAAAAATTTATTAGAGTATATGAAAAAAAATAGTAATATAGTGAATATAAAAAATGATGAGCAATCTATAAATGATGCACTCTTTTATAGGGATGTTAATTATATTATTTATGTACCTAAAAATTATGGTAAAGATTTTTTAGATGGAAAAAATCCTAAAATCCAGATAAAGAGTACAGGGGATTATCAGTCTTCCTTAGCAGATATGTTACTTAATAGGTATATTAATGTAGCAAATACATATTTAAAACAAATACAAAGTGAGGATGATTTAATAAATAAGATAAATGAAACTTTAGAAAAGCAAACTTATGTGGAAATAACATCTAAATTAGATACAGATCATTTATCAAAAGTGGCCTTTTTTTATAATTTTTCAAGCTATAGTATCTTAGCTGGATGTGTATATGTAATATGTTTAATTTTATCTACATTTAATATTGAAAAAATAAAAAAGAGAACTATAATAAGTAGCATGAATTACAAAGAGCATAATTTAAAATTATTCTTAGCCAATTGTTTATTTGCATTTTCATTATGGATAATATATGTATTATTAAGTTTTGTTTTAATAGGCAATATAATGTTTACAATACACGGAATAATTTATATTATAAATTCATTTATATTTACAATTTGTGCTGTAGCAATTGCATTTTTAATTGGTAATTTAGTAACAAATAAAAATACCATAAATGGAATTGTAAATGTAGTAGCTCTTGGTTCAAGTTTTTTATGTGGTGCTTTTGTACCTATGGAATGGTTACCAAATACAGTATTAAAAATAGCGCATATTTTACCATCATATTACTATATAAAAAATAATGAAATCTTAAAAACATTAGAAATATTAAATCTTAAAACTTTGGAACCAGTATTTTTTAATATTCTAATTATATTAATATTTACATTTATGTTTATAATAATTACAAATATAGTTGCAAAAAGAAAAAGGAAGGTAGGTTAGTAACTTGGAAATAAAAATTTTAAATAAAGAAAATATAGAAGAAATAATACCACTTAGAATTGCTTTGCAAATGGTAGATTTTGAAAATAATTTAGGAATAGAACAGGAAATATTAGAAAATAGAACAAGACAATTTCTGAAAGAAAATTTAGGAAAAGATTTGTTTATGTATGGAGCATATGTAAATAAAAGGTTAGTTTCAATATGTGGCTTGATGATATTTAAGTATTTTCCTCAAGCAGATGATTTAAGTTGTAAAGTTGGATATATTACGTGTGTTTATACAAAAGATGAATATAGAAAAATGGGCTATCAAAAAAAGGTGTTTGAAAAATGTATTGAGTATGGAAAAAGTCTTGGAATAAGTAGATTTAAACTTAGTACAAAAAATCCAGTTGCTATGAAAATGTATGAAAGTTTTGGATTTGTAGATGATATACATGCTAAAAAAATGAAAATTAGAAAATAGTTTTTAGTTAAAAAAAAATGGATAATTAAAGTTTAGGTGATGATTAAAAATAACTTAAAATATATTGTCCATTTTTTTCATTTTTAATAAGAAATAAAATAATAAAAAAATAGTTTAATTTATTAAAAAATTAGTTATAATATATAGTGTAATTAAAGGAGATGTGAGAATGCAACTTTTAATAGGTTTATTAATTCCATTTTTAGGTACAGTTCTTGGAAGTGGTATGGTATTTTTTATGAAAGATAAAATAAATGTAAAATTAGAAAAGCTACTTTTGGGATTTGCATCTGGTGTAATGATAGCAGCTTCAATATGGTCACTTTTGATACCAGCTATTGATATGTCCAGTGAATATGGTGATTTTTCATGGTTGCCAGCTGCAGTAGGTTTTTTATTTGGTGTATTTTTTCTTTTAATACTTGATAGTATAATCCCACATTTACATATAGATACAGATAAACCAGAAGGAATTAGTGTTAAATTTAAAAGAGCTACTATGCTAGTTTTAGCTGTTACACTTCACAATATTCCAGAGGGAATGGCTGTTGGAGTTGTATTTGCTAGTGCATTATCTGGTAGTACTAATATACCGCTAGCAGCAGCTTTTGTGCTTGCTATAGGAATAGCAATTCAAAATTTTCCAGAAGGTGCAATAATATCTATGCCATTAAAATCTGAAGGAATTTCAAAAACAAAAGCTTTTTTCTATGGTGTATTATCAGCAATAGTTGAGCCATTTGGGGCAATTTTAACGATATTATTAACAAGCTTTATTACAAATGTATTACCATATTTTTTAGCATTTGCAGCAGGAGCAATGATTTATGTTGTTGTTGAAGAGTTGGTACCAGAGTCACAAAAGGGGGAACATTCAAATATAGGAACAATAGGTGTTGCAATGGGTTTTATACTAATGATGGTACTTGATGTAGCTTTGGGGTAGAGGATAAAATAGATGAATGTATCATAATAAGTATAAATTGTTTATGATTTATAGTGAGAATATTATCACAAATAAATATATGTATAAAGTAAATCAATTGACATAATATGTAACTTGTGATATAATATTAATGTAGTTATTATTATAAATTCCATATAATATTGGAAAAACAGGAGGAAATAATTATGAACAAAAATTTTTTTAATCGGAACAAAGGAATGGTTTTTGCAGTTATAGGTGTGGTAGTTTTTGCGTTTTGTATTTTTGCTGTTTCAATGAGTGTAAAAACGCAGGCAAAAAGGCTTGAAAATGCTGTTGAGACAGCGGCTTCAGACATAACAATCGTAGAAAAAGAAAGAACGGACAAACTGGATCTTATGTTTGGTGCTGTAAAAGCTACTTCAAACCATGAAAAAGAAGTAACTAAACTTGTTACATCAGCAAGAGCTAATCTTTCTGACTCCAATATTGGTGGTGCATATAAGGAAATTGAAAAAGCTACCAACATTATAGTAGAAAGTTATCCAGAAGTAACAGCAACTGAAGCATATATGGAGTTTATGACAGCTTCAGCTACCTCAGAAGCTAAGATTTCGTCACATAGGACAAATTATAATGCTTCCGTTAGAAATTATAATGATTTTATTGATGGAGCATTTAATAGTATATTTCTTGGAATTTCTGGATATCAAAAAAAGGAGTTAGAGTTACTCGATTTTGGAAAGATATACGAAGATCCAAAGGAGTATAGCTGGGAGGATTAAGGTGAAAAAAAATAGGTTTAGTCATAATCTTTATGATAGTGAAATAACTAGAGGAGAAATTATTGTAGTTGGCATAGCATTTATAATTTGGACAGCTTTATGTATTGTTGTTAATTTAAACATTACTAATAATACTTTAAAGAAAAACGAAAAGTATTATAAATCAATAAAAATTGACAACGATGAAAAAATATTTAAATATGCTATGAAAGCAGATGAAGGTAATGCTTTGGTTTATGGTACAGTTAAAGCTATTGATACTGTAACACTTCCAGAAATAGTTGGAGAATATATGGCTATAAAAGTGGAAGTAGAACGGTATAACCAATACTCTAGAGAAGTGGAGGACAAAAATGAAGATGGAGAAGTAATAGGATCTCATATAGAAACTTGGGAAGAATGGAATTATGAAACATCCCATTTATACACCAGTAAATGTGTAAAGTTTCTTGGAGCAGATTTTCCTTATTCAAAATTTAGAATTAACAATTATAAAATTTTGGATTTGGATAAAAATATTTCAAAAGAACTTTTGTCAAAAGTTCGCTTTAATATGTTGTATGAATATGATCATTTTTTTGACTCTGTTGGTGATCTTAGATATACTTTTTATGTTGTACCTACAGAAGTGAATATAACAGCGTTTGGAAATTTGCGTGAAAATAATATGTTTAATGTTAATTTGCGTGAAAGACCAGTGGAAGTACATTACTGTACAATACCAAAAGTAATAGAAAAATTAGAGAATGGGAAAAAAGTACCAAATGTTATTTTTACTATTATTTGGTATATAGCTTTTATTGGCGGAGCATATTATTTTGTAATGCAAAGAAATAAATGGGCTGACATGTAAATACAAAAAAATAAAAAGTTAAAACTTTTAATTAAGTTTTAACTTTTTATTTTTTTGTAATTTAGCTTTAATTTTTTGATATAATCATTAAATAAAATAAAAAAGTTAATACACATTTACATAATTTTATTAAAATCATTGACAACAATCAAAAATAAATATATAATGAAGAAATAGAAAATTTAGCTGTTATAAGGAGTTAGGAATGTTAATTAATCCAGATGAAATAAATAAATTACTTTCAATAACTAAAAGTGAAATATCATATAGAGGAAAAAAATACTTTGAACGCTCAAAAGTAAAAGCAATAAGCTTTGACTATAATTTAGATACTGATTATGAAGCTATATCTAATGTAGAGGGAACATACATATATACAGTAAAAATAAAGAAAAATGATAGAAATATAACATTTAATTGTGATTGCCAATATTCAAAGCAACAAAGTGATCCATGTAAACATGTAGTTGCAACGTTGTTTAATATGTATATAAATAGTGATGAATATTTTAAATTGTGTAATAAAAGTGAAAAAATAGATATAAATAAGCTTTTAGATACTGAGTATAAAAAGTCAAAAGATGGTGAAAAATTTGAGGCAAATATTATAAAAAATAACCTTATAGAGTATTATGAAAATTTAGAATTTCAAAACTTTTATAATGATGATCAAAAAATAAATCTAGTTCCATGTTTTGAATTGTTTAGTTTTAGAGGGGCAAATTTAAAAGTTAAATTTAAGATAGGAAAAGATAGATTATATATATTAAAGGATGTTTTTCAATTTGCAGAGAATATTAAAAATAAGGAAAATTTTCAATATGGGAAAAATTTAAAATTTGTTCATAAAATTGATAATTTTTCTGAAGATTCAAAAGAACTTGCAAAATTTATATATAATTTTGGAATGCAATATAATTGTTTTAATAATATTTCTAAATATGGTTTTAGTATTGAAAAAGAATTTAGGTCAAGTATAGATTTAAAATATTCAATGCTTGATGAATTTTTTAATATTGCAAAAAAAATAACATCTGGAATAGCAGTTGAGGGGTATTTACCTAAATATCCATTAATAAAATTAGTTGAAGACGATCCAATTTTTAAATTTGAAATAGTTGATAATGAAAATATTGGATTAAATATTATTAATTTTGAAAAAGGAAAATACCATATATTTGAAGGACAAGAAACAATATATATATTATATAAGGATAAGTTACACAAATGTAGTAAAGAGTTTAAAGAGAGTCTTTATCCATTATTAAAAGATTTTGAAAATAAAAGAACAGATTGTATAAAATTTGATGAAAAATATGCAACTAGTTTGTGTGAATACTTAATTCCAAAAATATCTAAGAAATCTGAAATTAAAATAGATGAAAAAATAAGAGAAAAATATAAAGCAGAAAAATTAGCTACAAAAATTTATTTAGATATAAATGAAGCTTCAGATATTGTTGCAAATGTAAAATTTTGTTATGATGATATTGAATTTAATCCTTTTGATAAGAATATAAGCGTTTTTAAAAATAGGAACAAAATTTCTGAATCAAAGGTAATGTCATTATTTAAGGAATATAATTTTTTAATAGATGAAAAAAAAGCTAATATATTTTTAAGTTCAGAAGATGATATATACAGATTTCTTGTAGAAGGCATTAATATATTTATGCAAAAATTTGAAGTATTAGTAACTGATAAACTAAAAAATAGGCAAATTATTAATACAAAGAATATAAATATAGGAGTTAGGCTAAAAAATGATTTGTTAAGTTTGGATTTTGAAAATTTAGATTTATCTGAAAGTGACTTAAAAGAAATATTCAAAAGATATAAAGTAAAAAGAAAGTACTATAGATTAAAGGATGGTTCATTTATAAACTTAGAATCATCAGGTATAGATACTTTATCAAAATTAAATGAAAATTTAGGAATTAGTGAAAAAGATATTGCATCAAAAAAGATACAGTTACCAAAGTATAGGGCTATATATTTAGATAATTTATCAAAACAGGATGATAATATCAATTGGAAAAAAGAAGCTAAGTTTAAGGAAATAATAAAAGATATAAAGGAAGTAGCAGATGCAGATTTTAAACTACCTAATAATTTAAATGCTTCTTTAAGGTCATATCAAAAAACAGGTTATAATTGGTTAAAAACATTAGATAAGTATGGATTTGGTGGAATACTTGCTGATGATATGGGATTAGGAAAAACTTTACAAATTATAGCTATTTTACAAAGTGAAAAGCAAAAATATAATAAAAAGATAAATACTAAAGAAGAAAATTTATTACATACTTCAATAGTAGTATGTCCAAGTTCTTTATATATAAACTGGAAAAAAGAAATAAATAAATTTGCTCCAGAATTAAAAATATTAATAGTATCAGGTAGTGCAAGTGTAAGAGAAGAACTTATAAAACAATCATGTAATTATGACGTAGTTATAACTTCATATGATTTGTTAAAACGTGATATTGATTTTTATGAAAAAATTGAATTTAGATATGCTATTGCAGATGAGGCTCAGTATATAAAAAATAACAATACCCAAAATGCAAAATCTTTAAAAAAATTAAATGCAGTTACAAGATTTGCACTTACAGGTACACCAATAGAAAACTCACTTGCAGAACTTTGGTCTATATTTGATTTTGTAATGCCAGGTTATCTTTTTTCATATAAAAAATTCAAAGAAAACTATGAATTACCAATTATTAAAGATAGTGATGAAAATACTACATTAAGATTACAAAAATTAGTTGCACCATTTATTCTTAGACGTATTAAAAAAGAAGTATTAAAAGAGTTACCAGATAAAACTGAAAGTATAATGTATAGTCAAATGGAAGAAAAACAAGAAAAATTATATTTATCTTATCTTAATAAAGCAAAAGAAGAAATAAAACAGGAATTTGATACTAATGGATTTGAAAAAAGCAGAATAAAAATACTTTCAGTTATAACAAGACTTAGACAACTTTGTTGCCATCCATCATTGTTTATAGAAAACTATGATGGAAATAGCTCAAAATTAGAGCAATGTATTCAAATAATAAAAGACGCTATATCATCTAATCATAAAATTCTTTTATTTTCAGGATTTACATCAATGCTTGATATAATAGCAAAAGAGCTTAAAAAAAATGGAATTGAATATGATATGCTTACAGGAAATACAAAAGTTGACACTAGAGTACAAATGGTAGATGAATTCAATAATTCAAATAATATAAAAGTATTTTTAATTTCACTTAAAGCAGGTGGAACTGGTCTTAATTTAATAGGAGCAGATATGGTAATACACTATGATCCATGGTGGAATTTATCAGCACAAAATCAAGCAACAGATAGAGCATACAGAATAGGTCAAAAAAATAATGTACAAGTATTTAAACTTATAGCTCAAAATTCAATAGAAGAAAAAATAATAACTCTTCAAAACAAAAAAATAGATTTAACCAATTCTATTATTTCAGAAAAAGAAACATTCATAAACAAAATGTCAAAAGAGGAAATACTAGATTTATTTGATATATAATAAGGGTTGGTTTTGTAAAAAATATATTTTGATATAAAATTGGTGCAGATTTTTAACAACCTGCACCTTGTTTGTTGCAAAATAATGTCGTGTTTTGTCAACCAGTTGTTTGAAAAAAGGCTTGATTTTAAGTGGTTTGAGTGATATAATATAGAAAATTAATGCTGTGGGGCACACAGTTTAAGCAAGTAGTAGCCTATATATAGGTATGCTTGAAGTCTAGAAATAGATATGTCACAAAAGCAACCCGTAGGGAATAGAGTTTGGTCTATTAAATATAAATTATAGTTTTTAATCAGAATGATTTTATCAAAAAGTTAAAATACAAAAATAGGTCATATTAAAAAAGGTGATATGATATTATTGTTGTTTTATAAGTAATTTGTTCATTATGTAAATATGTGTGTTCAGCAAAAATGTGATGGTATAAAGTGTAGTAGTATAAATATTTTAAAATTAAATTCAAAAGTGTTGAAAAAATAAAAAGTATGTTATCAAATATATTTGAAAAGTATGAACTCTAATATGTAAATAAAAAGAGCAGTAAATATGAATAAACTGCACACAGGTGTTATGTACATAAGAAAGTATTATTTTTTTATGTAAATTTGTAAGAAATGTAAATAAAAATAGATATATGAACCTAGTTAAGGGAAGTAAGTTCCTTTAGCTAGGTTTTGTGTGTCTTAATAAGAAAAAATGTAGGAGGGACAGCATGAAAATTATAAATAAAAATAGTATGAAAAGATTTTTTTACAAAACCAACCCTATGAGATGGAGGAAAAACAAATTTTGCTAAAACTAGATAAATTATTTATGTGGGTGTAGCATATTTCTACAATAATTTTATATTATTTATAGTATAACTGTATGTGTAAGAGGGGTGAATCTATGTTAGATGAAATTTTGAAAATATTGCCAGAGAAAATATCGAATGAAATATTAAATGTAGGTTCAAATAATAAAATAACGGAGATAAGACTTAGGGTAAATAAAAGAATAATTGTTATAACATCAAATATTGAAGTTTTTTTAAATTATATAATTAGTTTAAATGACTTGCTAGAGATATTAGTAAGAGTTTCAAAAAATTCGTTATATGCTATACAAAATGATATAAATAATGGATTTGTAGTAATAAATGGTGGTCATAGGATTGGTATATGTGGTGAAGTTGTTTTTCAGGATGGAAAGATAAGAAATGTAAAAAATATAAATAGTATGAATATTAGGGTTAGTAGGCAACTTATTGGGTGCGCTGATAAACTTATGGAAAATATTATAGAAAATCAAACTTTGAAGAATACTCTTATAGTTTCACCTCCTGGTTGTGGTAAGACAACTATGTTAAGAGACGTAGTAAGACAAGTAAGTAATGGTGTGAAAAGATTAAATTTTTATGGAAAAAATGTGGGATTAGTAGATGAGCGTGGCGAAATAGCTTCTGTTTCAAATGGCATATCAAATTTAGATGTTGGAATGAGAACTGATATAATGTCAAATTGTCCAAAATATACTGGAATGGAAATGCTTGTAAGAAGTATGGGGATTTCAGTAATTGCAACAGATGAAATAGGTGGAAAAAATGATTTAGAAGCAATAAAATATGCAGCTTTAAGTGGAGTAAAACTTGTATTTACTATGCACGGTAAAAGCTTAGAAGATATAAAAAGAAAAAATGGTATAAATGAGCTAATGAATGAAGGATTGTTTGAAAAAGTAGTGATATTATCTAATGAAAGTGGTGTTCCAGGTAAAATAGATAAAATTCATAGTATAAATTAGGAGGGCGTTTATGGTAGCTGTAAAAATTGTTATATCTTTTATGATTGTTATATTATCAACATATATTGGAATTATTAAGTCGAATAAATTGAAATCTCGAGAATACATTTTAAGGGAAATGGTAACATTTTTGGGATTAGTGGAAAATGATATAAGATATATGATGAATATACTTCCTAATATATACGAAAGTGCAAGACAAAAGTTAAGCACTGAACTTAAAAATGTTATGGGAAAAATTGTTGTTGATATGTTAAAAAATAATGAAACAGGATTAATAGAGCAGAGTATAGTAAATAACGTATCAAAACTAGATTCGTTAAACGACTATGATAAAAATGTTTTTATTTCTACTTTAAAAAGTCTTGGAAAAAGTGATTTGGAATCACAAATAAGTATTATAGAAAATGGAATAAATATATTACAAAATCAGATCAAAGAAGCCAATGATACTAAAATGAAAAATTCAAAGTTGTATAAGACTGTTGGAACAATTACTGGAATAATGATAGTGGTTATATTTATATAGGGGGACTTGGGTTATGAATATAGATTTGTTGTTTAAAATTGCAGGTATTGGCATACTTGTTGCTGTTTTAAATCAAGTTTTAACAAAGGCTGGTAGGGAAGATCAAGCTATGATGACTACACTTACAGGACTTATTATTGTTTTAATGCTTGTAATAACACAAATAAATACTTTATTTGAAACAGTAAGATCAGTATTCAAATTATAGGTGTAAATATGGAAGAAGTATTCAAAATAGTAGCTTTTGCTATAATTTCTGTAGTTTTAATTTTACTTTTAAAAGAGCAAAAGCCAGAAATATCACTTATGCTTACAGTGGCAGCTTCAATATTTATAATGTTTTTTGCAATTAACAAAATGTCTGCTATTTTTGAATTATTAGATATTTTAGTTTCAAAATCAGGGATAAATAAAGAGTTTTTAACAATAATTTTAAAAATTACTGTTATTGCGTATATAGTCGAATTTGGTAAAAATATTTGTATTGATGCAGGACAAAGTTCAATTGCAACAAAGCTTGAAATGGCAGGTAAAGTAATAATAGTAGTTTTAAGTCTTCCTATAATTAGTAGTTTAGTAAATATATTGACAGGATTGGTTTAAAGTATGAAAAATAGTAGTAATATTTTAAAATTTATTTGTAGTTTTATTTTTTGTATTTTATTTTTATTTGGAAATGTGAATGGACAAGAAGTAATTAAAGATACAAATGAAAATATATCAGAACAAATAAGCAAAGAAACTAAAGAAAATGTTTCAAATGGATTAGAATTTAAAGAATATGTTACATCAATAAATGAATACGTAAATTCCAGTGGGCTTAATACAATAAATATTGACTCTATTGCAAGTGATTTAACATCTAATAAAGGATTAGATTATAAAAGCTTAATGATGAAAATACTAAATGTGTTTTCAAAAGAATTAGCAAGTACTGTTGTAAGTTCAATTACAATATTTATAATTATTTTAATAATTGCTGTAATTTCGTCTTTAGAATTAGAAAGTAAGAGTGATGTAACAAAAATTGCACATATTGCATGTTTTTTTGCATTAAGTATGGTAACAATATCTAATTTCTTAGAAGTAATAGAAATGTTAAAAGGTACAGTATCAACACTAACTACTTTAATGCAGGTTATATCTCCATTTTTAATGGGAGTGCTTATGGCTACTGGCGCTATAACAAGTACAGGTTTAATTCAACCACTTTTACTTTTCATAGCTGCAACAGTTGGATTTATAATAAATTATGTAGTAATTCCTCTTCTTAGTATATCAGTAGCTTTTAATGTAATATCAGCAATTTCAGAAAATATAAGGCTCAACAAATTATCAAAATTTTTTTCAAGTTTTGGATTGTGGGTTGTTGGAATAGTTTTTACTATTTTTTTGGGAATACTATCACTTGAAACATCAATGTCATCTTCTGTAGATGCTTTGGCTGTAAAAACGACTCAAGCAGCAGTATCAAATTTTGTACCAGTAGTAGGAAAGTTCTTTTCTGATAGCTTCGAAACAGTTGTTGGTGCAACAAAAATTATATCAAATGTTGGTGGTACACTAGGAATTATATCAGTCATAATTATTGCAATTATACCAATATTAAAGATTACATGTATAACGATAATTTATAGTTTACTTAGTGCGCTAATCGAACCAATATGTAATGATTCAAATTTAAACAAGTATATATCAGGATTTGTAAGTATATATAAAACTACACTTGGAATTTTAATTGGTGTTACTATACTATTTATTATATCTACTGGAATTATTTTAAATTTAATTGGACAAGTGGTTAAATAAAAAATAAAGGAGGAAAAAATGTTAGAAACTTTTAGAAATTGGATTAATATATTATTAGGTCTAGGAATATTTGTAACTATTCTTCAATTAGTAATGCCTAAGAATAAATTAAATAAATATATATATTCATTAATTGGAGTTATTACTATTATAACAATAGTATCACCAATGATAGATATATTAAAAAATGGAAATATGAATGATTCTTTAAAAGAAGTTATATCAAATATAGATACAAATGATATAAAAGATTTTGATAGTGAAAAATATCTAAATGTAAATCAGGATGCAGTAAAAGAAAGTTTTGTTAGTAGTTTAAAAATAGATATAAAAAATAAATTAATGCAAAATAATATACAAATAGTTAAAAGTGAAGTGTTTGTAGATTCAGATTATAATATAGAAAAAATTGAGATAAATATAAGGAAAATAAATGAAGAAAATTCGAAAATTTCATCAGTTACACAGGTAGTAAAGTATATTAATGAACAGTATGATGTAGATTTTTCAAAAATTGTAGTTATAGAGGAGGCAGAGTGATTTGAACTATTTAGAAACAATGAAAAATATTGCAAAAGATAAAAGAAAGAGAGTTGAAAATCTTGTATTTTTAATAATACTTTTAGTAATTCTTTTGATAAGTATTAATTCTATTTTTAATTCTAGTGATAAAAAGGAGATAAATAGTAATAGTACAACTACTAAAAATAATATAAATAGTAATAATGAATATAGTAAAAATGATAGCAGTGATTTAATTAATATGCAAACAAATTTAGAAAATAAATTATCAGATATATTATCAAAAATAAATGGAATAAGTGAAGTTTCAGTTTTACTTACATATTCTAGTGATTCTAAGCAAAATGTAGTATATAATACAAAAGAAGAAAATTCAGATGGAAAAACATCTACTGAAAAATCAGTTGCATATAATGAACAAAGTGGACAAAAGAGTGCTATTGTTGAGTCAGTTGAAATGCCTAAGGTTGAGGGAGCAATAATTGTAGCAAAAGGTGCTAATAATGTTGAGATGAGATCAAAAATAGCTTCAACTATTTCAAGTGTTACTGGAATTCCAGTATATAAAGTTCAAGTTTTCGAAAAACAAGGGTAAGGTGATTTTATGAAAATTGTTAAAAGAAGTACACTTGCGTTATTATCAGTTTCAATGATGATAACTATTGCAGGATATATAAACTATAAATATAATCCAGATAGAGAAAAAAATTTAGGGCAAACTGTGTATGTTAATGGAAAAGATAGTTTTACATATGATAATGTCAGTATATATGAAAAAAAAGAGGAATCAGCTGTTAATAGTAATATTGATAATGCAAAGGAAATAGTCGAAGATTCTATATCTGTTTTTAAATATGATAGAGATAATATGTATTCTGAACTTAGTGAAAACTATAATAAAATTATAAATAATGAAAATACAACTAAAGAACAAATAAATGAATACCAACAAAAATTAGATAAATTAATATCAGATAAAAATTTAATAACTATGGTAGAAAATGTTATTAAATCTAAAGGAATAGAAGATATTGTTATAATTCCTACTAACAATGATAATATAAATGTTGTAGTGAAATCTAAAGAAGATTTAAAAGATGAGCAAATTGCTCAAATTCAACAAATTTTAGTGGACCAATTGGGAGCAGATGCAAATAAACTTAGCATTACAAGAAAAAAATAATAAAAAATATTTATCCATAATGTATAAAAATCAATAATTCTATAAAAATAAATTCTTAAATTAATTGTCGAATTTGGTATATAAAAGATAGAAAATATTAATAATATTAATTATAATATATTTTCTATTTTTCTATGTTTTTTCTGAGAAAATATGCAATGTTACAAAAAAATTACAAAAGTGTAAAAAAAAAATTACAGCGAGAAAAAATGTTGAAAAAAGATTATTTATATGATAAATTATAATCACAGTGATATGATTAAAAAACATTTTGAATTAAAATACTAAAAAATAATTGTATTTCAATAAAAGGAGAAGATTATGGCTAGTTGTTTAGGTATTTATTTAAGTAGTAATATTGTAAAATATGCAAAGTTAACATCTGATAATGCTGGTAACACAAAACTGGATTCATATGGAGTAAGATTTGTTAAAGATAATCAAAAATTAACATTAAAAAATATAATTGAAGAAACAAATTCACAGAATATACCTATTGTAATGAACCCACAAAATGATAAGTTCTTGAATTACCAAATGTTTGATCAAGCACAAAATAAATCTATTTCTAATGATGTTGCTAGAATGGAATTTGAGGCATGGTGTGAAAAAAATGCCAAATCACCTGATAGATATATTTATGTTCACAAAGTAGCAGATGTTAAAAATGAGGATAATAAGTTTAATGCTGTTATAAGTTTTATAGAAAAAAAATATGTCGAAGAATATGAAGACGTAGAAGGATATTCGGTAACAGATATATTACCTTCACAATTTTTGATGCACAGATTAGTACCACAAGATGAAAAAAATTATATGTTAGTAAATTTAGATGACATTTTAACAATATCTATTGTTATAGATGGTAAACTTGTAGATTTGAAATCTTATGATATTGGTATGAAACAAATATTAAGTGATTTTTCTGCAAAATTAGGTTCATATCAAAAAGCTTATGAGGCATGTAAGCAACTTAATGTTTATTCTGATGAAGAAACAAACAATGATAAACTTTTAGAGTCAATAGCAGAACCAGTATTACAAGATATTTTAAGAAATATAGGTGCGCTTGGAAGAAGATATAAAACAAAATTAGATAAAGTATTTTTAGCTGGTAATGGAATTGTATTTACTAATATTGATGTTTTGGTAAAAGAGTATTTAGATGTAAAATGTGAAATTTTAAAACCTGATTTTATACATAATATGTCAAATGTAAGAAATGTTGCTGAAATGCTTGAAACCACACAAGCTATGGCAATAGCTTATGAAATTTTAAATCCAGAAAATAAAAATTTAGAGTTTATTAATAATAAGGCTAAGTTAAAAAAAGGACTAGGTAGTTTATTTTCAAAAACAAAAAAGGAGAAAAAAAATAGACAAAAGTCTCCAGGTAAGATAGCTTCAAAACTTCCAGGTATTGAAGTTGTCGAAGATAAAATAGTTGCTATTGCAACTAATTCTTTAATTGTAATAGGCTCAGTTTTATTTACATATGTTTTATTTAGTAATATTTATATTTCAAGTGTTAATAAAACATTAAAGCAACTTGATAAAAACAAAAAACAAGTTGATACTGCAACTGCTGATGTTAAAAATGATATAAATTATATAAATTTAAATAAATCTGAGTATAAAGAGATAAATGATGAAGTAAGGAGTATTAAAAGTAAGATAGAAAATAACCAAATAGGAAAATTTACTACATATAATGTAGCTTCTTTCTTACAAAATATTATAAAAGTTATTCCTAGAAATGTACAATTAAAAACAATTAGTTCAGATGATAATAAAAATGTGAAAATTACAGCTGTTTCAAATAGTTATGCAGATTTAGGTTACTTTGTTTCAGAACTTAAATTAAAATCAACATTAAATAATATTAAAATTAATAGCATAAATAATGGTGAAACAACAACTATTGAGATTGGTGGTGAATTACCTTAAATGTTACAAGAATATAAAAAAGTAATTATAGTATCTTCTATATCTTTAGTTTTATTAATTTTACTTTTAGCTTTTTTATTTGCAGATATATCGTTAGGACCAATAAGTATACCTTCGATATCTACAATACTTGCACAATATGATAAAGTAAAATTATCTGAAGAAGATCTTATTTCAAGACAAGAAGTTTTTAATACAACATTAACATCTTTAGAAAAATCAAAACAAGAATTTAATAAAGAAAAAAGAGAGTATGAATCAATTAGTGATGAAACAGTAGAAGTTATTAAAGAAGCAACAACTCAAGAAGAGTATAGTATTGAGTATATGTGGATTAGACTTGGTAATTATGCTAAAATTAATAATTTGTCAATTGTTTTAGTAGAGCCAGGTGGAATGCAAGAATCTTCAAAATCTGGACAAAGTAGTCAATCAACTACAACTAATAACTCTACTACTACATCTAATAGCTCAACTACAACTAATAGTTCAACTACAACAAACACTGCTAGTACAAATGATACTAGTAATACTAAAAATAATACTAATTCAACATCTACAACTGGAAATACAACAACAGGAGGTAACACAGCTACTTTAAATAATAACGCAAGTAATACTCCAACAGGAGAAACTTTTAAAATACAAGTTTCAGGAAGTTATATGAATGTTTCAGATTTTGTATTTCAAGTTGAAAATGATAATGAATTAAAATTTAAATTAGATAATATTTCAATGGAATATGTATCTGGTACAACTATAAGAACAACTTTTGATGTTAAAAATATGGTTATTAAAAAGTAGAAAGGAGTGAAAGAATTGAAAAAAACGTACATTATAACTTTTAGTATTACTATTATAGTTTTACTAACTGTTTCAATAGTTGCATTAATGGTATTATTACCACAGCAATCTACAGTTTTAGATTCAAGTATCGCTAAATATGATTCTATAAAAAAGTCAGATTATGTATATGAGCAAACTAAAGATTTAACTAGAGATGCTTTAGTTAAAGAATATACAATAACTGATGAACAAATGGATAAATTTAGAACTGATAATAAATATGTTTCTGGAAATTCTGATCCATTTACACCAAATAATGTTATTACGAATAATAATGGAAATAATTCCAATAACAATAACAATAGTAATTCTAATAACAATAATAATTCAAATAGCTCATCTGTAAATAATAATTCTAACACTTCTAATTCAACAACACAAAAGATTACTAATAGTAATGGAGGCCAAGCAAATCCACCATCAACTAATAAATAGGGAGTGTATAAATAGATGAAAAATGATAAACTAAAAAATATTTTTATGTTGATAATGTTAATAATCATTACAATTTTAGTGGCGTATATATTATTGACATCTACTAATAAAAAGAATAACTTTTTAAATGACGTTTTAAATTTACAAGCAAATTTGTCATATTATATTGGACAAACAAAATCAAATACTTTTAGTGCTTATGATAACATACAAATAATTACAGGTATAGCTGAAAATAATGAAATTAGAAATTATGATGATGAAGCTTTAAAACCTCTAGTTGATAAAGATTCAAAATTAGAAAAAGAAGATAAAGTTTTTTACAAAATGATAAATGAAAATGTAAAAGAAGTATTAAAAGTTAATATTAGTAGTTATTCGGGCCTGGAATTTTATATACAAGATGGCCAATATTTGAAAATTAAAGTATTAAGCAAGCCTTCATGGTGGAACAAAAGCTTTGATTCTTTAACAATTTAATTTGATTAGAACATCTTTAATACCAGATGTTTTAATATAGATATTTATTATATTATAGGAGGAGGAAAAAATATGAAAAATTCAAAAAAAGGTATTTCTTTAATTGTATTAGTTATAACAATAATTGTTGTAATAATACTAGCAGCAGCAGTTATTATTTCACTACAAAATAATAATCCAATGTCTGAAGCAAATAAAGCTAGATATAGCTCAGATGTTGCAAATATGCAAGCAGTGCTTGTAAATGCAATAGGAAAAGCAATGGCTTCAAATGAAGAAGTTATTACTATAGTTAAAAAGAGTAGTATTCCAACTACTGGAGATGATGCTGGTTCAATTGATTTTGTATTTGGAACTGATGCAACTAAAACACCAGTAGATGGTCAAATAATCTTTGGTAGTGGTAATAATGACAAAACTAATCAAGTATGGTACACAGGAAAAGCTTTACCAACATATGGCGGTAAAGGATCTTGGAGTATAGACGCAAGTGCTAATTTAAAATTAACAGTATCAGGCGTACCTTATGGTCCTGGTGTAGAGTAGAATAGGAGGACAAAATGAAAAATTCAAAAAAAGGTATTTCTTTAATTGTATTAGTTATAACAATAATCGTTGTAATAATACTAGCAGCAGCAGTTATTATTTCATTACAAAATAATAATCCAATGTCTGAAGCAAACAAAGCTAGATATAGTTCAGACGCTGCAAATATGCAAGCAGTGCTTGTAAATGCAATAGGAAAAGCAATGGCTTTCAATGAAGAAGTTATTACTATTCATGAATCTTCAGTTGGAGAAAATGGAGTAGCAAAAGAAATTCCAGCTAGTGATCAAGTTTCATTCACTTTAGGTTCTTCAGCTACTGCTACAAGTGTTGGAGTAATAAAATTTGCTAAAGGTGAAAATAGTACTACTACGCCAACTGCTCAAATATGGTATACAGGAAAAGCTTTACCAAAATATGGTGGTAAAGGAACTTGGTATATAGATGGAGCAGCTAATTTAAAATTAACAGTATCAGGCACTTCTTATGGTCCTGGTGCAGAATAATATAACTAATTCATAGTAATTTTGTTAATGTAAAATTGTATTTATATACACAAAATAAAAATAAGATACAAATTTGTAATTAATTTATATGTGAAGCTATTAGGTATTAAATTAATATAGTTTGTAAGCTTTTAGGGTATGGACATATATACAAAGTGTGTATATGTCTTTACCACTATAATATATTTATATGTATATTTTAGAATACATATTCCTATATGTAGTGTAAAATATATATATTATTTTGGAGGGGAAGAAGTGAGCATATTAATATTTTTACAAGTATTTATAATTGTATGTATATTTATAATTGGCGCTTTATTCGGAAGCTTTCTATCTCTTGCAACATATAGAATACCTAGACATGAAGATATTGTTGCAACTAGGTCATATTGTCCAAATTGTAAACATAGACTTGGATTTTTTGATTTAATTCCAGTATTAAGTTATATTATGCGTGGAGCAAAATGCAAATATTGTAAAGAAAAAATAAGTCCAAGATATTTTTTGCTTGAAACTATAAATGGTATTATATTTGTAATATTATATTTATTTTTAGGTTATACTATAAAACTTGCAATTGTAGCTTTGGTTTATGTATTAATAGTACTTGTAATTGGAAGTTGTATAATGAAAAGTAAAATGACAGAAAGTGAGAAAAAGGAGCTTGAAAAGAGGTTGAAAAAATGAATAATAATAAAAAATTATCTAAAAACTCTGGTGTTTTTATATCAGAATTAGTTGTAGCACTATTATTATTTATAACACTTATGGTTACAGCTTTTGTAATGAGTAGAAATTCAAGTGCAAGCTTAAGACAAAATATGATTAAGTCTGATGCTAATTTTGTTGCAGTTCAAAATTTGGAGTATTGTCTTGCAACTGATTACGACAAATTGGATTCATATACTTTACAAAGTAAGAGGGATAATGTTACATATAATATTTCTGCAACAATTACTAAATTATCTGATCAAGACTTTTCAAAAGAAAATTTAGTAAAAAAAATTGAAGTAAAAGTAACATATTTAATTGATGGAAATGAAAAAGAAATTGTAATTAGTACATTGAAAGGTAAGGTGCAAGATTATGAATAAAAAGGGGCTTTCAATGATATCAATAGTTATTTATGTTGTATTATTTTTTGCATTCTCTGCTTTTGCTGTTGGAATGGCAACAAACATGAATTATAGGACTTTATCTCAAAAAGGTGAAATTATAAATGCTGAAGGATTGCAAAAATTGCAATATAATTTGCTTAGTAGTGCAAAAGACAGTAGTAGCATTGATATAATTACAGATAAAATTATTTTTTCGAATGATGATGTATATACTTATGATGAAAATAAAAAGAAAGTATATAAAAATGATGGTATAATAGCATCTGATGTAACTTCTTTTAAAATTATAACTGCTGAAGAACTACAAAATGTACCAGAAAGTTTTATTGAAAACTTAGACAAAAATATAGATTATTTGTGTATAGAAGTAACATTTAGTAAATATGACAAAACTTTAACAGAGAAGATATTTGTAGCAGTAGGAGATGATTTTAATGTATAAAAAAAATAGTAAATTTAAAGGTTCTGGAATTTTAGTAGTTATACTTTCGGCTATGGCTTTTTCAATTTATACTATATCAACTTTTTCGGAAAGTGAGCATTTTGGTATATTAATAGACAAATATGAAAAAAATAATAAAGAGTATTACGAAAGATACATTAATAAAGAAGAAGAATTTTATCAAAAAATATTAATAAAAAATAATGAAAAAAGTAAGATAGATTAAAAATTAATGAAAAGGAGAATCGTTATGTTTGAAAATGTAAGAGCTAAAAATAGTCCAATAGGGATTGAATTTATTAAAAAAGGAATGCTTACTGAAGCTCAAGTAGATAGAGTATTGGAGTATCAAAAAGATCACAAAGATTTGAAATTTGCTGAAATTGTTGATATACTAGATATGTGTGAAAAACAACAAATATTGGAAATACTTTCAGATAAAATTAAGGTATCTCCTGTAATGTTAGATGGGGAATTAGATGTAAACCCAGTTCAATTTTTACCTAGAGATATAATTATTAATTATAGAGTTTTACCTTTTGATTTAGATGGAAATAAACTCTCTGTTGCTTTTTCAGATCCTCTTAGTGTAAATAGAGTAAAAGAAGTTGAACTTTTACTTATGAACCAAGGTTATAGTATGGAAGTATATGTTACATTATACACATCTATAATGAAACAAATTCAAAGTATAAGAACTGTCGGTTCTCAATATGTAGATAGAGAAGAAAAAGATACTTCAAAGCTTATAGATAATATAATAATGACTGCAATAGAAAAAAGAGCAAGTGATATTCACGTAGAACCTATGGAAAATAAAGTAAGAATTAGATTTAGAATTGATGGTAAACTTATAACTGTTACTGAATTACCAAAAGATAGACAAGATATAATTGCAGGTAGAATCAAGTCTATTTCAAATATGCACCAAGAAATTGTATATGACCAAGATGGAAGTATAAATACATATGATAATTACAGTATTCGTGTGTCTACTCAAAAAAATGTTAATGGAGAAAAATTTGTACTAAGATTATTAAAAAAGAATACAGAAGCAAAAAATCTATTTGAATTAGGATTTAAAAATGATGATGAGCTAGTTGAGAAAGCTTTTGATAAAAGAAATAGTATAGTACTTGTATGTGCTCCTACTGGTGAGGGTAAGACAACCACATTATATAGTGCGATAGATTATTTGGATAGACCAGATATTAATATTATATCTATTGAAAATCCAGTTGAACGTAGAATTGCAGGAATAAATCAAGTAGAAACTGGACCAAATATAACTTTTGCATCTGCACTAAGAACTGTATTAAGACAAGATCCAGACATAGTATTAGTTGGTGAGATTCGTGATGAAGAAACTGCAAAAATCGCTATTGAGGCTGGTCAAACAGGTCACTTAGTTTTATCTACAATACATACAATAGATGCAATTGAGGCAATTACAAGAATTAGAAAAATGGGTATATCAGATTATGATGTATCTGCAACATTGGTTACTACTATTTCACAAAGACTTGTTAGAAGACTATGTGAAAAATGTAAAAAACCACATGAGATAACATCAGAGGAAGTAAGGTATATAGAAAGAGTATCAAAATATTCTGGTCAAACATTTGATTTAGATAATATAACTATGTATGAGCCTGTTGGATGTAAATATTGTGATGATATTGGTTATTATGAAAGAATAGGACTTTTTGAAGTTTTATGTTTAGATGAGTATTTAAAAGATATGATTGCCGATGGAAAATCAAGTATTGATATTAGAAGATATGCTATTGATAATACAGAATATAAACCTTTAGTTGTTGATGGTATAAATAAAGTACTTAGTGGTATTACTACCATAGATGAAATAAAAAGAAAGATAACTATTTAAGGAGAAAATATGGAATATTTGTTTACTATTTTACAAAAAGCAATATCTCTTGGAGCAACTGATATACATCTTGCTCCAGGACAATTGCCAGTATATAGAATAAAAAGAGAATTATTTTATGATCAAACTAAATTACCACTTACAGAAGTTACACTTGTCAAAATATTAGAATATTTTTATGAATTTTCACCATCTATGGAAAAAACATTTATGAAAAAAAGGCAAATGGACTTTTCATTTGGATACAAGGAACATAGATTTAGAATTAATGTATCATTGACTAAAAGAATTCCTACTTTTTCTTTAAGGGTAATTCCAAATAAAGAAATAAGTGTAAAAGGTATGGGGATAAGAGATATTATAACAAAAATGAAAAGGATAAATAATGGATTAATATTAGTAACAGGAAGAGTTAATTCAGGAAAATCTACTACAATGAATGCTTTTATACAAGAAATTAACAGAGAAGCAAATAAAAAAATAGTAATGTTAGAAGATCCAATAGAGTATGAACACAAATCTGAGAAGTCTATTATAATTCAAAAAGAAATTGGTGAAGAATCAGATGTTTTAAGTTATTATGATGGACTTATAAATTTACTTAGAGAAGATGCAGATATTGCTGTTTTGGGAGAAATTAGAGATAAGAAAACCATGGATGTTGCAATTGATTTAGCTGAATCAGGTGGACTTGTAATAGGAACATTACATACTCGTTCATGCGGTGAGACAATAGAAAGAATAATAAACTTATACGATCCAGCTGATCAAATGTCTATTAAAAATTCTGTATCTACTGTTCTTAAAATGGTTGTTTCACAAAAGCTTATTGTGGCTAAAAATGGAGAACTATTAATGGTTCCAGAAGTAATGATTGTTAATAATATAATAGCTGCACAAATGCGTCAAGAAAAATTTAATGTATCTGATATCGAAGATGCTATTCATGCACAAAAAGATATTGGGTGTGTGAGCTTTGAAAATTCATTTACTGATTTATATATAAGAGGATTAGTAGATATGGATATTATAAAAGCTCAAATGGAGCCAGATAGAGTAAACGTTGTAAAAAGTTTAATAATTAATGCTGGGGCAAATTTAGAATAGTAATAAATAGGGGGTGCAACTAAATTGCCAAGTTATAAATATAGAGTAATCTTTGAAAATGGAAAAATTGGTAGAGGAAAAATTCTTGCATTAAATAAAGCTCAGGCTATTGAAAGTTTAAAAAGTGAAGATGTTCAACCAATTATGATCAAAAGATTAAAAGAGAATAAAAAAAGATACAAAAGATTTGATTATAATAGAATAGAAAAAAGAAATGAAACAGTAAATAGGATTAAAAGAAAGAAAAGGAAAAAAATTGATTTTAAAAATATGAAACTTAGTGATTTAAGAACTATCGAGTTTCATCCTTTCACAAGAGTAAATTCAAAAGATATTATAGCCTTTGTAAATAATTTTTATATTTTGAAAAAAGCAAGATTTAATAATGTTCAAGCTTTACAATCTGTTTATGAAGGAACAGAAAATCCTGTGTTCAAAGATATAATAGAAGATGTGTTAATCGGTGTTCAAGCTGGTCAAAGGTTGTATGCTACAATGCAAGAGTATCCTAAAATTTTTCCAACTATGTTTATAAGTTTTATACGTGTTGGTGAGGAATCTGGTACACTTGATACAGCACTTTTGCATGCTAGAGACTATGTTGAAAGATCAATTGAACTAAAAAAGAAAATAAGGGGGGCAGTTATACCTAGATTTTTACAATTTTTTGGTATATTATTTGCTATGCTTGCAAGTGTTGTAATAGGTGTTCCAATATTACAAATGGTATATGATCTTTTTGAATCTACAAAAGAAGTACCAGTTGCTACAATGGCTATGTTAAATATAGCAAACTGGCTTATGGCATATTGGTATATACCAGTGGGGCTTATTGCTATTGCCGTTGGATTATTTTTTGTATATATTAACACACCAAAAGGGAGATATAAGTGGGATAAATTTTTAGTTACTTGCCCAATAATTGGTGCAATTTTTAATAATATAACAATAAATAAATTTTTCCAAGCAATGCTACTTAATTTAAAAAATGGTATGAGAATTCAGGAAGCATTAGAAGTATCCAAAAATGTAACAAAAAATTATTATTTCTTATCAGCAATCGAAGCTGGTAAAGCTAATACTTTACTTGGTGAGTCATGGATTGCACCTTTTGAAGAGAAAAAATTATTTAAACCTATGGTTTCTGAAATGCTAAATGTTGGTATGAAAACAGATTTACCTGAAATGATGGAAAAGGTAAATGAGTATATAGAAATGGAATTAAATGAAGCACTTATACGATTTGTTAAATTTTTACCTGAATTTACATATTTGTTTGTTGGAATAGTTCTTATAGCTTTTGTTATAACAGTTGTACTTCCAATAGTAGATGTATATATGGGTGGATTCTTAGAAGTTCCAGCTTAAATTAAATAGTAAAGTAGATGAAATTTAAAATCTACTTTATTTTTTTGTAGAAAAACCTATACAAAAACAGATAGAAATATTGACAAATAGGTAAAAAAAATATATAATAATGTATAGATAAGTGTCATTAGCTCAGTTGGTAGAGCAGTTGCCTCTTAAGCAATTGGTCCAGGGTTCGAGCCCCTGATGGCGCACCAACGACGTATCTATTCGAACTAATTGAACAGAGAGATACAAAAGTCAATCAGAAAATAAAATCTGGTTGATTTTTTTTGCTTAAAAACAATATTAAAATCATCCCAATGAGAGGATGGTGAGAAAAATGAAGATAATTAAGCAAAAACTAGAATTTGAGGAATGTCTAAAACAGCGATTAGAATTAAGATTATAATTTATGATAAATGAGATAGTAAAAAAAGAAAATATTACAGAAGAATTAAAAGCAAAAAATCAATTAGCTTAGGTAACAGCAAAAACGAAATTACAGAAATTTCAAAGCAAATTATACCTATTGCAGAAGAAATTAGGCATTGCAATAATATAAAACAAAGGATGGAAGAAATTAAAAAATATCAATTACACGAGTAAATAGAACAGGAAAAAGCACAATTTGATAAAGAACAAGAAAAGAATAAAAAAGGCAAAAACAAAGCAATGTAGATTATTCTATCTTTTTTGTAAATTGGTTGATAAAAATACAAATTTATGATATTATTTATCTATACAAACATATAGTATTGCAAACAAATAAATAGAAATTTTGTAATAAGAAAGTAGGAAATAATAGTGAATAAAAAAGATATGATTTATAAAAATATAGAATCATTACAACCAATTGTAAATGTAGTTAATGAAGCTGCAAATGCTATAAATGATAAAACTAGAACAATAAGTGAAAGTGCAATTCCCGAGGTTTTAACTGGAGCATTAGGAGCAGGAATAGGAGGAATAGTTTCATTTACAGCTCTATATGGACTTGGAACAGTTGGACTTTCAGCTGCTGGCATAACTTCTGGATTAGCTGCAGCGGGAGGGATTATTGGAGGTGGAATGGTTGCAGGAATATTTGTCCTTGCTACACCAATTGCAGGGCTAGCAGCTACTGGAGTTGGAATTGCTACTCATTTAAAAAATAAACAACTTAAACAAGAAAAAGAAAGATTATATCAAGAAGCATTAAGAAAACACCAAGCAATAATTCAATCTTTAAAAGAAGAAACAAATGCAGACCAAAAAAGACTAGATTATCTTCAAAGTTTAAATATCATGTTAACCAAAGCAATAACGGATTTGAGAAAGGATTTGAATATTAGTGAAGCAAAAGCAGTCTAATATAAATAATGAAACAAATATTAATAAAGTGTTGAAATATCAAGAAAAAGAGCTAGATAATATAAAAAGTATAAATAAAGCAAAATTAGAAGAGATTATATCTAACACAGAAAATATATTAAAGGATATTGGATATTCTGTAAATTATAATAATTTAAGTATAATAAATAAGAAAAAAACAATTATTGTTCCAACTTGGGAAGAAATGTGTAAGGAAGCTTCAGAAGAAATAAAAGAAGATGTGTCTATATATGATTTGTTTACCACTGAAGAATTGACTTCAAATGAAGTCGCTATAGGTAATTTAAATAATGAATATAAAGCACTGTATAAATTAGATAATACTGAAATAGCTATTAGTGTATTTGCAGGATTGCTGTCAGCAGTTATAGATATACTATTAATAGGAATACCACATAGAACTACAAGTGGGTTAAAAGCAGGTAAACTATCTAATTATGTTCGTAATTGGTTTGAAAAAGAATTTCCAGAAACAGATATGGAAGAATTAGCTAATTCAAAAATAAGTAAAGTTCCTTATGATGCTCAAGATAATAGAAATACACATATAAAAATAGAAGGTTTATCTGCGTATTATCATAGACTTTTAACTTTAGGACATGATCCATTTTTAGGATTATTATTTGGTGTATTTGATATTTTAAATGGTACAATGACATCTATTGATAAAAAAGGAAAGATTGTATCTCAAGTTATTGATTGTTATAATGATAGAAAAGAAAAGGATATATTTAAAGCAATAACTAAACAGATAATACATTTTAAATCAGATGTTACAACATCTATGGGGTTGCCTGCTCCATTCATGAGTGTTTTTAACTTATTTCAATTCGGGGATATTGGTAAAGAAGAACAGACAATAGCTGAAATTGTTCAAGGAATGTATTATGAGGGATATGATTTTATCCATTTTTGTTCATCTTCTATCCCAACAATGTTAATTGAAACAATAGTAAGAATAAGCTATTCATTAAAGAAAATATATGAGGGTAATACAATAAAAGATTCAATTCCATTTTCATTAGATAGAACAAAAAATCCAAAATTATGTACAATGCTATTCATAAGCCATTCTATTGCTTGTTCTGTAAATGCAGGAAAAATATATTTCAAAAAAAATCCTTTGGCAATTAATTATCCCGAATGGTTAACTTTTGCAAAATACTCATACAAACAACTAAAATGGCTATTAATGCAAAAACCACAATTAAAAGAAGCATATATTAATAATAAATTATTAGATAATTTACAATTGATATATGATGAAATAGATAAAACTTATCATGATTATGAAGATAAATATAATATAATTTTAAGTTAGATAATGAGTAAGAAAAAAAGATGTATATAAAAAAAGTTCTAACAAATTATTGCAAAAATGCTAAGCAAGAATACAGATAAAAAAAAATAATAATAAATAAAAATATTAAATTAGCAAAAATACAACAAATGGAGAAATATTATGAAAGATTTAAATAAAGATGATTTATATAAAGTACTAAAAGAACCTACATTAGAAAATTTTAGAGAATTATTACAAAATCATATGGGAGAAGAGGATTATTTAGATTTTAAAAAGGAATGGGAGTCAAATGAAAAAATGTCAAAGCATATACTAGCAATGGCAAATTCTGGTGGGGGTTGCATTATATTAGGTGTTGAGCAAAATGGAGATGGCTCATTTGGTATATGTGGATTAAAAAGTTTAAAAGATCCAGCTAAATTAAAAGAAGGAACAAAAGGAATAATTCCTGATTCATTAGAGTATTTAATTAAAGATTTTAAATATGAATCTTCTGAGTATAAAGCAATGGAAAATAAAAAATTTCAAATATTAATAATAAAAGATAATCCAAAAAATTTACCATATGTATGTTGCAAAGATGGAAATGATATAAAAGATGGAGAAATATATATAAGAACGGGGACTGAAAGTAGAAGAGCTAATAACTACCAAATAGAAAAAGTAATAGATAGAAAGTTAAATGCTTGTAAAATACCAAAAAATAAAGATATTTCACTAGAAAAACATTTAAAGCATTTAAAAATATTATACTCTGAACTTACATATACTACTGATACTGGATGGATTTCTAATTTAGCAAAAGCATTAACTGTTATTAGTGGTAATAAAAAAACGGAAAAAAAGGAATTATATCCAAAAGAAGATTACGATGATTTTATACTTAAAGTATTAAATAAAAAGAAAAAAAGAATAGAAGAAGAACTTGATATTTAAGACCAATAAAAATGATAAAAAAGTTATATTTGACAAAATAATAAAATGACTGTATAATAAAGATAGAAAATGAGAGCCACAGAAATGTGTGCTGCCATATAAATTACGATAAAACACCACATAGCTCGGCAAAGCATAATGTGGTGCTTTTATTATTTGCTCAAAATTACTACTATTGCAATAATCAAGGCAAATGCTATAATAGTCATTCCTACTAAACCGTAGAAAAGTAAGTATATTATCATTAACATAGCTTGTTCTACCATATAGCACAACCTCCATTTTCACAGTCAAAACTGTGTATGTAAAGTGGTAGCACCCACACTGCTTATTCTCATTTTCTATGCTTACAACTATATAAAATTATTAGATAAAATACAAGCGAACAAAACAAATTTTTGAAAAATACTATTTTTGATTTAGCCCTTGTAATTTTAATTATTTTATGTTACATTAAATATAGTCAAAAAACAAGTTTGCAGATATAATACTTGCAAACTACTGATATAACTATGATTAAGAGTTGAAAATAGATATTTTTTGGCCAACTAGATTTCGTAAACGTGTCTAGTTTGGGCACCAATATTTAAACTTAGTATAATGTAATATGGATTTTATCTGTGTTACATTTTTTAACTTATTTATAAATATATGCTTATTTTTATAAAAATATATGTTTTCAGCTAACATTATTACTAAAACATTAATTTGAATAGTATATAAAAGTAATAAAAAATAATAGTAAGTTATTTCTATATTAGTAGTGTTACATTTTTTTAATTATAGCAAAATTATTGACATCTATTAATTATAATGTTAAATATAAATACAACGTTGTTGTGTTAAAAGATTAGATATAATTACACCTTAAATTAGATGCCTTTTTGAAGGTGCTATTGTCTTATCATAATATATCCAAAAAAACAATTTTAAAAATGTCAGGAGTAGATATAAAAGAGATAGATAAATTTTTATCATTGAATAAAAGTAAAATTTCTGTTCAAGATAAATACAAACTTGCAATAACAACAATGTCTTTAAGATTTTTTCTTAAAGACATTTAAAAATGAAATATAACGAGAAATTTTAAGGAAAAATATTGATATAATTAGAGATTAAAAATAATCTCTATATTTTTTTGTAACCTTTTTAATAAAAATGGAACTATGTAAGTGAGGATATATTCTTAAAACTAAAAGTACATAGGAGGTTATTTTGGAAAATAGTAGACTTGATAAAAAAATAATTGCAAATGTTAAAAATCGAATAATGATAGTTAATTTTGAAAATGAAATAAATATAAAAAAATAAGATCATTAATAATAGAATTTATAATTTTTATTATTTGGATATATTTTAGATATATTTCAATGCTATAATAAATTTAGCATTGAATTTTTTTTATGCTAATTTATAAATTTTAGGAGGAAAAAACATGTCAAAAAAGGTAATTTTAGTAATTATTGTAATCATTCTATTAGGAGGAGTAGGCTTTCTTTTTATTCCTAAAGAAGAAAAAACAATAATAGGTAACCCAATTATGGAAGAATTAAAGGATAACAAAATAATATCTTCTAATGCAAACAATACAAATGCAAAAATGGTATATATTGAACCAGGAAAAATAAGCAATTTTGACAAAGGCTATTATTATATTAAAGATGAAGATGATAGAAGAAACATAAAATATTTTGATTATTCTGCAAAAAAAGAAATCTATTTGTGTAATAAGCCAAATTGTAAGCATGATACAGAAGATTGTAGCTCATATTTAGATATGGCAGGATCAAACGACTTATTTGTATATAATAACTATTTATATTTAATATCAGGTACTGGTAGTAGTATAACAATAAGTGCAAATATTGGGGAAGATGGCGCAACTACAACACAAACAGGAGGTTCAACACCCATCATATATAGAATGAATTTAGATGGCACAAATAAAACAAAACTATTTGAATGTCCATCTGGAGTAGAACTTGCTTCAAGTTTCATATTTGAAGGAAATAATTTATATACATTCTTTTTGAAAAGCAAATCAATAGAAACCACAAAATCTTCTTATACATCAATGGAAACAAACCGAGATTTAGTAAAGATAAATTTAGAAACAAAAAAATACGAAGAAATATTTGATAGTAAAAACAGAAGGATTATTCGGAATATATAATGGAAAAATAGTTTGGGAAGAAATTGTATATAAAGAAGATCCAGAAAAATTTTTAAACAATGATGATAAAGACTTAGAAAATTTAAGAAATTCTACTAAAAAAATAAAACTTTTTGATTTATATAACAAGACAGAAACCGAAATTTATCAAGATGTTAATAAAAATATTAATGATATACAATATGAAAATGGAAAAGTTTATTTTGTAGCAAATAAAGGACAAAAAATAGAGTATATTGATTTAGAAACAAAACAAAAACAAACATTATGCGATTTACCAAAAGTGGGAGTAAGTTTAAATGGGATATATGATAATAAATTACAATACATTTATTATACAGGAAGTGAAGCAAAAATAGATAAAGCATATTATATAGACTTAGAAACAAAAGAAAATAAACAATTTAAACTACTTGATAAAAATAGATATTTAGTAGAAATATTAGCTGAAAACGAGGAATTTTACTTTGTAAGAACAGGATTTGAAATGGGAGCTGAATACACAACTTGGGCAGGAACAAAACAACAGGACATAGAAAAAGAAAACTATGGATTAATAAAGAAAGAAGATTATTGGAATTCAAAACCAGAATATATAAGTATGAAAAATACTTAAAAATATAAGGAGAGAAGTATGTTAGAAGTGATTAATTTAAGCAAAAGCTATAATGAAAAAAAGGCACTTGATAATATAAATTTCAAACTAGAAAATGGATTAGTAGGATTACTTCGGACCAAATGGAGCAGGAAAAAGTACATTGATAAATATTATAACAGACAACTTAAATGCAGATATAGGAAAAATACTATGGAACGGACAAGAAAGCAAGTTTTTAGGTGAAAAATATAGAGAAATATTAGGATATATGCCACAACAACAAGGACTATATAATGGATTTACAGCAAAGAGATTTTTAAATTACATTGCAGTATTAAAGGATATTCCAAAAGAAGATATAGAAAATCAAATTGAAAAAGTAAGTAAAAGTGTCAATCTACAAGATGAACTCGGCAAAAAAATTGAAATGTATTCTGGAGGAATGAAACAAAGATTATTAATTGCAGCAGCCATTATAGGAAATCCAAAATTACTTATCTTTGATGAGCCAACAGCAGGACTAGATCCGAAAGAAAGAATTAGAGTGAAAAAATTAATGAATGAACTTGCAAAGGACAAAATAGTAATAATTGCAACACATATAGTTCCAGATATAGAAAATATTGCAAACGAAATTATGATTCTAAAAAATGGAGTATTAAAAGAAAAAGATACACCAGAAAAATTAATAAAGAAATATGCGAAAAATGGAAATTTGGAAGATGTATATATGAATATCTTTGGAGAATAAGGAGGAAAATAGAATTTGAATAGAACTATTAAATATGAATTCTTAAAAATATTTACAAGCAAACTATTTTTATATACATTACTAGCATTTGTATTAGCAGATATTGTAATACTAATTTATACTGGAAATATTGTAAAAAAAGATAAAATTCCATATTCGGCATATAAAATATTAAATGAAAAACTAAAAGACTTACCAGAATCAGAAAAAGAGGAACTAATAGGTAGAGAATATGAAAGAAACAATGCTTTTAGCATTATAACGAATATAATAAATAATAAAAATAGTGATAGTGAATATATAAGAGAATTTGCAGAAAGTTTAAAAAACGAAAATAAAGAACTTTATGATAAATACATAAATGAATATGAAAATAGAACTTATAAATATACTGGAGATGAAGCAAAAGAACTTGAATTTTTTGGAGAAATCAAAAAAGAATATGATGAATGTAAAAATTATAAAAATACTATTACTGGAATTTTAGAAAAAGCAGATAACCTAGAAACAATCTCGATTTTTCAAGAATCAGAAGATAACTTTTCAAATAAAAACATAAAAGATACAGCCGAAAACTATGAAAGATGCAAAATAGTAGAAGTACATTATATTCCATCAAAAGGAATTGATAGTTTTACCAATATGGGAATAACAGATATTTTCATAGTTCTTATGATATTTGTAATAGCAACTATCATCATATATGAAGAAAGAGAAAAAAATTTATTTCCACTTATTAAAAGTACAAAGAATGGAAGAGGCAAAACAATCTTATCAAAAATCTTTGTAATGTTTATTGTGATTTTGGCTATTTCGCTTATTTTATATACTATAAATTTTATTTATTATGGAATGACAATAGGATATGGAGATTTAAGTGCAAATTTGCAATCCATAAATACATTTATTTATTCTACCTTGCAAATAAGTATTGGTGGGTATATTGCTTTATTCTTAATTACGAAAATAGCTGTATTTTTTATAGTATCACTCATGATATTACTTGTTTCTAATTTAGCAAAGAATAATGCTTCAAATTACATTGCTTTAATTTTAATTTTTGGTATTAGCTTTTTGTTATACAAAACAATAGATCCAATTTCAAAATATAATTTGTTTAGAGTGATTAATATTATAAATTTAATAGAAGTAAATAGTATCTATAAAACATATATGAATCTAAATATTATGGGAAATATGCAAAATGTATTACATTTAAGTCTATTTTTTGCTATAATATTATTGTTCATATTTGGATTTGCGAATGTTTGGATCTTTACTAAAAGAAAAGATTTAGGACTTACAGAGAATCGTTTATTAAAAAAGCTAAAAAGCATTACAATAGTTAAGCCAAGAATATTTACAAAAATTTTTTGGTGTGAGCTTTATAAAATGATGATAATAAATAAGGTGCTTATTATTCTTCTACTTTTTACAGCATTTCAAATATATAGTTTGAATAATGCAAACAAAAATATTTCTTTTAGTGAGAATATATACAAAAATTATATGAAAACATTTAGTGGAAAACTAACAGAAAAAAAAGAAAGCATCATACTCAAAGAACAAGAGAAATTTGAAAAAGCAAAACTTGCAATTGAAAATATAGAAGAAAAAGTACAAAATGGAGAAATCAGTAAAGAAGAAGCTATAAGATACGAAGAACCATATAATGAGATTTTAAGTAGCGAAGAAATATTTTTAAGGATAGTAGAACAATATGAGCATATCAAAGAAAATCCAAATGCAGAATTTGTTTATGATACAGGATATAAGGAATTATTAAGAGTAAATAAAAATGCTTTTATAGAAAGTGATGTTTATTTAATTGTTATGGCAGAAATCGTTTTTTCAGTAATTTTTGTAATGGAATATAAAACTGGAATGAATAAGATATTAAATACAACACCTAAAGGAAAAGCAGCAACCACAAAAGCAAAAATAATAGTCTGTTTGATTACAGGTTTAATTATCTTTATGATTAGCATAATACCAGAAATAATTAAAGTAGGTCAAATATATGGATTTGACAATATTACAGCAAGTATAACAAGTTTAAGATATTTTAGAAATTTACCTTCTGGAATTAGTATATTAGGGTTTACAGTAATCAATTATTTGGTAAGATTTATAACGTTTAGTAGTATAGTATTACTTATATTATGGATCTCATTAAAATTAAAGAATACAACTTATACTATATTGGTCGCAAGTACAATAATGTTAATACCTATAATAGTAGCAAAGTTAGGTATTGAATTTTTAAATATAATAAGTGTAGATAAAATACTAAATTTAAGTAAAATAATACTTATGGATGGAAACTTAAAATGGTTATATATAGCTATTCCAAATGCCATTGGAATATATAGTTATAGAAAATTGTTAAGGAAGGAGTAAGCTATAATTATGAATAGAATTTTGGTAGTAGAAGATGAATTTCCAATAGTGGATTTAATAAGTATTGCATTAAAGAATGTGGGCTATGAAGTAGACTATGCTTTAGATGGAGAAAAAGGAGCAAATTTAATAGAAACAGGCAAATATGATTTAGCTTTGCTTGACATTATGCTACCAAAATTTAATGGATATGAATTACTAGATTATGCAAAAACTATGGAACTTCCTGTTATTTTTATAACAGCTAAAGGTAGGCTTAAAGATAGAACAAAAGGATTAGATATGGGAGCAGATGATTATATTGTAAAGCCATTTGAAGTAGAAGAACTAATTTCAAGAGTAAATGCAGTTATCAGGAGATGCCACAAAAAAATAGAATTAGGAGATATACAAATTAACTTAGAAAGTAGAATCATAAAAAAACAAGGAAATGAAATAAAACTAACACCAAAAGAATTTGATTTATTTATATATTTATATGAAAATCAAGATAAAGCACTAAAAAGAGAAGATATACTAGAGAAAGTATGGAGTGATGAAGAATTGGATTCTCAAACATTAACACTTCATATACAAAGAATAAGAAAAAAGCTAGACTTAAATGATAGACTTAGAACAATTCATGGAGTAGGCTATATTTTTAGGGGGAAATAAATGAAATTTGGTGTAAAAATAGTTATATCTGTTATAGCAATCATTTCAATTATTTTCTCTGTTGCAGGTATAGTAATTATAAAAAGTAATTTTAAACATTCATTTGAAAAAACAATTAGTCAAAGTATAGATTCTCATACCTTAGAAAGATATGGGATAGAAAACAATATATCCACTAATATTGAGAAAAACGGAAACATATCAAGAGAAAAATTAAGTAGCTATGCAGTCAGCCTCGTTTTATATTTAGGAAATGATAAAAAAATATCAATTTATATAGAAAATGAAAAGATATATTCTAACATTAACATAGATGAAGAAAGTTTAGCTTTTTTAAGTAAAGCAAATGATGTAAAATACATTATAAAAGATATAGAAAAGCAAAAATATATATTAGTATCTTCAAGTGTAGAGATAAATAGCCAAAGGATAATGCTTATTAGTAGGTATGATATAACAGATGTTTTTACAGAAAGAGATAGGCAGGTTCAGTTTTTTTATAAAGTAGATACTGTAGTTATTGTAATTTCATCTATTGTTATATGTTTGTTGGCAGTATTTTTAACTAGACCAATTAGAAAATTAAATGAAATGAGTAAAAAAATAACAAAAGGATCTTATAACGAGAGGGTAAATATAAAATCAAATGATGAAATTGGTGAACTTGCCAAAAGTTTTAATAAAATGATAGAAACAATAGAAAATAAAATAAATGAATTAGAACTTTCGGTAGAGCAAAAAGAAGATTTTATTACAAACTTTACACATGAACTAAAGAATCCAATGACATCTATTATAGGTTATGCAGATATTTTAAAAAGTGGAAAATACGATAAAGAAACAAATATGAAATCTGCAAATTATATATTTAATGAGGCAAAAAGATTAGAAACTTTAGCACATAAATTAATGGACTTAATGGAAATTTCAAATGAAACTGTTAAATTAGAAAAGATAAATGTAGTATGTTTTATGAATAATCTATATAAAGACATACATGAAAGTTTAGGAAATATAGAACTAAAATTAGACATAGAAGATGGATATATAATGGCAGATACAATATTATTAGAAGATTGTTTAAGAAATCTAATAGATAACAGTAAAAAAGCAAAACCAAAGGATAAAATTATAAAAGTAATAGGAAAAAATGAAGAAAATAAATACAAAATTTCAGTAGAAGATAAAGGCTGTGGAATACCAAAAGAAGAAATACCTAGAATAGTAGAAAGTTTTTATATGGTAGATAAAGCAAGAGCAATAGAAAATGGAAGAAATGGTATTGGACTTTCAATATGTGAAAAAATCGCAAAAATTCATAATACGAAACTTATTATTGAAAGTGAATTAAATAAAGGAACTTGTGTATCATTTTATCTGGAGGTGGCAAATATTGAAGAATAAAATAAATTTGATATATATATCACTTATATTAATTACTATACTATCATTTGCCATTCCTAAAATAATAACAAACATACAAGATAAAAAAATATTGTCAGATAGATATACAATAAGTAAAAAAATACACACTTTAAATGAAAATGCCAAAAGTGTAAAGTTAATAGAAAAAATATATAGTAAATATAATATGGATAAATATAATGTTCAAGTTTCAGATATTGTAAGTGCAGTAGAAACAACAATAGTAAAAGAAACAAAAGGAGATGTGAATATTCAAATTAATGATGAAAATATAGATTACACATTAAATAAATTTCAAGAATTAATAAGACAAAACATTATAAGGCAAGATTTTTTTTATCAGTTTTCATCAAAGTTTATTACATACAGAATTTGGGATTATGATAATGGAAAGATAAAGTATAAGAAGGTAAAAATATTTACACAAGATTCATTAGAAGAAGCTACCTCAAGCATAGAAATAGAAAATGAAACAAATAAAATTATAGCATATACAGTAAAAAAAGAATATTCTGAAATAACACAAAAGGTATTATTGGAATATGCGCAATATTTGGAAGTGTATAGTATATCTGATGATTGGGAATATAGAGATAATGAATTAAAGTCTAAAACAGTAGGAATAAAAATAATAGGAGATACTGATGAGAAATATATTTATGTAAAAATAGTACCTTTTGAAGAATAAAAGATTTAATAGAGATTAGGAATAATCTCTATATATTTTTGGTAAAATGTAAAATAAACTTGATATTGGACTAAAAAAATATTATAATAAAGTAAAGTTAGCTTTACACTAATTAAAGGAAAGTGATTTATTGAAGAATAAAGTAGAAGAATTTAGAAAACAAAGAAATGAAAAGCAAGAAAAATTAGCAAATATAGTAGGGGTATCAAGACAAACAATTATATCAATAGAAAAAGGAAAATATAATCCTTCTATATTATTAGCATTTAAAATTGCTAATCATTTCAATAGATCTATTGAAGAAATATTTATTTATGAGGGAGAAGAATAAAAAATTAAAAATAAAATGTATTATAGCTTGTATTTGTATTATAACAGGAGTCATTCTAATAATACTATCATTAAAGCTAGAAGGAATTAGTGAGTTGCAGAAAACATATATAAGTGGCTTTGCAGAAGGTCTAATACCAGTTTCGTTAGTATTATTAATAAAAAATATATTATCACTAAAAAATTCAAAACTATTAAGAAAAAGAAAAATAGAATTAACAGATGAAAGAAATATTGAAATTCAAATTAAGTCAATGCAGTAACTTTTAGAATTTGTATTTTACTACAAGCAATAGGATCAGTGATATTATCAATTTTTATGAATAATGAATTAGGATTATATTTGGGATTTTTAGTAGTAATACAGCTAATTGTATATGTCATTAGTAGTGTTGTTATTTGTAAAAAAATATAAAGTGATGTATATATGAAAAAGATTAAAGGAAATATATTATTAAGTGTAGGACTAATTTTAGTATCAACTGCATTTTTATCAAAAGATATTGTAAATGCCAATATATGTGATTTTATAAGTGGATTTGGTATTAGTATTGAAATAGTTGGAATTTTTAAACAGTGTAAGGAAAATAGTAAGAATCAATAATTCAAATTATATTTTTTGAAAAGAGGTAATTTGTATGTTAGCATATTTTATGGGGATGGATAGTTTAGCGATTGGATTCGTAATAGGAATGCTTTATTCAGAATATAAACATAAAAATCAAAAGTAATTAATAGATCACAATATTAGAAAGAGGTGTATATGAAGAAGAAAACTATTATATGTATTTGTGTAAGTATAATTGTAGTAGGAATATTTACTAGAACTGTAATATATTTATATAATAAATCTAAAACAAAATTAGATATAAAAGATGAAATTACACAAAAAGGATATGAAATTTTGGGAAATGATTATTGCACAACAGACCATTTATTTGAAATTGCAGGAGATGCTTTAACTGAATGTAAATGTCAATTATGTGGAACAAGCGAAACTAATTCAGATACTAATGTTCCTATATTATGTGGAAACTGTGCTAGAAAAACAAATAGATGTTATCAATGTGGAAAGCTAAAGAAATAATAGAAAAATCTATTATGCAAAATGTAAAGTTTGAGTTGCATTTTGCATTTTTTCATAAAATGCAACTGAAAGTTGATAGAATTTTAAGAAAAACTACACTACAATTAAAGATGAAGGAGGAGTAGTCTAATGAAATTTGGAGAAAATTTATATAATTTAAGAAAAGCGGCTAAAATGAGTCAAGAAAAGTTGGCAGAAAAAATGGATGTAACCAGACAAAGTGTATCAAAATGGGAGAATGGAGAAAGCTATCCAGGAATGGAAAAAATAATGAAATTATGTGAGGTATTTCATTGTAAAATAAACGATTTGGTACATGAAAATATGGTAGATATAGATTCATTAGATGAAGATATAAAAATGAGTGTAGTTAAATTTAAAGAAGAAAAGCAAAAAAATATTAAAGGAATAAGTAAAGCAATTTATATTCTTGCAAGAATCGGAAAAATCTTTATAACAATAGCAATTCCAATAATTATATTTTTACTAATAGTTACACCTATATTCATAAGCACTATAGAATTAAAGGATAATACTATTGTATTTAATGGAGCAAGAATAGATGACAAAATAACTTTAACAGAAGAAAGAGCAAATGATGGTATAACTTTACAATTAAAAGTAAATGATGTTTTAATAGCTGATAGCAAAAATCAAGACACAATTTTGCAAATGAAAAATGTATTAGAAAACAACTCTAAAGGACAAATAATCGCTTTCCTAGAATTAGGTTATACCTGTTTAATGATTTGTTTGATACTATATAGAATGACATTAAGTAGACTAGAGAAACTATTTATAAATATAAATGAAGGAGATACACCATTCACACTAGAAAATGTTAAATACATTAAAGAAATGGCAAAACTTATGATTATAGCACTTATTTTACCAAGTGGTGGAGGAATCATATTTGAAAAAATACTAGCAACTGATTTAGGTGTCGATTTTGAACTATTTGATGTAATATAAATATTATTCTTATTTGGAATATCTTATATATTTGAATATGGATATGAATTACAACAAGATACAAAAGCCAAAATGTATGGGAAGGTATCTGAAAATGAATAAAACGAGATTTATAAAAGAATTATCTAAAAAAACAGGATATGATAAACAGAGATGTATTTTGATAAATGATATTATAGAAAATTACTTTATATTTGGAAGAAAAAATAAAGAGAAAATAATTCAAGACTTGCAAACTATTGATATGACTATAATTAAGAGTTGAAAATAGATGTTTTTGCCCTAACGATTTCGCAAACGTGTCTAGTTAGGGCACCAATATGTAAACTTAGCAAAATGTAATATGGATTTTATCTGTATTGCATATTTTGTTTTTGCAAAAAAAGTTGAGATTTTATTAAAATCTCTGCTTTTTTTATCTATAATAAACAATTACTTGTTATTTACATATACTACTAATGGGAGGGAAAAAAATGGAAAACATAAAAATTGTTATAGATGCTGGTCATGGTGGAGAAGACCCAGGTGCAGTAAAAGGTGATGTTAAAGAAAAAGATTTAACACTTATGATTTCAAAATATATGGAAGAAAAACTAAAAGAAGCTGGAATACCAGTTACTATGACGCGAATAGATGATGAAACACTATCAAAAGATGAAAGAGTAAGAAGAATAGTAGAAGCTTATGGAAACACACCAAATGTAATAGTAATTTCAAATCATATAAATTCAACTGCAGATGAAGTAGGACCAGAAGGGGCTGAAATAATATATGCCTTAAGAAATAACAGTGAATTTGCACAAAATATATTAGATGAATTAGCTAAAAAAGGTCAAAAAACAAGAAATGTATATCAAAGAAGATTACCAAGTGATGAAAGCAAAGATTATTATTTTATACATAGAGAAACTGAAAATACTACACCAGTAATAGTAGAATATGGATTTATAAATAATCCAGATGATTTAAAAAGAATTCAAGAAAATTACAAAGAATATGTAGATGCTGTAGTAAAAGCAATAAAAGAAACGTTTAAACCACAAAATCAAAACTTTGTAACATATGTAGTAAAAAATGGTGACACTTTATGGTCAATAGCGCAAAGGTTTGGTGTATCAGTAGAAACACTAAGACGTGCAAATGGAATATATAGTGATATGTTAAGAATAGGACAAATCATAAAAATTCCTAGAGAAAGTATCGCATACAAAGATGAGTATATAATGTATGCTGTGCAACCAGGAGATACACTGTGGGCGATAGCTAGAAGATTTCAAACAACTGTAGATTCAATAATGGTAGCAAATAATCTTACAAGTAATATGCTAATGATAGGCCAGCAACTAAAAATTCCAACAAGAAACCATATATACATAGTAAGATATGGAGACTCTCTATGGGAAATAGCACGAAGATTTCAAACCACAGTAGAAAATTTAAAAAGAATGAACAACCTAACATCCGATACTATATATATAGGTCAAACATTAAAAGTAATGTAGGGTTGGTTTTGTAAAAAAGGTAGGTTGACTACCTTTTTTACAATTAGGTTTGGTGTAGCACATGGGTTGGTTTTGTAAAAAAATTTTTCATGGTGTTCTTAAAAATCGTTTTTTTGCGTTTTTATGTGATTTTTTGTAGAACGATTCTTTGAAAAAAGCTTGACTTTAAATAACTTGTATGTTACAATATCAAAAAATTTAAATCATGCTGTGGGGCACACAGTCTAAGCGAGTGGTAGCTTGAATATAAGTATGCTCGAAGTCTAGAGATAGATATGTCACAAAAGCAACCCATAGGGCGTAGAAAAATTCTATGAAATTATTTCAAATTATATTTTATTCAAAATTTTAATTCATTTTATTCAAAAGTAAGGAGTACGTTTGTCATGCCTAAATATTTAACATATGAGTATAGAATATATCCAAATAAGAAACAAAAGGAGCTGATTTTGTTAACTTTTAAGATGTGTAGATATATGTATAACACACTTTTAAGAGAAAAAGCAGATATTTTTAGTCAATTTGTTAATTATTCTAATATATGTATAAAAAAGAATGAAAATTTAGATGAAAATAAATTTTCTAAAACACATAAATTAACTAAAATGAGTATTTTAAAAAAGAAAGATGAAAGATATTCAAAAGTTGATAGTTTAGCACTTTGTGCAGAGTTAAATCATTTAAATAGGGCTTTCGAAAATTTTTATTCAGGCAGGTCAAAATTTCCAAAATATAAAAAAAGAAAAGACAGAAATACATACACTACAAGTAATGTAAACGAAAATATAAGAATAGATAGAAAAAATAAAATTAGGTTACCAAAGCTTGGTTATGTAAAAGCAAAATTACATAGAGAACTTCCTAAATATTCTATGATAAAAAGGGCAATTGTAAAAGAAGATAAAACTGGAAAATATTATGTTTCTTTAGTTTTAGAAATTTATGAAGAAAAATGTATTATAAAAAAAATAATAAATAAAAAAATTGTAGGTTTAGACTTTAAAGTAGGAAAAATTTGTGTTACAAGCGATAGAGAGGATCCAGATTTTGATAGGCCATACAAATTAGCTTTAAGTAAATTAAAATTTTTAGAAAAAAAATTAGGGATAAAAGAAAAATTCTCAAAAAATTACTGGAAACTTATTTTTAGAATAAGAATACTTCATCAAAAAGTTGCTAGAAGAAGAAAAGACTTTTTACACAAATTAAGTAGAAAATTAATTAAAAATTATGATTACATAGGGCTTGAAAATATTTCTATGAAAGAAATTGCAAATAGATTGAGCACAGGGATAAACGTATACGAAACTGCTTTTTCTAAATTTGTAGAAATGCTAAAATATAAAAAGGAAAATAGTGTTGTTTTAGTCGACAAGTGGTTTCCTAGTAGTAAATTATGTTCTAATTGCAATAATAAGAAAAAAAGGTTAAAACTTGAACAAAGAGTATATAAGTGTTCAAAATGTGGATTAGTTATAGATAGAGATATAAATGCTGCTATTAATATAAAAAATGAAGTAGTAAGACTATTAAAAAATAAATTTTAAATTTGTGAAAATAGTAAATAAAAGTTTATTTTCTATAATTTTACAAAACTAACCCTAGGAGGGGATTGTAAAATTGGTGGAGATGTGATATTATAAGGGGGAGATATTTTAGTTTGAGTGGGGGGAGTAGTATGCACGGTTTGAGTGTTGATTTTAGTAATGTTGAGAAGTTTATTTCAGATGGCGAGCTGGAACGTAATTTGTATAAATTAGGTTTTGCTCATGATAAATTAGAAAATAAAAATGGTTTAGGAAATGAGATGCTTGGTTGGCTTGATTTGCCAATTGATAGAAATGAAGCTGAAATTGCACGTATTAAGACTTGTGCTGATCGTATAAGAAAACAAGCTGATGTCTTTATTATTGTAGGAATCGGTGGCTCTTATCTTGGGGCAAAGGCGGTTATTGATTTATTTTCTAATACATTTAGTAATATGCTGTCTCAAAGTGAGAGAAAGTTTCCACAGATAATTTTTGCTGGTAATAATTTGAGTGGTAAATATTTAAGAAATTTGATTGAATACATTGAAGATAAAGATGTAGCGATAAATGTTATTTCAAAATCTGGAAAAACTTTAGAGCCTGCTATTGCTTTTAGAACATTAAGAGTTTTTATGGAAGAAAAATATGGAGCGATGGAAGCTGCTAGAAGAATTTATGTTACAACTGATGCAAATAAAGGAATTTTACATGATTTAGCAGTACAAAAAGAGTATGAGATGTTTATTATTCCAGATAATGTTGGCGGAAGATATTCTGTGCTTACACCAGTTGGTTTACTTCCAATGGCAGTGGCAAATATTGAATTTGAAGATATTTTGGATGGTGCGCAATTTGCTGCTCATATTTATAATGATAAAAATATAGAAAATAATGATTGTTATAAGTATGCTTTATATAGAAATATGTTATATAATAGAGGAAAAGATATAGAAATCTTAGCAAGTTACGAACCTTCTTTTAAATATTTTATGGAATGGTTTAAACAATTATTTGGTGAAAGTGAAGGAAAAAATGGTAAGGGAATTTTTCCTGCTTCAGTTAATTTGACTACTGATTTACATTCTATGGGACAATTGATTCAAGATGGAAAAAGAAATATTTTTGAAACTGTTATAAATGTTAAACTTGATAGAAGCTTTATAAGTTTACCACCACTTTATGAAAGTCTTGACGGTTTAGATTATTTGACTGATAAGAGTATAGACTATATTAATAAACAGGCATGTGATGGTACTATAAAAGCTCATACGGATGGAAATGTACCTGTAATTAAAATAGATATAGATGATTTAAATGAATATAACATTGGACAACTTATTTTCTTTTTTGAAAAAGCATGTGCAATTAGTGGTTATATATTTGATGTTAATCCTTTTGACCAACCAGGAGTAGAAGCGTATAAGAATAATATGATGGAGTTATTAAGTAAAGATGAGTAGTAATAATTTAAAGATTATTGCAATCATTTGTATGATTATTGATCATGTGGGTTATTATTTTTATTATACTTTGTCAAGCAATATTTATGTAATATGTAGAATAATTGGAAGAGTTTCTATGCCAATTTTTGCATATTTAATAGTACAAGGATACTTTAATACAAAAAATTTGAAGAAATATAAATTAAGACTTTTGATTTGTGCCATTATTACTCAAATTGCATTTTTAGTGCTTAAGTATATAAATTTGCATTATTATAATTTCTATATGATTGAAATTTATAATATATTAAATATATTATTTTCACTTTTTTTGAGCTTAGAAATTATTTGTTTAATAGATAGAAAAATATTTTATGCTAATGTTTTTTTTATAGAAATACTTGATAAATTAGTTAGATTGGTTTTCCTTATTATCATAGTATTTTTGTATACAAAATTTGAATTTGACTATTTATTTTTAGTACCAGTTATTGCAATATGTTTGTATATTTTTGAAAAATTAAGATTATATTTTGATTATGATATTTGTAATTTTAAATATAAATTAATACTTGGATGTATAATGTTTGGATTACTTATTTTAAGCGGTTTTGTTGTTGGTGAATTAAATTTTCTGTCTATATTTGCAATATTTATTATTATTTTTTATAATGGAAAACTTGGTAAAAAGAATATATTTTTGAGGAATCTTTTTTATATTATTTTTCCACTACATCATACATTGTTGTACTTTTTAGCTATGTTTTTATATACAAAAGTATAATATGGATGTAAGTTGATGTATAATATATAATTATATATGTAAACAAAAGGAGAGGTAAATATGATAAAACTACACACACACACACACACACACACAATAGCTATGAGCAAGAAATAGTAGAGGTTTGTTATACAAATTTTGTAAGAAATGTAAATGAAAATAGATATATAAACCTAGTTAAAGGAGATGAATTCCTTTAGCTAGGTTTTGTGTGTTAAAAAATAGATAAATAAAAAATAAGAGGTGGAATATATGAAAAAATATAGAGAAAATACAAATAAAAAATATGCACAAAAATTTTTTTACAAAGTGGGCCCTGTGGAAGGTATTTCACTAATAGTATTAGTGATAACAATTATAGTAATAATAATACTAGCGTCAGCGGTTAT
>CANAIR010000008.1 GCA_947361355.1 uncultured Clostridium sp.
TTGAAATCATTTTTCCATTTGCAGTTGTAGTATTTATTTCATCATTTGCACAGTCTAAATAGGCATTATTTTCCTCTAAAAAAGTTATTAGTTTTTCCCAATCACATATACTTCTGGTTATTCTGTCTAGTTTTAGAGCAACAATAGTATTTATCTTTTTAGCTTTAATATCAGCTTTTAATCTTTCAAACTCTGGTCTATGATTACCAGTTTTTGCACTTATTCCTGCGTCTTCGTAATAATCTACTATCTCATAACCTTTGAACTTGCAAAATGACTCTAGTCGTTCTTTCTGTTCTGGAAGACTAAAGCCGTTCCCTTGCTTGGTCTTCGGTTGATACTCTCAAATACAACCCACATTTTTTCTTTTCTTCGTTCAATTTTCATAACCTCCTAACAAAAAAGAGACATCAAAGTACACACGAGTACTACTGACATCTCTTAAATACATTTATCATAAACTAAAATATAAGAACCTCACCACACTACACAATCAAAGCTTGTGAGTGTGGTACCGAGAACCTTTTTACTTTCGTAATAATAATGCAATATAATATAATTTTTCAAAGTACTCATAACCACATAGCTTTTAACGGACAGCTATGTGTAATCAATTGCCTATATTATATCACGATTTTAAGAAATGTCAAATATTTACAATTATATGTTTTTCAAATATTCTTCTAACTCTGATAATTTTATCTTTTTAGTTAAGTTAGAAATATATACGTCATTAGAATAATTAAAAACTAAAAAAGTAATGTTTTTAATTATCACTCTATGTGGCTCAATATATGTAAGATTAGTTCTCTCTAATTTTCTAATACTACCATTGATAAAGGTAGGAGTAACTTTTGAAAACTCACATACAAATTCAAGTCTTTGTTTTAGACATTCCTCAAATTCTAGTTCTTGCTTAATTATCTTCATTTTTCGAACCATCCTTTCTTGGATGATTTTAATATTGTTATAAGCAACAAAAAAATCAACCAGATTTTATTTTCTGATTGATATTTGTATCTATCTGTTCAATTTAGTTCGAACAGATACGTCGTTGGTGCGAGTGACCGGAATCGAACCGGTACGAGTTTTGAGGCTCGCAGGATTTTAAGTCCTGTGCGTCTGCCAGTTCCGCCACACTCGCATATATGTTGTAGAACAGCACAATATTATATACTAATTTATTTTTTTGTTAGAACTTTTGATAGAACTAACAAGATTTTTTAAAATTTTTTATAAGTCAAATCAAGTAATAGCAGTGTTTCAAACTTTTAGACTTAAATCTGCAAAAAAGATTTTAAGTCCTGTGCGTCTACCAGTTTCGCCACACTTCCAACTGACATTTATTATTATAACAAAAAAAGATTATTCTGTCAACAAAATTAAGTAAATTGCTAAAAATAATTCAAAAAAGTACGACTTGATAAAATCGTACTTTTTTATTATTATTTTAAACCGATATTTATATGATTTGTAACATTTCTATATTGTAAAGTTAAATCTTTACTTTCTTTTTTTATTTCAAAACAAAGCACACCAGTTTTTACTTTATTCTTCTCTAAATTATCTTTTGTAAAAGTAGTAAATGAATGAATTTTATTATAATCAGTTTCAAATTCATTTTTATTATTATCAATTAATAAAAAATCATCACAACTATATAAAATATCACGCATAGAAATATTTTTCATACTAATTGTAACAAGTAAGAAATCATTTCCTTCAGCTGGCTTAAAATTTTCATTTCCTTGATTTCTCTCAACTTTTTCTACTTTTATTACTCTATCACTTAATTTTATATCTTCCTTCATAGAATATGTACTATATAATTCATTATTTTCATAATCATCCACATAATCATATGAATTCCAGTAATGTGAAAATGAATCATCATAACTACCATCAAAACATAGAATCATAATAAATATAAGTACCCAAAAAGAAATAATAATAAATGATATTATAGATAATATAAGACCTGTTATTGACATAGCCTTTTGACTACCTTTTTTGCTTATTGAAACTATTGAAAATATAAAACTTAAAATACAAGGAATAATTGCAACTGTTCCAATTACTGGTATCCATGATATACAAATTGCTAATACACCTAATATTAAAGCTGCAATTGCCATAAAAACACCTCCTTAATATATATAATATCCATTAAATTAATCACAATGGTAATAGCATAATTGAATTTAAAATTATGTACAAGTATAAAGCAATACCAAAAGATATAATAGATAAAACTAAACTTATATAATTTTTTATTTTATATATAATAATACATATTATATTAGCTATTACTAAAATTATACATATTATTAAATTTATAGGAATAATACTACCAAACATTTCCCTTTGTATATTAAACATTGGAATAAAGCTAACTATAATTGGTAAACTTACTATAACAAATACTACTATTCCTATAAAATTTAATATAATCTTAATATTTTTCATATACTTTCTATTTATTCTTTCCTTTTTTAGTATTACCTTTTAACTTTACAACCATACTATCTAATGAATACCATAAAGATGATGCAATAAATATTGAAGAATATGTACCAACTAAAACTCCAATTATAAGTGGTAATGAAAACTCTTTTAATACTTGTTGATTATTAACAAAAGCAAAAGCATATACTACAATAACGGCAGTTACAGTTGTAAGAGATGTTATTACTGTTCTTTTAATAACTTGAGAGATACTCAAATTTATTGTATCTTTTAAATCTTTTGATCTAGTAACTTTCTTCTTATTTTCTCTAATTCTATCATACACAATTATAGTATCATTTATTGAATATCCTATAATAGTCAAAATTACTGCAACAAAAGTAGAATTTATAGGAAATTTAATTAATCCATATATTGCTACTATAAATAATACATCATGTATTAGTGCTATTATAGCAGTTATCGCAGCAGAAAATCCCAATGTTTTAAATCTAATTCCAACGTACAATAAAATAACTATTATAGCAACACCCACTGCAAGCAAAGCTGAATTTAATAATTCTTTTCCATAAGATGGTTGTATATTTCTTACAGATGGTTCATCCATTTGTGCATATTTAGATTTTAAAGCTTCTACAACTTTATCAGATTTTTCTTGTTCAATAGGTTCACATGTAATAGATACTGATGAATTTCCACCTGTCATTTTTTGTACCAAAGGTTTATTTCCTGTAACTTCAGCTACAATATTTTCTATTTCATTATTATTAAAATCCTGTTTTAAATCAGCTTGAATAGTTGTACCACCTTTAAAATCAATATCAAATCTATACTCTGTAACTAGTCCATATGCAATTCCACCTATTATTATTAAAAGAGAAATAGCAAAGAAAACATATCTATATTTTAAGTAATCAAATTTCATACTATTTTACCTCCTTTTTAATTCCAAATAAGAAAGTATTTTTACTTGCAATATGAATAAATTGCTTTAATAAAAATTTAGTTACAACTACTGCTGTAAATAAACTTGCAAGTACACCAATAGCAAGTATAATTCCAAAACCTTTAATTGGTCCTATACCAAATATATATAAAAGTATTGCTACAGCAAAAGTAGTAACATTACCATCAACTATTGCTGACATCGCTGTTTTAAAACTTTTTTCGAAAGCTTTACTTGGAGCTAATTTATTTTTTATTTCATCATCAAACCTTTCAAAAATTATAACATTAGCATCAACAGCCATACCAATAGAAAGTATTAATCCAGCTATTCCAGGTAATGTTAAGCTAATTCCAGTAGAAGACATTATAAATAATATAATAGATACATAAGTAATTAAAGCTAAACTAGATACTAATCCAGGTAATCTATAACAAATTATCATAATAACACAAATCAAAACAAACGCAACAATCCCAGCTATTATACTTACATCTAATGCTTTTTGTCCAATATATGGGCCAACAAATTCTTTACTTACAACTTTTAAATTAAATGGCAAAGTACCTGAATCTATTAACATTGAATATTGTTCTGCTTGAGATTTTTTTTCTGCATAAGTACCTTGTCCCATAGTTATAATAGCTGTATTTGATTCGATTTTAGAATTAACTGTAGGTGCAGTTATTTCATCACTATCTAAATAAATTGACATAGTTTTTCCAACTAACTTTTCTGTTGCATCTGTAAATTTCTTTGCACCTTCATCACTAAATGTAAGAACTACATGTGGAGATGGAAGTCCTGTATTATCAGTTGGATCTTCACTATATTTTGCAGATTTTATATCATCTCCCGCAAGCAATACATTTCCATCTGGATCTCTAAATTCAATTTTTGCTGTTTTATCTAAACCTTCAACTGCTTTTAAAGGATCCTTTGATGTATCATTAATATCCGCTGGTATTTCTACATGTATTTGACTGTTTGAAACATCAGATCTTACTATATAATCAAATATATTTTTAGACTCTAGCCTTTTTCTAATAACAGCTTCAGACTTTTTTAAATCTTGTTCTGAAATAGAGGTTCCCTCTTCAGCTGTTGCTTGATATACAATAGTAACACCACCACTTATATCTAAACCTGTTTTTATTTCTTTTACACTTTTTATAATTGTTTTTCCACCAATTTTCACACCAAAAATCGCAATGTATGAAAAAATTGCAATTACTATTACAGAAATAATAACTTTAATAATATTATCCTTTTTCAAATTAATCCCTCCCATAATATCAATATTATACTATTTTTATGTGATATAGTCAATGATTTTTCCCTATTTTTCAACATTTTCAAACAAAATATATAAAAAAAGATACTACATAAAATGTAATATCTAAATTTATTTAACTGTTATCATCATTTATATCTTTAAGGCTCTCTAAAAATTCTGCTTCTTCTTTTTTACTTTCTTCTAAACGTTTAATTCGTTGCTCTTCACTAGAATATTCTTCATCAACTGATTTTTCTTCTTTACTTTGAATATTTTCCTTTACTTCTTTTTCTTTAATGTCTATTCTTTCTTCTTTATTAACATACTCTTTTTTATCAACATCAAGTTGATTATTATCGTTATGAATTATATTATAAATAATGTTATAAGATGTCTTTGGTTCTTTAATTCCATATATAACAAGACCATTACTTCTTCTATTTTCAGCATTTGTGTATATAACAATTACCCCAAAACCTAAAATTCTATCAATAATTGTTCTTCTTATTTCGACTTCTTTTATATTTGAATATTCAATATTTTTTCTATGTTGATTTAAAAAATCATCTTCATATACCATATGTGTATTATAAAATGTATATGTTATATGCTTATACTGCATAATTTGTATAACTATATGAAAAATAAGCTTTAAAACTAATAAAATAGTTGAAATCACACATATATATTGTAAAATATCAATTATACTAACATCGCCAAATATAACAAAACTTCCAACATCTGCACTAATTGTACCACTAAGAAAAAATATAGTCGCTATTAATACAATAAATAAAATTGTTATTGTATTTTTAATTTTTCTTCCAGTTGGCATAAACAGCTCATATATAAAACTAAATTTAGGAGATAATTCATAAAGTATCCCATCTTTATTTACATCATTACTCATATAATCACTCCTTTATTATAGTACCTATTTTTTCACCTGACACTGCTCTTTTTATAGAATCCTTCTCATTTAATGCAAACACTAAAATTGGTATACGGTTTTCCATACAAAGAGTAAAAGCAGTCGTATCCATAACACCTAAACCTTCAGAAATTGATTGCATGTATGTAACTTCGTCATATTTTTTTGCATTATCAAACTTCTTTGGATCCTTATCATATACACCATCTACATTTTTAGCAAGCAAAATAACCTCTGACTCTATTTCAATAGCACGAAGTGCAGCAGCAGAATCAGTTGTAAAATACGGATTTCCTGTTCCACATGCAAAAATAACAATTCTTCCTTTTTCTAAATGGCGCATTGCCTTTCTACGGATATATGGTTCAGCCACTTGCCTCATTTCAATAGCTGTCATTACTCTTGTTTGTATATTTTTTGTTTCAAGCATTTCTTGTAAAGCGAGTGCATTTAAAGTAGTCGCAAGCATTCCCATATAATCTGCTGTTGTTCTTTCTATATACTCAGCTCCATATCTACCACGCCAAAAATTACCTGCACCTATTACAACGGCTATTTGAACACCACACTTAGACAAGTCCACCAATTGATTAACCACTTTTTCCAATTTATTCTTATCTATTCCTTTTCCATCTTTTCCACCTATTGCTTCACCACTTAATTTAACTAAAATTCTTTTATATTTTATATCCATACGATACCTCCATTAAAAAAATTATATAATAAAAAAATTAATATTTCAATAAAAAAGAAATATTAACCTTTTTTTAATATAATTTCTTGTATTACTATTAAATTATCCCTTTAGATTTTAGCACATCTTCTAAAAATTGTTCTTCTTTTACCCATAATACATTTTCATTATTTTTTGGATACCAACTTTTATACGACTTATTTAAACCTAAAGCAAAATACTCATTATTTCCACGTTTTAAGGCCCTATTTACAACAAATCTACTATTAGTTGGAAAGGCATAATAATAACTTATTTTATATTTTAGTAAAATTTGTCTAATTGATTCTTCTGGAGTTATAAGTATTACATCATACTTTAATATATTTTCTTTAATAGCCCTAAAATAATTAGTTGGATATTCTGGATTTAAGACTCTATCAGTAATTCCTTTTCGTTTTTCAACATCATTTGCAATTTTATCATCATAATATATCCATTTATACCAACTTGCTTCTAAATCCAATACATTATTATACTTGTTTCCAACATAAGTTTTTCCTAAACATGAAAAGCTAGATATTATCTTACAATTTTCCAAGTTATTATGTATATATTCTAAATATACTTTAATTTCTTGCTCCATAGTTTATACATCTCAAAAAAAATGACTGTAAATTTAAATACTTACAGCCATTTATATTCTATTTAATTAACCATTAACTTGTTTCATAACTTCTTCTGCAAAGTTTGTTTCTTCTTTTTCTATTCCTTCGCCTCTTTCAAATCTTGCAAATCTTCTGATTACAATATTTTCACCAATTTTTGCAATAAGATTTGTTAAAAGCTCTCCAACAGTCATATCTGGATCTTTAACAAAAGGTTGATCAAGTAAACAAATATCTGAAAAGAATTTATTTAATCTGCCTTCAACCATTTTTTCAACAACTGCCTCTGGTTTACCTTCATTTAAAGCTTGTGCTTTTAATGTTGCTTTTTCTGCTTCGACTACTTCTGTTGGAACTTCTTCACGTCTAACATATTTTGGTCCAACAGCAGCTATGTGCATAGCTATATCTTTAACAAAAGTTTTAAAATCTTCATTATTTGAAACAAAGTCTGTTTCAGAATTTACTTCTACTAAAGCACCATATTTTCCATTATGAATATATGCTTCTACTAATCCTTCAGATGCAATTCTTCCAGCTTTTTTAGCGGCCTTTGCCATTCCTTTTTCTCTTAAAAGTTCAATAGCTTTATCAATATTTCCATCTGCTTCAACTAGCATTTTTTTGCAGTCCATTATTCCTGCACCAGTTCTATCTCTTAATTCTTTAACTTGTTCAGCTGTTATTCCTGCCATTACAAGCACCTCCAATTATTCTTTATCTTCTTTTTTTTCAGTTTTTTCTACTTTTTCAACTTTGTCCCTTTTTTGATAGTTTCTATTTCTATTGTTTTGTCTTGGTTTTCTTTCTATTTTGTCAACGCCTTCTTTTTTTACTAATTCTTCCATAGTTTCTATTTCTTCATCATCAGATATTTCAGTCAAATTACCTTCTTTAGCTTCAATTACTGCATCAGCTATTTTTCCAGCTATTAAACTAACAGCTCTTACAGCATCATCATTTCCTGGGATTACATAATCTACATCTTCTGGATTACAATTTGAATCTATTAATCCAATTGTTGGTATATCTAATTTTCTAGCTTCTTTTGTACAGATATATTCTTTTTTAGAATCTGCTAAAAAAATAAGTGATGGAAGTTTTTCCATATTCTTAATACCACCAAGATTTGTATTTAATATTTCCATTTCTTTTCTAAGTTTTATAACTTCTTTTTTAGGTAAAACATCAAATGTTCCATCTTGTTCCATTGTTTCAAGTTCAACTAATCTTGCTATTCTTTTTTTAATAGTTTTAAAGTTAGTTAATGTACCACCTAACCATCTGCTATTAATGTAGAACATTCCACATCTTTCAGCTTCATTTTTCATAGTTTCTTGAATTTGTTTTTTTGTTCCAACAAATAAAACATTTCCACCATCTGCAACAACTTTTTTTGTTAAATTGTATGCTTCTTGGACTTTCTTTAAAGTCTTTTGCAAGTCAAGAATATATATTCCATTTCTTGCTGTAAATATGTATGGAGCCATTCTTGGGTCCCATCTTTTAGTTTGGTGTCCAAAATGTACACCAGCTTCTAGTAATGATTTCATAGGTATAATTGCCATTTAAAATTCCTCCTTCTTATACCTCCACGAATATCTACATTTACTGCATCCATTACGGAAGGAGCATAAACTACATTCGTGTGTGTTATTATTAAGCTTATATCTTTATATAAGCATATATATTTTAACATAAAATTGAGCATTATGCAATAGTTTTAACTAAATTTAACATATTATCCTCATGCCTCTTTTTTAATTTCTATATAAAAAGAGTAACTAAAATTTTTATTTTAATTACTCCTTTAAATTCTAATCAATTCTCACTTATATACATATTTCTGTGGGTTAATGAAACCTTTTTATTAAGTGATGTTCCTACAGCATCAGCAATAGTATTGATTCCCACCTCTGGCACTTTTACAACTTCACCAGTATTACGTCCGTTCACAAAAATGTGATATTCATTTTCTTTCTTGAAATCCATATTTTGACTCATTTGTTTTACCACATCTTGTACCTTTTCTCTTAGCATTCTGTTATACCGTTTCTGCTTTTCTAGTGTCATAAATAAACCTCCAATTTTTTATTTTTTCCGATTTCATATTTAGAAATCTTTATAATACTTAGTAGCAATATTGTATCATTCTTAATATATTATGTAAATATTTTTTAGTAAAAAACATGTATAAGTATATAACTACCTATACATGTTTTAATATATAATTTCTTAAGCATTAAATATAGCATCAAATTCTTCCGAATCCATTTTTTCATTTTCTATTAATATTTGTGCTACTTTATGCAATTTATCAAGATTTTCTTTCAATAGTCTTTCTGCATAATTATATGCTCTTGTAATAATTTCTTTTACTTCATCATCAATTTGTGAAGCAACCTTTTCACTATAATCTCTTTGAGAATTCATTTCCTTACCCAAAAATACTTCTTCTTGAGTTGAACCAAATGTAATAGGTCCAAGTTTTTCAGACATACCATACTTCATAACCATAGCTCTTGCAATTTTACTTGCTCTTTCTATGTCGTTTGAAGCACCTGTACTAACATCGTCAAGTACTAATTGCTCTGCTACTCTTCCACCAAGTAATGATACAATGTGTTCATTCATTTCAGATTTAGAACGATAACTTTTATCTTCATTTGGTTTATACATAGTATAACCACCTGCCATACCTCTTGGTATAATAGAAATTTGGTGAACAGTATCGTGTGTTGGTAAAAATCTAGATACAACTGCATGACCTGCTTCATGGTAAGCAGTAAGTTTTTTCTCTTTTTCACTAATTACTTTACTCTTTTTTTCAGGTCCCATCATTACTTTTACCATTGCTTCTTCTAAATCTTCTAAAGAAACTGTATTTTTGTCTTTTCTTGCTGCAAGTAATATAGCCTCATTTACCATATTTTCTAAATCTGCTCCACTAAAACCTGCTGTATTTTTTGCAATAACTTTAAAGTCTATTCCTTGTGCAAAAGGTTTATTTTTAGCGTGTAGCTTTAATATTTCTTCTCTTGCACCAATATCTGGATCACTTACAACAATTTGTCTATCAAATCTTCCTGGTCTAAGTAAAGCGGGGTCTAATATATCAGGTCTATTTGTTGCAGCCATTACAATTATACTTTCATTAGTAGCAAATCCATCCATTTCAACAAGTAATTGGTTAAGTGTTTGCTCTCTTTCATCATGTCCTCCACCAACACCTGCTCCTCTATGACGACCAACTGCATCTATCTCATCAATAAATATGATACAAGGCGAATTATTTTTTGCTTCTGAGAATAAATCTCTTACACGAGACGCTCCAACACCTACAAACATTTCAACAAAATCAGAACCACTTATTGAAAAAAATGGTACGTTAGCTTCACCAGCAATTGCTTTAGCAAGTAATGTTTTACCTGTACCTGGCCCGCCTACTAACAAAATACCTTTTGGTATTCTTGCCCCCATATCTTGATATTTTTTAGGTTCCTTTAAAAACTCTACTACTTCTTGCAGTTCCTCTTTTTCCTCTTTAAGTCCTGCAACATTTTCAAAAGTTACTTTTTTCTTTGAATCTTTTCCTATCATTTGAGCTCTATTTTTTCCAAAGTTCATTGCTTTTGCATTACCTTCACCTGTTCTTCTAATCATATAAATAAATATTAAAAGTGTGCCAACTAAAAGTATTATATTTGGTATATATGGAGCCAATGTTTCCATAGCAGTTTCTTGTGCAACAGTAAGCTCAAATTCGCCAGCCGTAACCTTTTCTTGAATTGAATCAGTAAAAGTAGATACATTAGGAATTTTAACAACTCTATCTACATTTTCTTCGTTTTTAATTTTTACATGCGCTGTTAATCTATCATTTTGTAATACTACACTTGAAACTGATCTTTCCTCTACTTTTTGCATAAATTCTGTATATGACATATCTTTTTTAGTTTGAGAACTCATTACAGTAATTGCATACATTGCAACTGCTATTAATAACAAATAAGTTACTAGTGTTCTTAATATAGAACTTTTTTTCATAATTCCTCCTTTTAATATATAACAGCAATATTTTTCTTTTCAATTTCTACTGTAAATTTATTGCCTATTATATACTTTTTACCCTTTATATTATTTTCAAACAATTTTAAAATATCCATCACATGTATATTCTCAATACCATCTAAATTACCTAACTTTATTTCAATAATTTTTCTAACTCCACGATATTTTATACTTTCATGTTCGTTTAAAATTTTTGAAAAATCAAACTTAACTCTATTTATATTATTATCAATAATTGAATTTTTTACTACAATTTCTGTATATTTTTTTAAAAAATCTTCATCTTTTTTTAATATATGTTTCATTCTTATTATATTATTGATTATATTTTCATTATATTCATTTTGTAATGTTGGTATTAATAAATTCCTTATTTTATTTCTAACATATTTATTTTCAAAATTTGTTTTATCTATACATGGATTTAAATTTTGTAATATATTATACTCCATTATATCACTTTTTGCAATATTTACCAATGGTCTTATAATATTTTTAAATTTAAAATCCATTCCTGTTAATCCTTTTAGACCACTTCCCCTAATTAAATTAAGGAGAATTGTTTCAACATCATCATTTAAATTATGTGCTGTTGCTATTTTTGTAAATTTATTCTCCAATAAGACTTTATTAAAGAAATTGTATCTAACTTCCCTTCCACAAGACTCTTCAGAAATTTTCTTTTTCTTAGAAATAAAAGGTATATTTTCTTCCAAATAAAAAAAAGGTATATTTATTTTTTTACAATATTCTTCAACATATATTTTCTCAAATTTTGATTCTTCTCTAATCATATGATTTACATGTGCTACTGCCAAATCATACTCAATAGAGTTTTCATTTTTCAATACATTCTTTAATAAATATAATGAATTTAATAAACACATAGAATCTGGGCCACCTGAAACCGCAACAAGTATTTTTTCGCCATTTTCTATTAAATTATTTTCTACAATATTTAACTTAACTAATTCTAAAATATTTTCTACTATATTTTTTTCACTATTCATCTACTTCTGGACCCCTGTATAAATTGGCAAATTTTGTATATTGCCCAAGCCAAGCTAGTTCTACAGAACCAGTAGAACCACTTCTATTTTTTGCTACTATTATTTCAGCTATATTCTTTTTTTCAGTTTCTGGATTATAATAATCTTCTCTATGTATAAACATAACAATATCCGCATCTTGTTCTATTGCACCAGATTCACGTAAATCACTTAACATAGGTTTATGATCAGTTCTCGATTCGGTAGCACGACTAAGTTGTGATAAAGCAATTACTGGAACTGAAAGTTCTTTTGCAAGTATTTTAAGAGACCTACTTATCTCAGAAATTTCTTGTTGTCTTGAAGAACTTTTAACATTAGACTCCATAAGTTGCAGATAGTCAATTATTACTAATCCAATATCCTTTTCTAATTTTGCTTTTCTACATTTTGCCCTAAGCTCTGTTGAAGTAAGTCCTGGTGTATCATCTATATATAATGGAATATTTGATAATCTACCACTTGCTTGTCCTAATTTTAGCCAATCTTCTGAAGTTAAATCATTACCATTTTTTATTTTCATACTATCGACTTCTGCTTCACTAGCAAGTATTCTATTTATCATTTCTTCTTTGGACATTTCCAGGCTAAACACCATTACAGGAGTCTTAGCGTGCATAGCAACATAATTTGCTATATTAAGTACAAAAGCAGATTTTCCCATTGCAGGACGCGCTGCAACAATTAAAAGTGCACCTGGATTTAAGCCAGAAATCTTTTGATCAAGGTCTATAAATCCTGATTCAACACCAGATACTTTATTTTTATTTTGATACATCTGTTCTAACATATCAAAAGCTGTTATAAGTACTTCTTTTATACTAGAATATCCCCTTGTATTTCTATTTTGAAGTACATCAAACACTTTTTTTTCTGTTTGTTCTATAATTGTGTCTACCTCTTCTGTTTGAGAATAGCCCATTTTTAATATATCATTTGCAACTTTTATTAATTGTCTTAAAACTGATTTTTGCTCTACTATTTTTACGTAACTTTCTATATTTGATGTTGTAGGTACATTATCAATAAGAGTAGCAATATATGAAGTATCGCCAACCTTTTCCAAAGTGCCACGAAGTTTTAACTGATCTGATAATGTTATCATATCAATTTGCTGACCTAAGCCATAAAGTTCTAACATCGCAGCATATATTTCCTTATTATCTTCTCGATAAAAATCCTCTGGTTTTAAAATTTCCATTGCTGCTATTGTAGCATCTTTATCAACTAGCATAGAACCTAAAACTGCTTGTTCGGCAATAGTATCACTTGGTTGAACTCTATTTACGATTTCATTTTCCACACTAAACACCTACAATCCGACAACAATAACTTTTAAATCTGCAATAACTCCCTCATATAATTTAATATTAACATTATATGTACCTAAATTTTTTATAGGAGTTTTTATTATTACTTTCTTTTTACTTATATCTGTATTAAATTTTTTACTTGCCTCATCAGCAATCTCTTTTTCTGTAACACTTCCAAAAAGTTTGCTTGACTCACCTACTTTATGCCTAAATTCTATATATGTTTTCTCAATTTTGTTTTTAAGCTCTACTGCTGCATCATATTCTGTCTTTTTTTTAAAAGCAATTGCTGCATTTTTTGTATTAGCTTCACTTATATTTTTATTGTCTGCAATTAACGCAAGCTTTCTAGGAAATAAAAAATTTCTAGCATATCCCTCACTAACATCTACTATTTGTAATTTTTTCCCAAGTCCTTTTACATCCTTGTTTAATACTACTTTCATAACTCCCTCCTATTTTAAGTTCTAATCTTTTTTATAATATTCATCTATACTTTCAATCAATTTTTTCTTAGCTTCTTCAATAGAAACACCTGCAATTTGCGCACCTGCAAAACTCAAATGCCCTCCTCCGCCAATTTTTTCAAGTATTGATTGAACATTTATATCTCCCATTGATCTACCAGATATCATAACAACATCATCTACTTTACAAAGAACAAAAGATGCAAATATTCCAGCTATTGATAATAATTCGTCTGCTGCTTGAGCTGCAATTATTGGCATATCATCGTATTCTTCCTCACTTATTGAAATAGCAATTTGACTATGAACTATTTCTGCATTTTTTACAATTTCTACTTTTGCAACATAAGTTTCAAAATCATTTTGAAATAACTGCTTTACTTCTGTTAAATCTATACCATATTTTTTTAAATATGCTGCCACTTCAAACGTTCTAACACCAGTTTTAAAAATAAAGTTCTTAGTATCTATAACTATTCCAGCATATAAACTTTCTGCTTCAATTGATGTAAGTTTAATATTATCTAAATACATAAGCAGTTCAGTAACTAACTCAGATGCTGACGAAGCATATATTTCATGATAAGTAAGTAAAGCATTGTCTATAAATTCAGGACCACGTCTATGATGATCTATTACAACTACTTTTTCAAATGAATCTAATACTTCAGGATTTGTTAAATAAGACTTTTTATGAGTATCTACAACTACCAACAACGAATTAGTAAAATCTTGTTTTTTCATTTCAGAAACTGTTATAAACACATTTTCATATTCAGAAATTGTCTTGATTTTATTTATTATAGATTTAGTACTACTATTACATTTTGCATCAATTACTATATTTGCCTCTTTACCTAACGATTTTACAATTTTATATATTCCAACTGCTGCTCCAATACAGTCTATATCTGAATTTTTGTGTCCCATAATATAAACTTTATCAGATTTATTAATTATTTCTCTTAAGGCTTGAGCTATTGTTCTTGCTCTTACTCTACTTGTTTTTTCAAGTCCAATATTAGAACCACCATAAAAATCAAATTTCTTATCTTTTTTTATAACAGCTTGATCACCACCACGACCAAGTGCTATATCTAAAGCAGATGTGCTTGCAACATATCTTTCGTTTATAGTAGGTTCATTATATGACATTCCAATAGAAATAGTAATAGGTAACTTAGTTTCATCTGTAATATTTCTAACGCGTTCTAGTATATCAAATGTACTTTTTTCCATTTGATCTACATATTGCTTTTCTACAAACATCACATATTTATCCTTATCTACTTTTGTTAAAACTCCGTTATTATCCAATACCCATTCCATAATCATTTTAGAAAGTTGTGATGAGATCTCAGCTTTTTTTATCTCATTTAGCCCTTGTAATGTTTCCTCATAATTATCTATAAATATCATGCCAACAGCCATTTTAGTATTTTCGAGTGCTTCTTTTAAATTGTTTTCGTCTGTTTTATTAATAAAAGAAACAAGCATACAGTTAAAATTGGAAAATTTTATATAGTTACCTATTCCAGCATACACTTCACCATTTCCAATATCTTCTATTACAGATGCTGTCTCAGATTGTTTTAACATTTTTTCTAATTTATATGATACATCAATAATATATTCCTTTGGTAATATATGTTTAGATACACTATTTTGCCAAATAATTTGATTTTTTTCATTCATCATTACCATAGGAATATCTATCAAATTCAAACTATCTTTTAGAACTATATCAACACTTTTTGAAAGTTCCTGTATTCTTAAATTTCTACTTCTCATTTCTTTAATACATATATATATAGAAAGCAAAGTAATAACAAGTATAACCAACAAATCTATATACAAAGTCTCAGGATTTACTAATAATATTATTACAGAAATAACAGTTATTAATGATAGTATAACCAATCTAGTTGAAAAGTTCTTTAAATCTATAACTTTATTTTTATTTACATTACCCATTTTTTTCATCCTTTTTATATTGCATTGTAATATTTTTAACTTACATTGCATTTTTTATACAAAACGTGTTTTACATTTTTCTTTTACATTGTACTATTTTTATGCTAATTTGTCAAGTTTAGCCTGTAAAACAAGCACATTTAAACATAAAATTTATAAATAAAAAATATGCAATAAATAAAAATTATTTATCACATATTATACTTTATTTTGTTATAACTTTTGCAATCATATCACTAAGTTGTTCATACTCTATAATTCCATTTGTACGTTTTACAACATTTCCATACTTATCTAACAATAAAAAAGTTGGTGTAACTCTAACTTTATATTTATTACTTATAGATGTATCTTCTGACATATTAATAACTTTAAAATCTACTCTATCCCCATACTTTTTTTCTAATTTTTTATATACATATTTCATCCTATCACAATCAACAGAATTATTAGAAATAAATTCATAAAATTTATATTCATTTGTCTGTTTTTCCACATTGCTTACTTTATTATCTTCGCTTACCCAAAACATATTTTGTATAATATATACTGATGAAATAAACACAACCACTAATATTACAACTAATATTATACTTTTATTTTTTTCCATAATATCATAACCTCAAAAATTATATACAAATATATTATATAATGTTACCATTAATTTATCAATTATTTTTACATATATTTTTAAAACTTTACAATTTTTTATAATACACATAAAATAAAAACATTGAAACTACAATGTAATCTCAATGTTTTTATTTACTACCTTATTGCTATTACTGCCTAAGTGCTAAAAGCGATACATACTGACTTTGCGGAATATCAGTATTTTGTATCTCCCGTCTGTTAGGTTTAAAAGTTTCCATTTCGTCAAACGGTTTCCTGCGCTCCAGCCTGTGTGATGACGTTTTCCATTTTTTCTTGCTTTTGGTTGGACTGGTACAATGCACACCCTTGCACTTGTATGCACCCGACTTTTTAGCTATGCTTTTTTTGTGTCTTTTCTCTTTGTTTTTATTTACAAGCCGGTTAAACCGTGTATTGCGGTCTTTTGGTTTAAACTCCTCTTCTAATTCTTCTTCATCTGGTTCAAATTCCTCTTCCAGACCAAACTTTTCCTCTACTCTCATTTCTTCTTCCTTGTTCAGTTCAAAATATTCTTTCATGATATATTCCTCCTGTTTTTTACTTAACAATAAAGATATTATTTCTCTTACGACTATTACCAATAAGAAATTATTCTTTATTGTTACATACCACTTGTATTATATTATACCAAATTTTATTTTTTATGTCAAGTGTTTTGCTAACATTTCTATTTATTTATTTATTATTTTTACTATATAAAATTCAACTTTTAATCTAAAAAAATTTGTACTTAAAAAAATATTAATTTGACAATAGTGGTATAATAATAAAAACAATAAAAAATTATTTTAATTAAAAGAATTGGAGGAAAACTATGTATATTATAGGAATAAGTGGAAAATCAGGCAGTGGAAAAAGTTATTTTTCTAAACTTTTATGTAACTATTTAAAATCAATTAATAAAAAAGTAGCTATAATAGACTTTGATGAAATTGGACATATTGTTGTAAAAGAAAATTCTTACGTACAAAAATCATTAAAGAAAACATTTGGTGAAAAAATACTAGACGAAAATGGAATAATTTCTAGAAAGAAACTAAGCAATTTAGTATTTAATGATACTTTGGCACTAAAAACACTAAATTCAATTACACTACCACATATGTGTAAACAAATAGACAACATGTTAGTATATTTGGATGAATGTGATTATGTTATATTTGATTATGCTTTACTACCTATGATAAAAAAGTATTTTAATATGTGCAATTTTAAGTTATTAATCAAATGTGATATAGATAAGAGAAAAGAAAGAATAATTCATAGAGACAACATATCAGAAGAAAAATTTCAAAAAAGAGAAAACTCTAGTGTTAAATATTGTGAATTTGATTTTGATAAAGTTATTAAAAATAATGAAGAAACTACAATTGATGATTTAGTATTATATATATCTACTGTAATAACTACACTAAATGATAACAAAAAAATTGCATATTACCCTGGAAGCTTTGACCCAATCACTTATGGTCATATGAATATTATTGAAAAAACGTTAAAATTAGGATTTGATGAAATAATTGTTGCTGTTACTGCAAATTCATCAAAAAAAGCTACTATGTTTACTTTGCAGGAAAGATACAATATAATAAAAAATTTATATAAATATAATAATAAAGTAAGAGTTATACTAGTTGAAGCGGGAAAAGCTAGTGTTAAAGTTGCTGAAAAATATAATTGTAAAGCAATGATTCGTGGATTTAGAAATGTAACAGATTTTGAGTGTGAACTTAATCTATCTAAGGTAAATTCTACTATTTCAAATGTTGAGACTGTATTTTTGACCGCTGACCATAAATATGATTTTATAAGTTCTAGTACAACACGAGAACTTGCATATCTTGATGAAAATATATCATTTTATGTTCCATCACTCATTGAAAAAGAAATTATAAAAAAATTAAATAAAAACTAAAACGTAAAATATAAAAAGGCAGAAGTATTTGATATGGATTAAATACTTCTACCTTTTTTACAATATCTTTTAATATTCAATTTTATCATCTTTTTCTTGCCACACACTAAAAGGAACTTTAGCATATTCATTTTTAATTTTTACTTCTTTAATTATAGAATTTTTCCCCTTAATATAAGCAGATATTTCTTTGTCTATAAATCCATGAGCAGATGTAAAGTCATAGTCTAAAACATACTTTACTGATGGAATTCTAGCCCAACAAGCAGCAGATATACACATAGGACAACTTTTTGCAGTAGAAATTAATATGCAGTCCTGCAAATCATACTTCCCTAAAATTCTTGATGCTTTTCTTATAGCATTTACTTCCGCATGAGCCGTAGGATCTTTTTCCATAAGAACAGTATTTCTAGCTATCACTATAATTTTGTAGCCATCATTTGTTCTTTGAATAATTGCAGCCCCAAAAGGTCCACCAATTCCTCTTTCAACACCATCTTTTGCATATTCAGAAGCTAAATTAACAGCATCTTTTACACATTCATCTAAATCATTATACACTTTATCTAACATATATCTCACCTATCTTAATATATTAATTATATTATATATTGGAAAATATGTAAAGTATAAACTTATTTATTATTTAGTATTTTGTAAAAAATACATACTAATCTTTTACTTGTTTCCTTTTGTATTTCTAAATTTTCTTTTTCTCTTCTTATAATACTACATTTTCTTTTTAATAATAACCAATATATAAACATACTAATTATTACCAATACTATATAAATAATTATGTCTTTTCCCATCTAGACCACCTTTTACGTTTTATAAAATTATATCATAACACAATTAGTATTGCAATATATACATTAGACAATTCTAATATATTAATTCACATTATAATAGTGTAAAATATATTTATTGGAGGTGGTTATTATTAGTATAAATTTAGATTATAAAAAGTCAAAAGTAAAGGCTAGTTACAAAAGTCTTTATATAAGAAATGATCTTATAGAACAAGTTGAAGAAATAGCAAAAAAAAATAATACTTCTTTTAATAATATAATAGTTAACATGATTGAATATTGTGTAAAGGAAAATAACACACCTTAGTCGTTATTAGAAAATATAAGTTACAACTTAGTCAAGCTTATATTTTCTTTTTTTATTATCTTCTCATTGTTGCTCTATCTTCAAGTCTTAATCTATCTGCTATCATAGCTATAAATTCTGAATTCGTTGGTTTTCCTTTATTTGAATTAACAGTATAACCAAATATTTTATCGTGCATTTCAATTTGTCCTCTATTCCATGCCACCTCAATTGCATGCCTTATTGCACGTTCTACCCTTGAAGGAGTTGTATTAAATTTTCTAGCCAAAGTTGGATACAATGCTTTAGTAATTGAATTTATTATCTCTTCATTTTGTACTGCTAGTAAAATTGCTTCCCTAATATATTGATATCCTTTTATATGTGCTGGTACTCCTACATCATGAATAATATTTGTAGCTCTAACTTCAATTGATTCGCTTGGTGTACTATTATCTATTGAAGCTTTTGTATAACATGTTGTTTGAGCTGTATTATCATAAGATATATCAGCCTTTAAAAGGTCCCTTAATCTTTCTACTAATGTAGCCATATCAAATGGCTTTACAACATAATATGTTGCACCAAGTAAAATAGCTTTTTGTGTAATTTTTTCTTGTCCAATTGCTGACATAACAATAGTAGTTGGCATAGTAATACTTTCATCATTTACCATATCTTCTAATACAGCTAATCCATCTTTTTCAGGCATTATTATATCTAATAATAAAATATCTGGTTCATGTTTTTTTATAATATTTAAAACATTTTGACCATCGTTTGCTGTTTCCACTACCTCCATATCCTCTTGGTTATTAATATACATACTTAATAATTTTACAAATTCTTTGTTATCATCTATAATAACAATTTTAGCTTTGCTGCTCACTTAAAATACCTCCTATATCATTTACTTAATAGCGTAATCCAATTATATATAATTTTTTATAAAAAAGCAAGTCTTTTTTTAATATGTTATGGTCGACTTTTGTCGATGTTGCCTTATTTTTCACATTTTTTTTATATTTTTCAATTTTTTTTTATTTTTATGTATGATTTTAAAAAAATGACACAAATTATTAGTGTAAAACAAATTTTATGTTAGTTTTACTATTTAATGAACATTGGAGGTGAATTACAATGGCATCAAACAGCAAAATGACAAACAAACAAGCTAAAGCTGCTTTAAATCAATTCAAATATGAAGTAGCTAACGAATTAGGTGTTAACTTAAAACAAGGTTATAACGGTGATTTAACATCTAGAGAAGCTGGTTCTATTGGTGGTGAAATGGTTAAAAAAATGGTAGCTCAAGCTGCTAACCAAATGCAAGCACAACAACCTAACCAATAATTAAGTATTAGTTATTAAAAAAATAGTGAGTACATTTTAATTCGTTACTCACTATTTTATTTTAATATAAAAAAAATTAAAATTTATGTATAATTACTTAAAATATGCACAAATTAATATTAAATGGAGGTGAATAAAATGGCATCAAACAGCAAAATGACAAACAAACAAGCTAAAGCTGCTTTAAACAAATTTAAATATGAAGTAGCTAATGAAATTGGTGTTAACCTAAAAGAAGGTTATAATGGTGATTTAACATCAAAACAAGCTGGTTCTATTGGTGGTGAAATGGTAAAAAAAATGGTAGCTCAATCTGCTAACCAATTACAATCAAAACAACCTAACCAATAATAAAATAACAAATATATAAAAAGCAAGCGTAAAAATAGCTTGCTTTTTATATATTTGTATAATTCTAATTATAAATAATTATCAACTATATATTACTCAATTGGTATCATATAGTTTTTATCGTCAAGTAAATATATATTCTTACTTAAACACAGTACTACGCCATTTGGACAATTAATTCAAATAAAAAATACTAAAATATGAAATATACTACTATAGATAGAAAAAGAAAAATCAAATGCAAACCTAGCATATGATTTTTCTTTTTAATTTCATTTCTTTAATATATAATTATTATAAATTAACTATCTAAATCAGCTTTAACTTCATTATTAAGTATATATTCATACAAATCAATTTCAACCTTAGTATCCCTTAATTGCTGGCATATATTAATTTGATTTTCAAATCTACTATAGTTTTTATCAATTATATCTATATATTCACAAATTTTATTCGGTTCTAAAAAGCATTCAATTTTCCCCTCTGAGCCTTGGAATGTTGTCTTACTAAACTTTGGTCCTTTTTCATAATCATAGCAAGTATCCTCATAACAATAATCACTTATGTATAATCTAAAATTTGGTATATCATGTCCACCAAAATTTATCATTGTATTTTTATTACTTTCTTCGCTAATAACAGCTTCAAAAAAAACAAAAAATGGAGGCCACCTGCTATCATCTTCATTCATTGTATTCAAAAAATTAAATATATTATCACGTCTAATATGTGGAGGCCAATATCTTTTTAGACCTTCTTTAGGACTTTGAAATTCAAACGTTTTAAATATGCTAGATTCATCATTTACATCTAAATATGTCAAACACCAAAACACTCTATATTTATATCCAGGCTTTACTCCGTTATAATCACTTACCAACTCATTTTCTTTTCTGATGATTAAAATTTTAGGAGCTTTTAAATGTGCATATTTCAAATTAGAATTTACTACATTTTTAAACCTTAAAATTCTTTCTGTTGAAAACTTAATAAGTTCTACTATTTGTTTACATTTTATATCTTCAATAGATATAATTTTTTCATCTTTCATGCTATTCTCCTTATTTTTAATAAAAAATAATTGTAACTGGTTGCTAAGATATTATATCAAAATATTTTAACTACGTCAATAAAATTATGTAATTTAATCAAGTAAAATCAGTAGATGTAAAAGTGATACTACTAGTTTTTTATTTCTATAAAAAATAACACTCTTTTGAGTGCTATTTCATATTATATTCATTTATTATTTATTTAAAAAACCTGTATAGTGTCTACTTACCATTTGTGTTTCTAAATTCTTAAGAATTTCTAGTGCAACACTTACTACTATAAGTACAGAAGTACCACCAAAAGAAATTGATACTGGTACTACACCTTGTAATAATACTGGAAGTACTGCAATTAATGCTAAAAATATTGCACCTACAGCAGTTATATATTTTAATACTTTTGAAATATAATCAGAAGTATTTTTTCCAGCTCTTATACCTGGTACAAATCCTCCATTTTTCTTTAATTGGTTTGATATTTCTACTGGATTTACAATAAATAATGTATAAACAAATGTAAATCCAATAATAAGTAACATATATATTAGAGAATATGATACTAAATAATACCATGCACTTCCCTCAGAAACAGAGAATAAATTATTTACTACTCCCCAAAAGCCTGTTGGATTTCCTTTTGTAGCAAGATTTATAATAACCCCTGGGAACATCATAAATGACATTGCAAAGATTATTGGCATAACACCTGCCATTGCTACTTTAATAGGAATATGAGTATTTTGACCACCATACATTTTTCTTCCAACTACACGTTTGGCATAGTTTACTGGTATTCTACGTTCAGCTTGTTGAACATAAATAACACCTGCAATTACAACTATCATAGCAATAACTAAAGCTACAACTATTAATATATTTGTAATTCCACCTTTTGCAAAGCTATAAAGCGCTGTCGCACCAGATGGTATACGAGATATGATACCTACAAAAACTATCATAGAAATACCATTACCAATACCATATTCTGTTATTTTATCTCCAAGCCAAGTAAGTAGTGCAGTACCTGCCATAAGTGAAGTTATAAATAACAAGCATCCCATAACAGCACCTGCTCCATATGTTAATTGTGGAAGTAAATAAGCTCTATATGTTATATATAGTCCTATAGCTTCAACTAATCCAAAAGCTATTGTTAATAACTTTGTATATTTAGATAATTTTTTTCTTCCTTCTTCACCTTCTTTAGCTAATTTTTCTAAAGAAGGAATTATAACTTGTAGTAAGTTAAGTACGATTGACGCTGTAATATATGGCCCTATTGTCATGGCAAGTATTGAAAATCTACCAAAAGCACCACCAGATATTAAATTAATTGTACCAACTATCCCACCAGATGTTCCAACTTGATCCATAAATGAGATCTTATCAATTCCTGGAACAGTTATAAAAGATCCTACTCTATAAAGTAAAATTATAAATATTGTAAATATAATTTTCTTTTTTATATCTTTTACTGAAAATATATCTTTTAGGGTTTGAAGCATGTTACTTCACCTCTATCTTTCCACCTACAGCTTCTATTTTTTCTTTGGCAGAATTTGAAACTTTTTTTGCTACAACTGTAAGTTTTTTAGTTAAATTTCCATTACCTAAAACTTTTAATCCGTCTAATTCTTTTTTTATCATTCCTTCAGATAATAAAAGTTCTGTGTTTACAACTGTATCATTATCAAATTTTTCTAAATCACTTACGTTTACAATAGCGTATTCAGTTGCAAAATGATTTTTAAATCCTCTTTTAGGAATTCTTCTATATAAAGGTGTTTGTCCACCTTCAAAGCCTCTTCTAATGCTTCCACCGCTTCTAGCTTTTTGTCCTTTATGACCACTACCAGCAGTTTTTCCAAGGCCACTTCCCATACCTCTACCTCTTCTTGTTCTAGTAGAAGTTGATCCATATGCTGGACCTAAATCGTGCATTTTCATAAGATACGCCCTCCTCTCTAATATTTTTATTTTAATATTTCAGCTACTGTTTTACCTCTAAGTCTTGCAACTTCTTCTGGTGTTCTCATAGCTTTTAAAGCTTTAAGTGTAGCGTATACTACATTTCTGCTATTACGTGATCCTAATGTCTTAGCTGTTACATTTTTTACACCTGCAAGTTCTAATACTGGTCTTACTGCTCCACCTGCGATAACACCTGTACCTTCAACTGCTGGTTTTAAAATTACTTTAGATGAACCAAAATTAACAGTTAATTCATGTGGTATTGTTCCATTAACTAAAGATACATTTACAAGATTTTTTCTTGCATCTTCTGAAGCTTTTTTTATAGCTTCAGGTACTTCAGCTGATTTACCAGTTCCAACACCTACGTTACCATTTTCATCACCTACAACTACAAGTACGCTAAATCTAAATGTTCTACCACCTTTAACAACTTTAGCAACTCTGTTTACACTAACAACTTTTTCTTTTAATTCTTGTTTTGTTTCAGCCATTTTATGGTTTCTCCTTTCTACTAGAATTCTAATCCTGCAGCTCTGGCAGCATCAGCTAATGCTTTAACTTTTCCATGATATAAATATCCATTTCTATCAAAAACTACTGTTTTGATATTCTTTTTAATAGCACGTTTTGCTACAAGTGTCCCAACTTCTGTTGCAGCTTCAATATTAGATGCTTTAGTTTTTACTTCTTTATCTAGTGTTGATGCTGTAAGTAAAGTAACTTGTGCGTCATCATCAATTATTTGTGCATATATATTATTTAAACTTCTAAATACACAAAGTCTTGGTCTTTCAGCTGTTCCTTTAACTGTTGCTCTAACTCTTTTTTGTCTAACAGCTCTAGTCACTTTTCTACTTTCCTTTTTAATCATGTGTAAGTCTCCCTCCTTTAAAATTTAGGTTTATTTCTTACCGCCAGCTTTTCCTTCTTTTCTTCTTATATGTTCGCCAACGTATTTAATTCCTTTACCTTTATATGGTTCTGGTAATTTATATTCTCTTATATTTGCAGCAACTTGACCTACTAATTGTTTGTCTATACCTTTAACAATTATAGAGTTTTGTGCTGGTACATCTATAGTTATTCCTTCAGGTTCTACAACTTCAACAGGATGTGAGTAACCTAAAGTTAATACTAATTTATTACCTTGTTTTTGTGCTCTGTATCCTATACCATTTATTTCTAATGCCTTTTCAAAACCATTAGTTACACCAATTACCATATTATTTATTAAAGTTCTTGTTAACCCATGAATATTTGATGCTTTTTCATTAGCTAAAGTAACAACTACTTTATTATCTTCCATAGCTATATTTACATCTTTTAAGAATTCTTGTGTTAAAGTTCCTTTTGGTCCTTTTACTGTAACAACATGATTATCTATTTTAACTTCGACACCTTGTGGTATTTCAATAGGATTTTTACCTATTCTTGACATGGTATACCCTCCTTTATAATTTATTTAAAAATTTTACCATACATATGCTAAAACTTCACCTGCAACGTTTTCTTTTCTAGCTTTTTTATCAGTCATTATTCCTTTAGATGTAGAAATAATAGCGATACCTAAACCATTTAAAACTCTTGGTAATTCTTCAACATTTGCATATATTCTAAGACCTGGTTTACTAATTCTTTTTAATCCTTGTAATACTCTTGTCTTTCCTTCATATTTTAATGTAAGTCTGATAGTTTGACGAGTTGAATCTTGTAATATATCAGATGATTTTACAAATCCTTCTTCTACCAATATATCAGCTATTGCATTTTTAACTTTTGAATAAGGAATGTCAACTGTATCATGTCTTTGAGTGTTAGCATTTCTTATTCTTGTTAACATGTCTGAAATTGGATCATTCATTGATTTTTACCTCCTTCTTACCAGCTTGCTTTTTTAACTCCTGGTATTTCTCCTTGATATGCTAATTTTCTAAAGCATAGACGGCATATTCCAAATTTTCTCATGTATGAATGTGGTCTACCACATATTTTACATCTATTATAATATCTTGTGCTAAACTTAGGTTTTCTTTGTTGTTTAGCAATCATAGATTTTTTTGCCATGCTTAAGTCCTCCTTACTTTGCAAATGGTAAGCCTAGCATCTCTAGTAATGCTTTTGCTTCTTCGTCAGTTTTTGCAGTTGTTACAAAAATAACGTCCATTCCTCTAACTTTATCTATTTTATCATATTCAATTTCAGGGAATATTAATTGTTCTTTAACACCCATTGAATAATTACCTCTTCCATCGAAAGATTTAGGATTTAATCCTTTAAAATCTCTTACACGAGGAAGTGCTACGTTAAATAATTTAGTAGCAAAATCATACATTTTATCAGATCTTAATGTTACTTTACAACCAAGATCCATACCTTCTCTTACTTTAAAAGCAGCAATAGATTTTTTTGCTTTAGTAACAATTGGTTTTTGTCCCGCAATTGTTTCTAGATCTCTCATCGCATTTTCTAAAGCTTTAGAATTTTCTTTTATATCAGAAACTCCCATATTTATAACTATTTTTTCTAATTTAGGTGCTTGCATAATTGATTTATACCCAAATTTTTCTTTTAATGCAGGAGCTATTTTTGCTTTATATTCTTCTTTAAGGTTCATTTATTTTCCCCTCCTTACTTTACTTCTTCACATTTTTTACAAAATCTTTGTTTTGTTCCATCTTCTGAAACTTTTATTCCAAGTTTTACGCCTTTTTCACATTTTTCACAATAATAATTTACTTTTGATACATTTATATAGCCTTCTTTTTTTATTATTCCTGATTCTTGTCCTTGTTTTTTAGCTTTAACGTGCATTGTTCTTATATTTACATCTTTAACAAGTACTTTACCGTTTTTTCTATCTATTGCGATAATTTCACCTTTTTTACCTTTTTCAGAACCAGAGTTTACTATAACAGTATCGCCTTTTTTTAATTTTGTTTTAACTACCACTTTCTTTCACCTCCGAAATTTAAAGAACTTCTGGTGCTAGAGATATGATCTTCATGTAGTCTTTATCTCTTAGTTCTCTTGCTACTGGTCCAAAAATACGTGTACCCTTTGGTGTTTTATCATCTTTGATTATAACTGCAGCGTTTTCATCAAATCTTATATATGAACCATCGTCACGTCTTAGACCTCTTTTTGATCTAACTATAACAGCTTTAACAACATCACCTTTTTTTACAGACCCACCAGGTGCTGCTTTTTTAACAGAAGCAACTATAACATCGCCAATGTTTCCCCATTTTCTGTGATGTCCACCTAAAACACGGATACACATAATTTCTTTTGCACCTGTGTTATCTCCAACTTTTAATCTTGTTTGTTGTTGTATCATGGATTTGTCCTCCCTTCAAACTTACTAAATTACTATTTAACTTTTTCCACAACTCTTACTAGTCTATATCTTTTATCTTTGCTTAGTGGTCTAGTTTCCATTACTTCTACAATGTCTCCAATGTTGCATACATTTTCTTCATCGTGAGCCTTAATTTTTAAAGTTTTATTTACAATTTTTCCATAAAGTGGATCTTTTGTTTTAGTGTCAATTCTAACAACAATAGTTTTATCCATTTTATTGCTTACAACTTTACCTTGTTTAACTTTTCTCAAATTTCTTTCCATGTATTTTAATCCTCCTTTACCACTAATTATTTGCTTTCTTAGTTATTTCTGTATTTACTCTTGCTATATTTTTCTTAACTAATTTTATTTTTTTAGGGTTGTCAAGACCATTAAGTGCATGTTGAAATCTTAATTTAAATAGTTCTTGCTTTAATTCTTTTAATTCTTTTTGTAAATCTTCAACTGACATATTTACGTATTCATTCATTTTACTAGATTTCATTTGCTACTCCCCCTTCTCTTCCTTTGCATTTTCAGCTGCTTCTTGTTCAGCCTTACTTACTATTTTACATTTTATAGGAAGTTTATGTATTGCTTTTTTCAAAGCTTCTTTACTTGTTGCTTCACTAAGACCAGTTATTTCAAATAATATTCTTCCTGGTTTTACAACTGCAACAAAGTATTCTGGATTACCTTTACCAGAACCCATACGAGTTTCTGCTGGTTTTTTAGTTATTGGTTTATCTGGAAATATTTTAATCCAAGTTTTACCAACTTTTTTAGTATATCTTGATAAAGTTACCCTTACAGATTCAATTTGGTTAGCAGTTATCCATGCTGGTTCTAAAGCTTGTATTCCATAATCTCCATCTACTACTCTATTACCTCTCATAGCTCTACCTTTGTTTGAACCTTTTTGTACTTTTCTAAATTTTGTTCTTTTTGGTGACAACATTTTTAGTTACCTCCTTTTACATCTTTTTTAGCAGGAAGTACATCACCTTTATATATCCAAACTTTAACACCTATAATTCCATATGTAGTTTTTGCTTCAGCAAAACCATAATCAATATCTGCTCTTAAAGTTTGTAAAGGTATTGTACCATCACTATATGATTCAGTTCTTGCAATTTCTGCACCACCTAAACGTCCTGATACTGCAGTTTTTATTCCTAAAGCTCCTGCTTTCATTGTTTTTTGCATTGATTGTTTCATAGCTTTTCTAAATGAAATTCTTTTTTCAAGTTGAATAGCTATATTTTCTGCTACTAATTGTGCAGCTAAATCTATATCTTTTATTTCTACTATATTTAAAGATACTTCTTTACCTACCATTTTATTTAATTTAACTCTTAGTTCTTCTATTGCAGCTCCGCCTTTACCTATTATCATACCAGGTTTTGCAGTATAGATATCAACTAAGACTTTATTTCCTTTTCTAGAAATATCTAACTTATTTATTCCTGCTGGTTTAAGTAAGTCTTTTAAATATTTTCTAATTTTGTAATCTTCTACTAAATTATCAGAATAATCTTTTTTATTTGCATACCAAGTTGATGACCAATCTTTAATTATTCCAACTCTTAGACCATGTGGATTAACTTTTTGACCCATTTTAAACTTACCTCCTTAATTTTTAAGCTTCTTTTAACACAACTGTTATGTGACTTGTTCTTTTTCTTATTCTATTTGCACTACCCTTTGCTCTTGGCATAATTCTTTTCATAGTTGGCCCTTGGTTAGCAAATATTTCACTAACATATAATTTTGTTTCATCCATATGATGATTATTTACAGCATTTGCAGCAGCTGATTTTACTAATTTTTCAACTACAGGTGCAGCAGCTTTGTTAGTGTATTTTAATGTAGCTATTGCTTCATTTACTTTTTTGCCTCTAATTAAATCTATAACAATTTTTACTTTTCTTGCACTTATTCTTGCATGACGTAATTCTGCTTTTGCTATTTTCTCTTCCATTTTAAGGCTCCTCCTTTTTTAGTTTATTTTTTTAATTTTGATTTTTTATCTCCTGCGTGTCCTCTGAAAAGTCTTGTAGGAGCAAATTCTCCTAATTTATGTCCTATCATTTCTTCAGTAATATATACTGGAACATGTTTTCTACCATCATGTACTGCTATTGTATGACCAATCATTTGAGGATATATTGTAGACCTTCTTGACCAAGTTTTTAAAGCTTCTTTTTTATCTTCAGCATTTAATTTTTCTACTCTTGCAAGTAATCTTTCATCTACGTAAGGTCCTTTTTTAAGCGATCTTGACATATTCTATCCCTCCAATATTTCTATTTTTTATTTCTTCTTTTAACAATATATTTGTCTGTTCTATGGTTACTTTTTCTAGTTTTATAACCAAGTGCTGGTTTACCCCAAGGAGTACGCGGACCAGTGTGTCCAACTGGTGCTCTACCTTCACCACCACCATGTGGGTGATCTACAGGGTTCATAACACTACCTCTTACAGTAGGTCTAATTCCCATATGTCTAGTTTTACCAGCTTTACCTATTTTTACATTTTCATGGTCTAAATTACCAACTTGACCAATACATGCTCTACAATCAACAAGTATAAGTCTCATTTCTCCAGAAGGCATTCTTACATGTGCATATTTTCCTTCTTTTGCCATAAGTTGTGCTGACATACCTGCACTTCTTACAAATTGTGCACCCTTACCTTTGTGTAGTTCAATGTTATATATCATTGTACCTACTGGTATAGATTTTATTGGCATACAGTTTCCTGGTTTTATATCTGCTTTTTCTGCTGATATTACTTTGTCACCATCTTTTAAATTTAATGGAGCTATAATATATGCTCTTTCACCATCTTCATATTCGATTAAAGCTATATTTGAAGTTCTGTTTGGATCATACTCAATTCCTATTACAGTAGCTTCCATATCTACTTTATTTCTTTTAAAATCAATTATTCTATATTTTCTTCTGCTTCCACCACCATGATGTCTTACAGTTATTTTACCAGTATTATTTCTTCCAGCATTTTTCTTTAATTTTGTTAATAATTTCTTTTCTGGTTCAAACTTTGTTAATTCTTCGTTTGTTAAAACTGTCATATTTCTAAGTGATGGAGTAACAGGTTTAAATGATTTTATTCCCATTTTTATTCCCTCCTAGTTAGTTTGCAAAAGCTGAACTAATTTCTTCTATTTCAGTTTTGTATTTTCTGTTTGATTTTACTTCTTTTCCACCTTTAGCAAGATATTTTTCATCTGCTGGGTTTGTATCAATTTGTACGATAGCTTTTTTCCAAGCTTTTGTTAACCCTTGGTGTACTCCAACTCTTTTTTTCTTACCATCATATCTCATTGTGTTAACTTTTAATACTTTAACACTAAATAATTCTTCAACAGCCTTTTTAATATCAACTTTAGTTGCATTAACAGCTACTTCAAAAGTATATTTACCTTCAGCTATTCCAGCGTAAGATTTTTCTGTCATTATAGGTTTTATGATTATATCTTCAGCGTGTTTCATTTTATGCGTACACCTCCTCTAATTTTTTAACTGCTTCTTGTGTTACAACTAAACTATCATATTTTAATAAATCAAATACATTTATTGTATTTACTAAAGTTGTTTTCACATTTGCAATGTTTCTAGCTGATGCTTGAACATTTAAGTTTTTCTCTTCTAACATTACTAAAGCTTTATTAACTTTTAAGTTATTTAAAACCTCAATCATGTTTTTAGTTTTTATTTCTTTTAATTCTATTTTATCTAGTACAATCATGTTTCCTTCTTGTACTTTAGAAGTTAAAACAGATTTTAATGCAAGTTGTCTCATTTTTTTAGGAATTGCATATTTATATGATCTAGGCTTTGGACCTAAAGCAATACCACCTTTTATCCATTGTGGAGCTCTAATGCTTCCTTGTCTTGCTCTACCTGTTCCTTTTTGTCTCCATGGTTTTCTTCCACCACCACGAACTTCAGCTCTAGTTTTAGTAGATTGAGTTCCTTGTCTTTGATTTGCTAAGTAATTAACTAATGCACTATGTACTACAACATCATTAACTTCTACTCCAAATACTGTTTCGTTTAACTCAATATCTCCTACTTTTTTACCTTTTTGATTTAAAACATCTACTTTAAGCATTTTTTATCCTCCTTCCCTTTTCTCTTACTTTACACTTTTTTTAACTTTAACGATTGAATTTTTAGCTCCTGGTATAGAACCTTTAACTAAAATAACGTTTTTATCTAAGTCTACTTTTACTACTTCTAAGTTAAGTATTGAAGATGTTACACTTCCCATATGTCCTGGAAGTTTTTTACCTTTAAATACTCTACCTGGAGTAGATGTAGCACCCATTGAACCTGGTCTTCTATGATACATAGAACCATGACTCATTGGACCTCTATGTTGTCCATGTCTTTTAATATTACCTTGGAATCCTTTACCTTTTGAAGTTCCTTGTACATCAACTCTATCGTTTGTATCAAAAGCTTCAACTGTAATTTTACTTCCTATTTCATATTCATCTACATTTTCAACTTTGATTTCTTTTAGGTGTCTTTGTACTTCTACACCTGCTTTTTCAAATATACCTTTTCTTGGTTTATTTACATTTTTTTCTTTGATTTCTCCAAAAGCTACTACAATTGCATTGTATCCTTCTTTATCAACAGTTTTTTTAGCTACTACTGTTAAAGGTTTTGCTTCTACAACTGTAACTGGTATTGCTAAACCATCTTCAGAGAAAATTTGTGTCATTCCAATTTTTTTACCGTAAATTTCTTTTACCATTTTTGTTTCCTCCCTTTAATAATTTTTAAACTTTGCTTTGCATTTTGAATTTTTAGTATAGGGTACGCTCTTGCCTTATTTTAAGGATAGCTACTAAAATTCTTGTAGTTTAAATTATAATTTAACTTCGATATCTACACCAGCTGGCATATCTATTGACATTAAAGCATCAACAGTAGCTTGGTTTGGTGCTAATACATCGATAACTCTTTTATGAGTTCTCATTTCAAATTGTTCTCTTGAATCTTTGTGTTTATGTGGAGAACGTAATATTGTAATAATTTCTTTTCTTGTTGGTAGTGGAATTGGACCTGAAACTTCAGAACCTGTTTTTTTAGCCACTTCAACTATCTTTGCAGCTGCTTGCTCTAGCACTACATGATCATAAGCTTTTAATCTTATTCTCATTTTTTTTGACTCTACTTTTGCCATATGTAAAACACTCCTTTTCTATAATCTACTGGCGAAGCAAGTTTTACACTACCCCGTGTGTTTCATATTTTACATATATAAAAACCAAATCAAAATTAACATATTTTGTACGTAATTTAAATTTGGCAAATACATAGTATTATACTTGCCGCCTGATTTTAAATCAGACATGCTCCATAAGAGTTCCCTACTTCTATGAGTAGCCACATCTTACTTCAACGCAAATCATATATATTATAAAACAATTTAATAGAAAAAGCAAGTGTTTTGTATAAATTTCTTTGAAAAATTAGTACTTTCTAGCAATTTTGTAATATTATCGTAATATTACGACTATATTCTTTAATTTTATGCATTATTTTTATATTATTTTTGACATAAAAATAGCAATGTAATAAAAGATTTACTACACTGCTATTTATTATAACTTAACTTATATTTTTTAATTTACTTTTTTATATACATCTTGACATTGCCTCTTTACCACCAAATATACATGGAGAATCACACTTCCACCCTGGGAAAGTACACCGTGAGCCTTTAGAATATGGTAATAAATAATCGTAAAGTCTCTGATTTTTGCATTTTGATAATTCTTCTAAATATCTTTTCATAGTTACCTGCGTCTGTTGCATAATTTCTAACTGTGCACATCCACATAAACGTTCTGTGCATTTAAGCACAAAGTTTTCAATAGTTCCTCTCTCATTAACATGTACTAACATTCCCTGTGGAAAATATTTCTCTAATGAAGAAATGTCTTTTAACCACTGTTCTTCTAACTCTGTATTCCTAATGATTGGTGGTATATAATACTGAGGAGTCTCAAGTAATGTCATTTCATAACTTAAAGTTCTATGCCTTTGTGCTTGTGCCAATTGTGCAAAACTAGCTAAGTAATTAATAGAATAATTCTCACCGAACTCTTCATCTCTTACCTTATTTTTAGCAAACATAGAAAAGCTACGATTTTTCAAACTTGAATTCAATCCGTCTACTTCTAAATTAGGCATTTCATACAAGAATTCTTTAAATACTTCTCTAAGTTTAAAAGAGAATTCATCATACCCTTCATTAGAAATATAATCCCTTGCCCAACTTATTATATAATTAAGTTGTTCAAAGTTAACTGTATATTCCATTATTGTTGCAGGTGTAAACACACTAATAAGGTATCTAGCATTTTCCTGCGCAAGTTTTTGTGCTCTTTTTTCATCAAATTTAGGATACTTTAAAAGTATTTGTTCTTTATATATTTCTATCCATTTTTCATATAACTTTTTCTCTTCAACAGATGGTTCCATACGTGTATATCTTGCAGATTTTTCAGATGTATTATACACCTTTTCATTATTTAAAATCATTGCAAGAATTTTAGGAATTCCTTCAAAACACAAGTTGTATGTTGGATGTCCAAATACACTATGGTGACCTGAGGCTATATTATTTTTAGCTCTTCTTAGCGTTTTTTCTACTGGTTCATTAAATAGAGTTTCAACTGTATCAGGTAAATAACAAATACCTGCTGATTTTCCTGAAAAATCAACTGCCTCTTCTTTTGGTAAAAAATATCCTGCTTTTGTTGATGCAATTACACTAATTTTCATGCCATTAAATCTCCTTTCAAAGAAATATCAATTTGCATTTTCATTAATAGTTACTAACATAAAAATATATTATATCTTCAAGTTTCAAATTCTGACATATTAATGTCTCCTTTCATAATTTTTTCTGCATTATATAATACCAAAATTTAATTGTCAACAATCGTTTTACATAACATTTGAATTTGCTTAAATTTGCTCTTTTTGCGTATTTTAGCTTGACTTTATTTTTCCATATATATATAATTTAGAAAAGGGTATTTTACTTTACAAAATTATATGAAAGAAAGGGGAAAACAAATGGCTAACTCAAAAATAATAATAGTTGAAGGTCCTCAAGGAACTGGAAAAACTACAATCACTGACTTTATACGTTTTTCACTTAATTATACTAATTTATACAGACTATGTGGTACAAGTGATATTACTCCTGCTGGATTAAAAAAAGCAACAATAATGTATGAAAATTTATTAACTTATATTAAAAGTTTAGAAAACCAAAGTATTAATCTGTTATTTGATAGAACTTTTTTTACAGAAGAAGTATATTGTAGATTAGGTTTAAAACAATATTCATTTACAAAAGAATTCAATAGACTTGCTTCACATTTAAATAACATGGATTTTGATATTTATTATATTAACTTATATTTAAAAAATATTTTCTTATTTGAAAAAAGATTAAAAAGAGAAGGAAAAGTAGCTCCTGATTACTTAAATTTTTCTACTGACAATAGTATTAGGCAACAAAATTGTTATTTACAACTTGCTGAAGAAATAAAAGAAAACTATAAAAACATTAAAGTATATAATGTTTCAAATGATGATTCCTTAGATGATATAAAAGAAAAAATTTCTAACATATTGTTTTAGCATATTAAGTAATTAAATAAAAAAGAGATGTTTAATAATTTTTTACATCTCTTTTTTATACTAAAATTACATATAGCAATATTTTTTGTAGTTAATATATATTAAAAAAATATATATTATTAAATAACTTAACACATTATGCTATAATTAAATAACTTTTAAACTTGCCATTAGTTATTACTATTATTTGTATTTTTGTACAAATTGAATAGTAACTCTTGCATTTTTTACTTTTTTATGTTAAAATGTCTTAGTAATAATGTTATAACTCGTAATTTAAGGGAGGTGCAATTAATGCCAAATATAAAATCAGCTAAGAAAAGAGTTAAAGTAATTGAAACTAAAACTGCTCAAAATAGAGCTACAAAAAAAGCTTATAAAGAAGCTATAAAAGCTTTTGAGGCTGCTGTAAAAGATAATAATAAAGATAAAAATGAATTATATACTAAAGCAGTTAGCTTAGTAGATAAAGCTTGGTCTAAAGGTGTTCTTGCAAAAAATACAGCTGCAAGAAAAAAAGCAAACCTTGCTAAATTATTAAATAAATAACAAAAAACTGAATCTTTACATTTTTAAGATTCAGTTTTTTATTTATATTACATATTAATTTACTATTCAAATAAAAATTATCATAAATATAACTATAATTCCAAGCCAGAAAAAAAATCCACATACATTCCAAATTTTTGGATGTTTATTTCCAGATTCAATAATTATCTTTAAAACTTTATTTTTACCAGTTTTCTCACAAATAAAAGCAAATATTACCAAACTAACAAAAATTAGTATGTAAAATAAACCTAAGGCTTGTAAAACTGTTTTCATTTGATTATTCTCCTTAATTTTTTTTTAATTATATACTACATTTCATGTATTGTCAAATTATTACAAACCTGGCATTCCTGTTCTAAAAGCACCTCTTGTTTGTATACCACCTACTCCACTTATCCCTTCTCTTGTATTTGAAATTATATTTGAAATTGATACAAACTCATCAACAGGTGTATATGCAATTGTTTCTGCAACTATTAAAGGATCCATCATATCAATAAGTACTCTTTTAGGTGCACTTGCAAAGTTTGCACCAGCAGAAATTATTGCTTCATAGTAACTTTGGCATGCACCCGCAAAAATAACTAAATTATCGAGATTATGCTCATATCTTCTAGCCTCTAAAACTCCCTTTATAAAATATCTTGAATTTTTATAATTATCTATATTGTATATATCATTTCTTTTTTTCATAAAGGCATCGTGTCCAGTAAGGACTAATATATTTGGACGTATTTTTTGTAACAATGAATATACTTGCTTGTACTGTTCTGACTCAGGTATTGTATAAATATATGCTGTCATTCCCATTTTTTTATAGTTTTCCTTACACTTCTGTGCATATTCTGAGTCCCCGTCCAAATGTAATACAGTTCCTGGTCTTTTAAATACTGCTTCTTTTTTAAATATATTAGGATTTTCAAAATCAACATCGCGAATACAACTTTGATTTTCATATTTTTGCATATCATTTCCATTATAATAGCTATTACCTTTTTTCATGTTAGAATTATAACCATAATAGCTTCCATATTTTTTATATCTATCGTTGTTTCTATTCATATTCATGTAACATCTATTAATTCTTGTATGTCTAGACTTTTCTATATTTTTTAACCTTTTTTCTACTTCATCTTTATCAATGTGTTTAAGATCAAACTCAGGCGCATCTGCTATTATCCTTACTGATAGCCCGCGCTAAATCTATAATGCCATTACTATTTATTCTTACTATTTTAAATAATATATCATAATCATAAGATTTTCTAGCTACAACATCACCTACTTTAAAATTTTCCATAATAAACACCTCATAGAATATTTTATGATTTTTTATTCTATAAGGTGATATTTTATATACAATTTATAGGTAACATATAAAAACTAAATATTATTATTTATTTTTTCTTTGAAGTTCAATTACTATATACTTACTCTTGTCTAAATCAAAGAAAAGTTCTTCTTTTTCTATTACTAGCTTTATTTCATCAGTTAAATCGTACTTAGTTAAATTAAATAATTGTGTGTATTCTAAATTTCCATTTGCGCCTGTACTCATTCCTCCATCACCATCTGAAGTACCTGCTGGATAAATTTTTTTACCATTTGCTGTCTCTATATAGGCATTTTTTAATGGAGGTCTATTAATAATATATTCAAATGGCATTGATTGTCTATGTTCATATGCCTTATTCAATTTTCTTAATTTTTCCTCTTCTGAATCAAATTCATTATAATATTTATCTCCCCATTTAGATTTAAAATTTACTCTTATACCTGTATTAGAAATATTAGCTTTTACCAATTCTAAATTTTTGTCATTTGTGTTTTTCAAAACATATATATCTGTTGTTCTATTATAAAATTCTTCTGGTAAATCTATACTTACTTTCCAGTTTCCTTTTTTTTCATCTATTATATTTCCTAAATCATCTTTAGAACTATATAAAACTACTCTATCAAAAGCAATATCTAGTTTTTTAGACTTTGGAAATTCTAATGAATGTGTAGAATATGAACATATATATTCATTACCTTCTTTATGAGTTAAATGAATACTTTCACTTCCATCATTAATACCTGGATATTTACCAGTATCTTTGCCTTTTATAATTTCTGATAAATTAGATTTTTCTTTAGATGTAAATTTGGTAACTATCAGATTATTATTTTCATCAGTTATAAGTAAGTTTGGAAAAGAACAAAAACCTATTTCTTTATTATCTTTTATATTTATTTTCATATTAAAATTTATACACAAATTATAATCATCCATTAATATAGATTCTACTTTTATTTCCAATCCATTAGATTCAACATAATTTTCATCATCTATTTTGTTTATATAACCACTATTTATTGCTTTTTCTACTCCTTTAGATGTATCCTTAAAGAAAATTTTTACTATTTCTTTGGCAACTATGTATGTAGAAAAAAATAATATCACTAAAATCAATATCATTGATATTCTCTTTACATATATTTCTTTTAATTCTAAATTTTCTCTTAGCTTTTTTCTAATTCTATGTAGCTTTACTTTTACATTTGATGTAGTTAAATTAAGTTCATCTGCAATACTTTTTACACTCTTTGAAGAGTAATAATACTTACAAAAAATCTTATATTCTTCTTCTGTCAAATTATTTAGTTCTTTCTTAATTATATTATTGATTTCAATGTTATCATATAATAATTCCACATTATCTGAATTGGAACTTAAATTATCTGATAACTCAATTTCATTTTGAAATTTATCCAATTTTTTCATTTTATCTATAACAACATTTTTAGTAATTGTAGCAATATACCCCTTCAAATTATTGACATTTAATAATTTTTGTTTATTGTATAAAATATTTATGATCACTTCTGACATAGCATCTTCTATATCAGCCTCATTAAACACTCCTTTTGAATTATTTACTATTATAATATAGATATAATCTTTATAATCTTTTATGATTTTCTCAACATTAATTTTTCCTTTTTCCATATACTTATTAATACTATTTTTCATTTTCTCTCCCTATTTTTATTGTTTTAAATATTATTATATATATATTAAAATAATATTTTATTTTTTTAACATTTTTGTATTATAACCAATAACTGTACTAACCTATATATATAGACTTTTAAAATAAAAAAAGGTTACATTATTATTTAGATTATATAATATATAAACTATTTTGCAATGCTCTTTTTATAAATTAATTGACTTAAAATATAAATTAATATAAAATATATTATATAAGAGTTGTTACTATGAAAAAGAAAATATTAATTACACTATTAGTTTGTATACTATTATCTATAATAGTCATTATTTCAAAATCTATTATAGACAAAATAATTTTAAAAAATGAAGAAAAACAGATAAAAGTTTTAAAAGAAATATATACTGATTTTATAAGTGATTGCCCATACTATGTGACTTTTGATGATTCTGCTTTAAAAAATATAATAACACAAGATAAGTTAAATGAAGATAATATAAAAATACTAAAAAGTATTAATGATACACGAGAAGTAATTGAGTCTTCTTCAACTTCTGCTATACTGTTTTCATCTTATAATAAAAACACTATGACAATAACTTTAAAATTAAAAATAATAAAAAATAATCGTCAAGTTCAAACTAATGAACATTCATATAAATTGGAAGTTAAAAATTTTAAAATACAAGCCATTCCAAATAAATTAAAACATATTGGAATTTCTGATTTTGCCTCACAATAATATTTTTGCTTTATTATATGTCTAATGCAGGGAAATAATAATTTTAATATTTCCTTGTATTTTTTATTTTATTATAAAAGTCACTTACTTGTCACTTTAGTATAATATAATAAAACTAAATGAAAGGAGATAAGTTAATTATGGAAATATTAAAAGTAGAAAACTTATGTAAAATTTATGGAAAAGGAGATACAAAAGTAACAGCACTTAATAATGTTTCGTTTAAAGTAGATAAGGGAGAATTTGTTGCAATAGTTGGAGCATCAGGTAGTGGGAAATCTACATTGCTACATTTAATTGGTGGTGTAGATAGACCCACAAGTGGAAAGGTATTCATAGATGGAAAAGATATATATAGTTTTAATGATGATAAACTTGCTATATTTAGAAGAAGACAAGTAGGTCTTATTTATCAATTTTATAACTTAATTCCAATTCTAAATGTTGAAGAGAATATAACTTTACCTTTAAATTTAGACAACAGAGATATAAATTTAGAAAAACTTAATGAGCTTATATCAATTCTTGGCTTAAGTAGCCGAAAAAATCATTTGCCAAATGAGCTCTCAGGTGGTCAACAGCAAAGAACTTCAATTGGAAGAGCAATGATTACAAATCCTGCAATTATTTTAGCAGATGAACCAACTGGAAATTTAGATTCAAAATCAAGTGATGAAATTGTAGAACTTTTGAAAAAATCTAATAGAGATTATAAACAAACTATAATTATGATCACTCATAATATGGAAATAGCACAATGCGCAAACAGAATTATAAAAATTGAAGATGGAAAAATTGTTGAGGAGGTGTAATATGGACATTCTTAACAAATTATCTATACAGAATTTAAAACTAAATAAAAAAAGAACTATTAGTACTATACTGGGCATAACTTTATCTGTAGCATTAATATGTGCAGTTTCTACGTTAATTACAAGTTTTCAAAAAACTCTTGTACAAAATGCAATTAATGAAACGGGAAATTATCATTTAAAATTGTCTAATGTAACAGATGACAATATAAATGAACTTAAAAATAATAGGGACATAAAAGAAATATACAGTGTAAAAACTATTGGACATGCTATTTTAGAAAATGGTAAAAATCTATTTAAACCATATTTAGAAGTTTATTCAATGGATGTGTCTACATTTAAAAAGTTAAGTTTTAATCTTGTAAAAGGAAGATTTCCAAATAATAGCAATGAACTAATAATAAGTGAACATATTAAAACTAATGGTAAAGTTGAATATAATATTGGTGATAAAATAAAGCTAAACATTGGCGATAGAAAAACTTTAGATAACTATACATTATATTCTAGCAATCCATTTGAAAAAGATTCAGAAAAATTAGATAGTTTAAAAGAGTATGAATTTACTATTGTTGGAATTATTAAAAGACCTGATAACAGTTTTGAAGATTATTCTAATCCTGGATATACTGTTATAACTACTAGCATAAATCAGGGTACAAAAGATACATATGTCACTCTAAAAAATCCTGCTTCTCATAAAACATCAATTAGTCAAATATTAGGCATTAACAATTATACTAATATTTCAGAAGACGATTACAAAATTATAAAATATGATAGCTTTTTTATAAATAGAGAATTATTAAGATGGGAAGTATTTGCATTTAGTGATTCTACTGTTGCTATGTTATTTTATGTAGGAGCAATTGTTATATTCATAATATTATTTACCAGTATTTTTTGTATAAGAAATTCTTTTGCAATAGCCACTACTGAAAAAATTAAAATGTATGGAATGCTTGCAAGTATAGGTGCTACAAAAAAACAAATAAAGAAAAATGTTATATTTGAGGCTTTTCTACAAGGTATTATTGGCATTCCTATTGGAATTATATCTGGAATTTTAGCAATATTTATACTAATAAAAATAGTAAATATACTTTTAGGAGATGCTATTCTTAGGTATGTAGATGGTATAATATTAAATATTTCAATTATCCCTATAATATTATCCATACTGCTTGGAATAATTACAATTTACTTATCTGCCATATCATCTGCAAGAAAAGCTGGCAAAGTAAGTCCAATAGAAAATTTAAGAAATTCAGATGATATAAAGATAAATTCTAAAAAGCTTAAAGCACCTAAGATTATATCAAAAATATTTAAAACAGGCGGAGTACTTGCATATAAAAATCTAAAAAGAAGTAGAAAAAAATATAGAACTACTGTAATATCACTTACAGTGAGCATATTCATATTTATAGCTATGAATAGTTTTATTACAAATATGTTTAGTTTTACTTCCAATTACTACACAAACTATGATTACAATACAATGATAAGTGGTGATTTAGAAAATTCAAAGTCTGATGAACTATCTAAAATTATAAAACTTGAAGGTATAGATGAATATTTTATTTTATATGAATTAAATAAAGCGTATTATAAAGTTTTTAATTTAAGTAAAATAAATTTAACGAATGATGAAGAACTACCAGAAGATTCATACTATGATAAAACACTTGAAAAATCTATTCCAACAGGGAAGGGGAAATACTCAAGTTTAGCAATTTATGCACTCGATGATAATTCTTTTAGAAAATATGTAAAGAAAATAGGAAAAGATTATGAAAAAGTAAAATCAACTGGAATCTTGGCAGATAGCTACATATATTATGATGGAAGTGTTAACAAAGAAGTTAGAAGATATAACTATTTAGAAAATGATACTATAACTGGAACAATAGAAAATGAAAATTTAGAAATTAAAGTTGGTGCAGTAACAAATATAAAGCCTTATGGAATAGAACAAACAACATATTATGGAGGATATCTAATTGTAAATTTAGATGAATTCCAAAAAATCTGTAATACTGACTTTGACAAATATTCGTTATGTATAAATTCGTCAGATACAAATAAACTTGAAACACAAATAGATAATAATAATTTTAATGTTAGAGTATGGAACATTGATAAAGAAGTCAAAGAACAAAAATCTATGATCTTAGTAATTGATATATTTATATATGGATTTATTTCCGTAATTACATTAATTGGTGTTACAAATATATTTAATACAATTACATCTAATATTGAACTAAGACAAAAAGAATTTGCAATGTTAAAGAGTATAGGTATGACAAAAAAAGAATTTAATAGAATGATTAATTTAGAAACTATATTTTATAGCATAAAATCACTTATATATGGAATACTACTTGGACTATTTGGAACATTTGCTTTTTATAAAGCTTTTTCTGTAAAAATTGATAAAGGCATGTATATTCCAATAACACCTATTATAATTTCAATTATTTTTGTATTTATCATAGTATTTATAATTATGAAATATTCTATTAATAAAATTAATAAACAAAATACAATTGAAACTATAAGAAATGAAAATATATGACAATAGTTATCAAGGGACTAGAAAAGTCCCTTGATTTAATGTATAATAATAATATAAAATAAGGAGAGTTATTATGGTTATTTTGCTAGTTGAAGATAATGAAAAGGTAGCTAAAGGACTAATATATTCATTAACTCAAAATAAATATACTATACATCATAAATCAAATGTATCAGATACTATAAAATTTCTAAATAGTACAAAAAATGAAAAGTATAAATTAGATTTAATTATACTAGATGTTTCACTTCCAGATGGAAATGGCTTTAAACTATATGAAAAAGAAATAAAAAAAAGGGAACTTCCAACAATATTTTTAACTGCAAAGGATGATGAAGATGATATTGTAAAGGGATTAGAATTAGGAGCAGATGACTATATTACAAAACCATTTTCCACAAAGGAACTTCTTGCTAGAATTAATAAAATTGTATTACGTAAAAAGAAAAATTTTATAATTAAAGTAAAAGATATTAAATTTGACATTGACAAAATGGTTGTATATAAAAACAAAAAAGAAATTATTTTAACAAGTTTAGAGATAAAAATTTTACATTTGTTATTTATAAATCTAAATAAAGTAGTAACGCGTAATTACATTATAGACAAAATATGGGAATGGACTGGAAATGATGTAAATGATAATACAGTTACTGTTTATTTAAAAAGAATTAGGGAAAAATTAAATTCAGATATTATAATTACTATAAAAGGCATAGGTTATAGGATTGATGAAGATGAATATGAAAAATAAAGTTGAATTAAAAAAGTTAATTAAATTTAGTTTATGTATAATTTTTATTTTTAATATTACTTTTTCTATATTTTATTACTATCAATATAAAACATATACAAATATTTTTAATAAAAAAATATCTTCAATTATTTCTAATATTAGCAATCATTATACAAATATTGATAAAAATGATTTAATAGAAATATTAAATAGTAATACTTTAGAAAGTAATAACAATATACTAAGAAATTATGGGATAGATTTAAATACTGACTCTGCAATTTTGTTAAATAATGACTATTTTTATAAATTTTTAATTTTAAACGTAATTATATTATTATTATTTTCTATAACTTTATTAACTTCATTTTTGATATACAATGTAAGCAAAGACAAAAAGTTAAAACAAATAACAAAGTATATTGAACAAATAAATAACAAAAACTATAAATTGAATATAGACGAAAATAGTGAAGATGAACTTTCAATACTAAAAAATGAAATATATAAAACTACAATAATGTTAAAAGAAATTTCAGAAAAATCATTACAGGATAAGATAAATCTAAAGGATTCATTATCTGACATTTCTCATCAATTAAAGACACCTCTTACTTCAATTACAATAATGTTAGACAATATTTTAGATAATGAAAATATGGACAAAAAAACTAGAAATGAATTTATAAAAGATATAAAAAATGAGATTATTAACATTAACTTTTTAGTTAACTCACTTTTAAAACTATCTAAACTAGATTCTAATTCTGTTAATTTTATTTTCGAAAATGAATACATAAACACAATTATATCTAAAAGTATAAAAAATGTATCAGTCTTATGCGATCTAAAAAATATTGACATTGTAGTTGATGGAGATACTAATGTAAAAATTAATTGTGATGTTAAGTGGCAAATAGAAGCTATTACAAATATTATTAAAAATTGTGTAGAACATTCAAATTCAAATTCAAAAATATATATAAACTTTGATGAAAATGAACTATACACTAAATTACAAATAAAGGATAATGGAGTAGGAATTGATAAAAAAGATTTACCTCATATTTTCGAAAGATTTTACAAAGGCAAAAATTCTTCTAATGAAAGTGTTGGTATTGGACTTGCTCTATCTAAATCTATAATAGAGAAAAGTAATGCTGATATTAGAGTTAACTCGAAAATAAATGAGGGTACTAATTTTACAATAAAATATTACAAATAATAATATGTAAAAAAGATAGTATAAATTAAGTGATTTTTATACTATCTTTTTAATGAACTAAAGTATTGACTTTAGTTCATTTTTAATATTACATTCTCAAACTTGAACTGTTAAACGAACTTGAAGTTGAATTTTGACCAGATGATTTATTCATGGCTTTGTTATACTCAATCTCCGCACTTCTTATTCTTTCAAGACTTGCATTAAGATTTGCCGTAGAATTTTCATATATATCCATAATTTCTTTAGTACAACTTTGAACCTCATTTAACAGGGCCTCTACACATTCTGGATCCATGAAACCTTCATTAGACTTTTGTGCAATTTTTAAAGCCTCCGATTTTATGTCCCTTGCTAAATCAAGTGACATTTGTTCAGTTCCAGTAGAAATAGTTTCACTAACATTTCTACTTATTTTATTTCGCTCATTCATTAAAGCAAGTGCACAAATTTGCCTTAAAAAAGTAATTGTATGAGTATAATTCTTCTTTAACACGATTAAATTGTCATAAGAGGTTCTATGTGTTACTTTACTAGCCTCAATTACGCCGTAAGTTGAGGCCCTGCTTAGCTCTAAATCACCTAACTTACCTTCAAAGGTGTTAATATACTCCTTTGCTGAATTTAACTCATCATTGTACAAAGAACTATCCATGTTATCTAATTCAGGGAGCTTTTTCTTTGCTTCCTCCAAGGCTAACTGACCTGCAACTAAGTAATCCTCTAAATTATGAATCAGCTTAACATTAACCTCCTTATATTCTTTGGTTTCTAACAAATTCTTTTTCATAAGCTCCATCTGTTTTTCTAATATTCCTTGAAGCCTATTTAACGTTTCATCAAGCGATTGGTATTTTTCAACTGTTTCATTATATTTTTCGCCTGCTTTTTCAATAAGCCTTGCGAAAAAACCTTTTTTACGCTCTTTTATTTTTACTGTTTCATCAAGACATTCCAAAAGCATTTTCTTAACTGCTTCTTCCTCTTCGCTTCCTTTAGCAGATTGAATAAACTTAGAAGCTACCTGCGACATATCTGCCAAAACTTTATCACCATAAGATAAAATTAACATTTCATCGCTTATATTTATCTTTGGAAAAAAATCTAATACTGCCTTTTGCCGGTCAGCCGGTAGCGAATTTAATGAACGTACTGTTATCATACCTAATTCTGCATTTTGAGACATATCTGGAACTATCGTATTATTTTCTTCTACTATACTTCCAATTTTCTCAACAGTTGCATCAATTTCCATCTCTTTACTAATACCGTTATTAATTTCCATAATTACCTCCTAAATTATTATTAGTTTTTATATAGTTTTTAATATTCTATCACATTTATATAAATAAGTCAATATTATGGTAACCAATTATGCGATTTTATATTATTTTTATAGTTATTTCCTTAAAGTATAATATAACAAATAAAAACACCTTACAAATATAAAAAATATATTTATAAAGTGTTTAATATGTTACTATAAATTATGTATTAATGATACATTGCATTATTTAACAATCCATATGATAAAAACATCATTATAAAGCTTGCTAAAATTATACCAATTAATATTGCAATCATCGCTTTTTTCCTGTTCATTCCCATTACACTAGCTATTAGTGCACCTGTCCAAGCACCAGTACCTGGTAATGGTATTCCAACAAATAATATAAGTGCTAAAAATTCTCCCTTTTCAAATTTTTCTTTATGCTTATTTGCCTTAGATTCTAATTTTTCTACAATTCCTTTAAGCATTTTTGTATTTTTCATCCAGTCAAATATTGGAGTTAAAAATAGCAATATAAAAGGTATTGGAAGTATATTTCCAATTATAGATACAATATATGCAACAATAGGAGTAATATTTAATGCACCTGCTGCAAGAAGCCCACCTCTTAATTCTAGTATTGGTAAAAGAGATATTATAAATACCGTTATTTCTTTTCCAAATGGAACTGAATTAAATGAACTAAATATTTCTAAAATTTTTATTACTAAAGTTTCAGCCATTTTCTTTTCTCCTTTATATATATTATATTTTATAAATAGTTAAAAATCAATATGTTTAAATTAAAATGAGTAAAAATATCTGCTTTTTATACAAATATATCTTTTTTATTCCCACAAAAAAAATTTAATATAAAATAAATTTACATCCTATTGTTTAGATTATATTTAAACCTAATAATTCATATGCTTAATACTATTTTTTTATAATTTTATATGTTATTTTATACACAATATATTATTTTTTTCATATATTTATATAATATAACTTAAAAAATGAGATGATTTTTTATCATCTCATTTTTTATTTTTGCTATGAAAAATCTATTTGTTTTTTAATCCAAAATTTATGAATTTTACAACTTTTTTATCTATATTTTGTATATCAATTTCTTGAATATTTTCTAAATTCCAAACGTTTTCATCTAAATGTAGAATACTTGTATAGAATTCTTTTGATAACAATTGCTCATTCGTAGCAGTTTTTATATTTTTGCCATTACTATTTGATGTTCCTTGTGAACTGCCATTTTCATAACAATTTTGGAATATTTGACTTACTCTATCCAAGTCTGTTAATGCTGTAAACTTATTAACAGGATTTTTTGCATCTGTATGCTTACTTATAACTGCTGAATTTTTAATAACTATATTTCCTTCTTGAGCATTAGCAATAAATCCTCCCCAAGTTTTTGCATTATCTGGATTATTTTGATCAACTTCACATACCATATAAATATTTGATATAACATTTTCCATAACTGCATCTCCAGATAATATTGCTACAACACCTGCATTGTTACTTCCTTTTGCATGTAACTCTCCTTGTAAATAACAATTTTTTATACTTCCACCATTTTTTGTAGATACCATTGACGCCATTCTATTACCATAATATCTACTATATAGATATATATTTTCAATTACAATATTTTCAAAAGTAGAATTTTCATCTTGTACAGAAATTGTAGCTATACCAGCATTTCCTAACAATGTCATTTTATTAAATTTCATATTAGTAAATGTAGCATTTGATGTTTGACGTGCAAAAGCTGCTACTGCACTTCTCATAGAATTACTCATAGGTAAATCTGGATCTCCATTAGCTTTCCATTTAACACCAAAGCAGTAATTTTCCATATTTAATCCATCTACTTTACCTTGGAATTTTTCAAATAAAGTTGCATCATATAAATTCTTTATAGTATGATTATTACCTTTAATTTCGCCAGTAAATGTTCCTGATATTAATATACTTCCAATAGAATATTTTTTTCCTGCAAAATCAATATCACTTTCAATATTAAATATTGCATATGGATGAGCTTTCATCAAGTTTACAAATTCATCTGCTGAATTAATAGAGTACTGCTCTACTGTTTCTAAACCTATATATTCATTTGGATCAGAATTCTTTAATTTTGGTAATTTTTCTTCTGCTACCTTACTTAAATCCCAAATATCTGAACTCCAACCTAATGTATTAGTATAAAAGTCTTGACTTGTAATATTTGCTTTAGTTGATACACCTATTTTTCCAGTAAAGTCTATTCCTTCTCTTGTTAAAGTTGAAATTCCATCATTTTCTTCATATTCATAGTTGTTTTCAAAACCAACAAATTGATCATTAGCTGTTCTTCCATCAAATTTATATTGATATTGTTGATCACCAAGTGCTATATTATTTTTAACAATAGCATTATTTTGTGATTTTCCTATCAATCCGGCTACACCTAGTTTTCCTGACACTTTTACAGCACTAAAGCTATTTGTTATTGTAGAGTCATTTAATACACCTACTAATCCACCTATATCTTGATTTCCAACAGCACTTCCAACTGAGTAACAATTTTCAATATTAGTTTTATTAGTTGCTTCTCCTATTAAACCAGAACAATTATTTCCACTTGCAAGTATTGATGCGCTAGCACTACTTGCTTTTATACTAGATGAATATGCATATCCTGCAATAGAAGCAACCCTATTTACACCTGAAACTTCAGTATTAGTGATATGTACATTGTTTAATTTAGCATGTGTTAATGTACCACTTAATCCACCTACATTAGACTTAGTTGAACTTATTTTCATATTTTTTAATACTATATTTTCTAGTTCAACAGTATTCATAATTTTTGCCATACTACCTACATTATCTTCAGTAGTAACAATTTCAGTGTCCTCTAATTTTAAGTTGTAAATTTTTGAATATGTAGCTTTATTAAATATTGGCTTTTTATTTCCACTTATTATGTGATTATTTCCTTCAATGCTACCAAAGAATTCTTTAGTAATAATAGTACTTCCAGTTGTATTTAGTGTAGATAAATCAATATCATTTTCTATTATAAATTCTTCATCTGGATATTGGTTTAATAAACTTTCAAATTCTTCAGCTGAATGAATAGAATGTTTAGGTAATTTAATATCTTCCATTACATTAGGATCAGAGTTTCTTAACTTAGGTAATTTTTCTTCTGATATTTTACTTAAATCCCAAATATTTTGATCCCACTCTAAAGTATCAGTATAGAACTCTGTATTAGTAATGTCTTCTTTAAATGCTATATCTATTTTCCCTTCAAAGTCTATTCCTTCCCTAACTAAAGTTGAAATTCCAACATTATCTGCATATTCATAGTTTCCTAAATAGTTACTTAATTGTTCATTAACTGTTTTTCCATCAAATTTATAATGTAAACTAGTTTGATTTCCTAAAGCTATATTATTTTTTACAGTAGAATTTGTTAATGATTGACTTATAAATCCTGATGAACCTTCATTTCCATAAACTCTTACTGCACTCATTGAATTTATAACTGAAGATTTATTCAACACTCCAATAAATCCACCTACATTTTCAACGCCTTCTACTTTTCCTAATGAATAACAGTTTTCTATATTAGTTCCATTTATAGCTTCACCTATAAATCCACCACTATTATTACCAGTAGATATAACCTTTCCATTAGCGCTACATGATTTTATATTAGATGCTCCAATATATCCAATCAATAATCCTACTCTATTTGTACCTGAAACCTCTGAATCAATTATATGAACATCTTCTAAATTAGAATTTGTCATTATACCAACTAATCCACCTACTTCACGGTTTTTATTTGATATATTAATTCCTTTGGCTACTACATTTTTAAGTTCCATATAGTATGCAATTTTTGCAAGTGCACCTACATCAACTTCATTTTTAACAATATTACTTCCTTCTATTTTCAAATCATATATTTGAGCATATCTAGTAGTATTGAAAATTGGAACTTTATTTCCACTTATAGTATGATTATTTCCTTCTATTGTACCCATAAATACGCCATCAATTATAGTTGTTGTACTATTTAAAGTAGAAAGATCTATATCTTCTTTTAAAACAAATGTTGCTTCTTTATGTTCATTAATTAAAGTTTCAAATTCTTGTGCATTTGTAATATTATATTTTTCAATATTAGTGATATTGCCATTTGGATCATCATTTCTTAGTTTTGGAAGTTTTCCACTTTGTACTTCGGCAAAATCCCAAATTTTATTATCCCATGTTAAAGTTTCAGTATAGAAACTTTCTTTTGTTACTTCTGATCCTTCAACAACATCTATTTTTCCAGTAAAATCAACTCCTGTTCTTGTTAATGTAGATAATCCTACATTAGCTTTATTTTCGTAATTTCCACTAAAGTTTTTGAAATTAGTATTAGATGTTCTTCCATCAAATTTATAGCCTGTTATTTGATTTACTAAAGTAATATTATTTTTTATAATCGAATTACCTGTTGTTTGTCCAGTAAAGCTTGCTATTCCTGCATTTCCCTTTGCTTTTGTATTACTAAAACAATTTGTAACAAATGATGTATTTACATATCCTATAAATCCACCTATATCTTGATTTCCTTGAGCTTCACCTATTGAATAACAATTATTTACACTTGCTTTACTATAAATTTCACCTATAAATCCACCACAAGCATTTCCAGTTGATTTTGCCATTCCATTTACAGTACTTTGCTCAACTTGACTTTGACCTACATATCCTGCAAAATTACCTACTCTTGTTGTTCCTAAGACTTGAGATTGCATTACGTGTATATTTTTTGCAAAAGAAAATACCATATTACCTACTATTCCACCAACTTGTTTGTTAGTAGCAGAAACATTAATATTTTTTGCAGTTATATTTTCAATTTGACTATATCCTATTGCTTTGGCAAGTGATCCAACATTCATTGCACTACTTGTAATATTACTATTTTCTATTTCTAAGTTTGAAATATGTGCAAACTTAACAGAATCAAATATTGGCATAGTATTTCCTATTAATTTATGTCCTTGACCATCTAATTTACCCATAAAGTAACCGTCAATAATTGCATTTTCTCCTGTAACAGTCGATAAGTCTATATCATTATCTAATACAAAATATCCTTTTAGATTTTTTGTTATTTTTTCTTTAAATTCTTTAGCACTTGTTATATGAATTTTTTCTATATTACCCTTTAATACTTCTCCCCTAAAGTCATCAGTTACACGTTTTAAGTAATGGTAATTAACTCTTCTAACATTTGTACTATTTGTAACATTTCTGTCATTATTTGCTGCATCTAATTTTAATGCGTCAACATATTTTTCAACCAAGTCATTTGAATCAAAGTATGAAATTGTATTCCAACTATTTTCCATTAAATCATAACGACCTGTTTTAAACTTTTTCCATGTCATATCAGGATCTTTTGTTACTTTTTTAATAGCATCTAAATCATTTTTACTCTTACCACTAAAGTATGTAATGTATCCACCATCATAGCCACCTATACCAAGCATTTGCCATGCTGTATATGTAAATCCATAAGAATGTGTTCTTCCTTTTTCATTATATGGTTGATACCAACGTCTAATATACATATTTTCAGAACCATATAATCCTTTTTCACCTGTTTGTACAACTGGAGCAGTTATACCTGGTTTAATTGTAATTTGATTATCATATATATCTTCTACTGTTTTTAAATTCATTTGTTCAAATTCTTCTTTAGTTATTGGTTTCCATCCAACATTAGCATAATTACCTGGTGCATTAGGATAGTAAATTTGTACCGCTACTTTAGACTGTTCCTCTGGAGTTAATTTTAAAAATGCTTTTGCTTCTGCATAATCTAAAAAGTCTATTGCTTCAAACATTCCTTTATAGTAGCTTTCTAATTTTTCTGTTGTATTAATTCTTTCAGTTGTTAAATTACTTGTTATTACTTTATCATCAGTATAATTAAAGCTCAAATTAAAGTTTACTTCTCCATCACCGAAACCTTGTGTTGTATTTCCATCTGTATAGTCTTCTGTACCAGAACCATCAGTATTTCCAAATCCACCTACTGGTCTAAATCCATTTCTTTTAAAGAATACCCAATTACATTGGTTATGTCCTGTTTCATGCGACCATACACGAGTATAAGTTCCTAATATGCTATCAACAACGTAGAAAATTCTTTGTCCACCAGAATATGCTGCAACCGCTCTAATTGTAAACCATTCATATAATAATTCATTCATATTTTTACAAAATTTATCAGTTGCTTTTCCATTTTTTTGTTCACCCAATACTGGTAAAACAGTAGTATCAATAGCAATATCACATACTTGATTTAAAACAGACGCCTCCACAAAACCTGCTGTTGTAGTATAGAACACTCCTATTTGCTTAGCAAAATTTTGTACTGATCTTTCTAAATTTGCAATTTGTTTTTCATTTCCTGGATCAGTTACATAAAGTCTTTGAGATCCTATTAAAAATGTAGTTGGTGCTGATATCATATAGCCTGAATTTTCTGGTAATGTCAACATTGGCAATATAAACTTTTCTTGTTTTTTAAGTTGTTTCCAAGCACGATAGTCTACACTATCTTCATATCCTTTTGCAGGTGCTTCAGCTATAATACCACTAAAGTTTTCTACAAACCAATCATTTGGATCTTGATTATTAGCAAATATTTTAATATTATATTCAACAAATTCAGCAATTGTAGAAATTCCAACGCAAGGTCCTAAATTTTCTCTATAGTATCTTTGGTTAACGTGAGTGGCTAGCGATTTACTTTTCATACATTGTGATATTAAATTATTAGTAGAAGCACTATTGCTATATACATCACCTTTGAATAATATTATATCACTTACTCTAGTATCACTTACTTCAAATCCATAAAAACGTGTTAAATACATATAAGTAAATATAGCTTGTTTAAATTTAACAGTATTATTAGTTAAATAGGCATAAATGTATCCATTTAAAATATCATTGTCAAATGTTACACTATATCCATCCATATTTCCTATGAAATTTAAAACAAATTGTGTTGCATATTCTTCACTTTTTATAGTTTCATTAAAGAAATCTACATATATTCGACTTCCCAAACTAATTTCTCCTACTAATGGTTTTAAATCACTATTAAAATTTAAACTTTGTAAATATTTAACCAATTTTTGTACAATTTCTGCATCTTGTTTAATTACATATTTATTAAAGTTATATTCTATTCCTAAACCTTCAAATTTATATGCAACAATATGATTATACATATTTTTAAAGTTTAATTTGTATTGTTTTGTAGTATCATCTTCAAACACTACGTTAATATGATCAATTGTATTATAATTTTCTTCTGTAAGAGTTATTAAATATTTATTTTGAGCATTAAAAGGCAATATAGCTTTTATTTGTTTTTGGTTTAAAACATCATCTTCACTAATTCTTCCTCCATCTACTACTAAATATTTTGAATCAAAAAATGGCATTAATTTATATAAATTTGAATATGCTGTTTCCTTTTTAGGATCATAATCCTCCATTTTCTTTAATCTATCTATATCTGGAATATAATTTCCAGTGCTTGAACTTTCTATTTTATTATTAGGATCAAAACCTTTTAAAGTTGGTAAATTTTCATAATTTTTATTTTCTAAGTTCCATATTTGGTCATTAAATCCTAGTTGTTCTTTACAAAATTCTCCATTGAATTCATTTTTAGAGACTTCTTTTATTAAACCATTTGAAGTTTTTGCATTTGAATTTAAGCTAGATTCTGTCATTTCATAATTGAAAGTGTCTGGATCAAGTGTAACACTATTTCCATGTACTTTATTAGCTTTACTTCCATCTGCTAAACTAATATTTTGTATTAATTTAACTCTTGCAGATCCATTTGGGTTTCCAACAATTCCTCCTACATTACCTGGACCGCTAGTTCCACTAATATTTACTTTAGAAATACAATGTTTAATTGTATTTTGTTGATACATTCCATCTTGAACACCACCAACAATTCCTCCTACTTCCCATGATCCTTCAACATTTCCTTTTACATAGCAGTCTTCTATAGTTGAAGCATAACCTATTTCACCAACTAAGCCTCCTACTCTTCTTGATTTGTTTCCTTCTGGTGCAGTCATAGTTATATTAGTAGCACTACATTTTTCTATTCTACTACCACTTAATCTTCCTACAAAAGAACCAAAGCCATAGAATAGTCCATAAGTAGAAAATGTTGAATTTTTAATATGTACATTACTAAATGTAGTTTTATTATAAGCTTCATTTGCGATTATACCCTTTGTAAGTGCGCCTACTTGTGTTGTTATGTACGCATTTTCTATAATTAGATTTTTAATAGTTGCTCTTTCAATTTCATTAAATAATGGCTTTTGTAAATTATATATAGTGTGTCCATTACCATTTATTGTACCTTCAAACATCATCTCTCCATAATATGATAATGTCTCTACTGTACATTCAGAAGCATCATAATCCTTTGTTAAGTTAAATGTTCCATTTGGATATTCTCTCATTCTAGCAAGCAATCTTTCAAAAGATTCATTACTTACACTAGACCCTGTATTTCCCATTACACCAAATGGCACTTCTACTTTAGTTTGCTTTTCATCTCCTTCATAAACTATTGTATTTTCAACATCTAATTCTAAAAGAACTTTCCTTTGTTCAATTCTACAAGCTTTAACATTTGCAAACATATCTGGCATATTTTTCATTTTTACTTTTGCAACATAATTTTCTGGATTTGAAATTATTTCATTTGAATCTGTATTGCTTACTTCCATTGGATATCCATGATAATTATGATATAATTGTACATCTGTTATATCTTTTAATTGAATTTTTCTTTCTGTAAAATCTATTTCATCATGTAATAATATTTGATCTTGATATTCATTATCTCCTGTCCCTAAAGCATTTGTATCTAAGTCATAATTAACTATTACTTTTATATTGTAATATTCACTATTTGTCTTTTCAAAAATAATTTCATTACTATTTGCAACTAAATTTTGAGTTTTAATTTCTCTTTTATGATCATCTGTAATAATAACACTTCCATTTGTTATAGTTGTTTCAGCATCATTTAAGTTGAATGTTGCAATTATTTTATTTTTATCTGCTTCATCTTCTTTAAATCTAAAACTAGTAACAGTTGCTTTATCTTTTAATACCTCTAATTTAATTTTTTGTTCATTTGGAACATCTAAATATCTATTATTACTTAAAACTATTGTTTCTAAATTATATTCTTTTACTCCACTAGTTTCAAAACTTAGTAATTTAGTAGTATATGTATTAGTTTGACCATTTCTAGTTAATGTATATTCATTACCACTTATAACCGCTTTTTGTGGTATAAAACTAGTTGCATTAGTACAAGTAAAGCTTAAACCTATTTCCTCATTTTTATTAAAATATTTTGTATCTTTTTCTTGGTTAACAGTTTTTACATCACTTATCTCTAAATTATAATTACCAACTAACATAACATCAGCTTGTGCAATAACTTTATCTACTTCCATATTATCATTACCTTCTGGATAACGATTATAACTTGCTATAAGTTTTGCTACATATTCTTTATTAACTTCTAAATTTTCAAAAACAACTTTTCCGCGATTTCCTTCCATTTGAATAGTTGGTTCTTGTATAACTTGATCAGGTGTTCCATTACTTCCAGGAACTATCAATTTTACTTTGCCAGAAATAAAGCTCTTATCATTATCTATCAAAGAAAAAGTGATTGTAACTTTATTTTCAGATAAATTATCTTCTTGCTTTATTTCACCAGTACTTGGTATATCTTTTAGAACAGTTACTGATATAGTATTATCAACTGTTGCTTCTTTTTCATCTTTAAATTTTAATTTTGTAGTAACAAGAGGTAAAACTTTTGCTTCTGCACCTACTTGAGTAACTATCTCGTAAACAGTATTTGAAATTTTAGTTGCTATACAATCTAAATTATTAACTCTAATTTTTTCTATCTCACTTGTACTATTTGTTTCAATTTCATAAGTAACTTTTACACTCTCATTTTTTTCTACATTTTTACTACTTAATGTTGCTTTTTTAATAGTAGCAAAAACTTCAGCCGCTATTTCTTTTTCTAGTAAAATACTGTCCGTTATTATATTATTCTCATCTTCTTTATATGTAGCTATTACTCTTACAATGTATTTGTCAGTATTAATATTATTAGTAGAAAATACTTTTTCTATATTTTGTTGTGCAAGTTCTTCTACTGTAATATCTTTACTTTCAATAATATTTTCTCCACTATCATATAATACTACTTTTGCAGATTGAATATTTTTTTCTTCATCTAGTATTTCAAATTTTACTTTTACATTTTTATCAATAACATTTTCTTGTGTTTCTAAATTCATAACAACTGGTTTTTTAGAATCTATTATAACAGTTACTGTATTATTTTCTTGCAATGTTATTTCTTTACCATTTTTAAGTTTTATTTTTTCTATTGTAATTGTATTTTGACCTACTTGATCTATTCCATCAATTGTTGCAGTGTACTTTTCTTCTTTAGTAACTTCATATTCTTTTTGATTAACTGTAATTGTACTTGGTTCAAAATTACTACTACTAGTATTTTCAAATGCTACATTTGTACTATCAAAAGCAATTTTTATAGGTTCTTTTCTAGCAAATTTATTACTTTCTTGACCATCTTTTAAAGTTTTAATATTTGAAATGCTAAGTTTATAATCTAGTGACATAATAAAGTCTTTATTGTATAAAATCGATTTATCTACATGATCTTTTCCAGGTATTTGCTCTATAACAGAATTGTATCCTATTACAATTTGTACAAAATAATGTTTTCCATCTTCTACAACTATCTCTTGACGGTTCGCTCCAGCATTAATATTTGCTGTTGTTATTAATTCTTTATCTTGATCCACATTTTGTGCTGATTCTTCTTCTACTTCATAAACTGAAAATTCACCTGATGTTAAACAACTATCTTCATCAATTAAATCAAAAGATACATATGCTTTTCCTTCAAATGTTTCTTCTAGTTTATAACTACTATCATCCACATATGGCTTAGCTTTTAGTACACAAACTGCTATGTCTTTATCCACTTTAACTTGTGCACCTGAGCTTAATATTACTTTTGAAACATGATATTCTTGTTTTCCAGCATTTTCGCCTACATTAATTTTTACTTTATAAATTCCTTCTGCATTATCTACTACGTATTCTTTATTATTGATTATTACTTTTTGGATAGTAACATCATCATAATTTATTATAGCATTAAATTGTAATTCTATTTCTTTGTTTTTTTCTGGATAATAATTTTCTGTGTCAAGATTTTCCAATTCTACACTATATTCTCTTTTATTCTCAATTTTCTTAATTAATAGCGATAAATCTGTTACTGTTATATCACCATCATTATTCATATCTGCATTGTCTAAATTTTCATCTGGCAAAGGTATTAAGTTTATTAAATGGTTTTGTAATAAATTTACATCCAAATAATCTATCAATTTATCTCCATTTAATTCACCTTTATTACTATCAGTTGCATAAATTATTCCTAAACATACCAGCAAAAACATTAATATACAAATACTTATTTTTAATATAAATTTGTTCTTTAATATTTTACTTTTAAGAATTCCTATCATTACTATAAATTCATCTCCTTTAGCTTTTTCATTTTAAACTAATTTGATTCTGATTTATCAATTAATATTAACTTTATTTTTGCTAAATCATTAATCGTAACTAAATTATTTCCATCTATATCTGCTGCTTTTAACTTTATTCCACTCAAAAATTCTTTATCAATAATATGCAATTTCATTTTTGCCAAATCATTAAGATTTATTTTCGAATTACCATCTACATCTCCTATTACAATAAGAGTAAATCGCAAATTATTACCAACCTTTAATTTCGTACCAGTAGCGACTAATGAACTATCATCTAATATATTTCCTTGCTCATCTGTAAATACCATCTTTGGCTCTGTTGTAACATTTTCTAATGTTACATTTTGCTTAAATTCTTCTACTGTTGTTTCAGGTAAAATTCTTGCTATTTCATTATCAGCTATAACATATTTATCAGATCTTATTTTTTCTACTTTTGGTTCCTCTGGTTTTTCTTCTTGATCTTCAATTACATTAATATCTACCTTTGTTTCTTTTATTTGTATATCCTTTTCACCCTCAGACGCTACAATATCTTTAATTTTTATATCTGTTACAGTTGCCTTAGCATCTTGTTTTACTTTCAAAGTTATATTTACAACATCTTCTGGCGTATTAGTTCCACTTTTTTTAATAGCTACAAACTCACCTGTTTGCTTGTTATATTTAAGTCTTTCCCAATTATTCTTACATACAAACTTTTCTTGTTCTACTTCTTCGAAAATCTCTTTGTTATAATCTAAAGTTGCTTTATACGCATTTATTCCTTCTTTAATATCTTTGTATTCATCAAATCTTAGCGTAATTATAACATCTTCTCCACATTTAACATCAACACTAGAGACGCTAATTTCCGCCTTCAAACTTGCCATTAACTGTGTATTAAACACTATTAAGATAAAAATAATAAGACTTATTATTATAATTACTTTCTTTTTCATATTTAATCCCATTCCTTTTCTTTAAAATTTCAAACATTTCTATATACTAAATTATAACATTTTTATACTTTTTTATCAATATTTTTTTAAAAATATTGTAATTTAT
>CANAIR010000009.1 GCA_947361355.1 uncultured Clostridium sp.
TTAAAAAAGTTGAAACTAATTCTGCTAGTTGGGAACTTGATACTGAGGGAAATCCGAAAGGCTGGAATAATGGACTTGTTATTGAAGATGAAAAAGGTAATCAATTTGTGTGGATACCAGTTGAAGATATTTCTAAATTCGATAAAATAGAAGGCTACTATGAGGGAAATAAACAGGAATTTTTACAAAATTGTAGCGAAGCTGATTATACAAATCAAACTGTTGAATCAAAAGAACTTTATGAAAGTATAGCAAAATATGAAGGATTTTATATTGCTAGATATGAGGCTGGTTTTGAAAGTCCAGGTAATCATACTATTCAAGATGGCAGATTACAACCTGTTTCAAAAAAAGATTCAATTACTTGGGATGGTATTCGCTGGGGTTCCTCATACAACTATGCGTTAGATGGTATTCAAGGAGATGATACAGAAAATGGTGCTGTTAAAGTTGCACGTTCAATGTATCCTAATTTAAAATATGTGGACTTATATAAATTACCTAAAAATTTAACTAATAACACAGGAGTAATTTCTACCTTATGTTACGGTATTCAATGGGATTTAGTTATGAATTTTATGAAAGATGTAGAAAATACTTTTACTAATACTAAATATATTGAAGATAGTACTAATATGGGATTTTATGCTTATAATTCACATGCTACTAGACAACCTACTGGTACAGATATGGATGAGAATTCAAGTAACTGTGTAAAAAACATATACGATATGGCAGGTAATGTCTATGAATGGACAATGGAGGCCTATAAAAATCATTATAGAATTTATAGAGGTGGTGAATTTGAAATGGGAAATGTAAAGCCTTCTGCCTCTATGAGAGCCTATGCTATACCTAGTTTTGGTGTCGGATTTAGAGTAGCACTATATATAAAACTATAATCTAAGGAGAAAAAAATGAAAAATAAAAAAATTATACTAATATTTTCTATCATATTAATTATTTTAATAATTATTGGATTATTCTATTATTACAAAAAATCAAACATAAATAGTACAATAGAAAAATCTGCCGAAACAGAACTTATAGAAAAATATAAAAATCCAATAATTCCAGAAGGATTTAAAAAAGTTGAAACTAATTCTGCTAGTTGGGAACTTGATACTGAGGGAAATCCAAAAGGTTGGAATAATGGACTTGTTATTGAAGATGAAAAAGGTAACCAATTTGTATGGATACCCTGTACTCTAACTGGTTATAATAATACAGTACAATATTCAAAATACTATGTTGACTCTATTGTAAAAGATACTTGGAAATTGCACAAAGAAAATGAAATATTAACATCAGACTATGCTGCACCTTATCGGAGATAAAGCAAAATATTTTGAAAGTGATCCTATAAATGATAAAGTAAAAAATAATGTAGAAAATTATGAAGGTTTTTATGTTAGTAGATTTCCAATAGGAATAGAAGGTGGTATTTTATCTGACTCAGATAATAATGAAAGACTAACAAATTGGACAAAATGGAAAAATGGAAAACCAGTTTCAAAAAAAGGTTCAAAGGTATGGAATAATATTACTCAGGAAAAAGCAAAAGAGATATCATCTGATTTTATAAATATTAACACTACTCACTCTTACCTTATAACATCATATTGCTATGACACAATTTTAGAATGGTTAAATCGTAATATTAATGATTTTAAAACCAACACTATTTATGGTACCTATTCAAAGGAAGAAAAAGAAAATTATAGTGAAGTTCTTACAGGTAATAACGAAAATAGAAAATTAAATAATATTTATGATATTGTAGGATTAGATGAGTTTACAACTGAATATACATCTACATCACAAAGCGAATCATTTCCTGTATCAAGAGGAAGCAGAATTCTTTATAGAGAAAATGTTACTTCTAATAATGAAAATACAGATTTCCAATGGCACTATTTATTCAGAAAAATCTACAATATTCCTTCTTCAAATGGTTGGCTAGTATTTAGAACAATTTTATATATTGAATAATTTAAAAATACTATATTCAAAAAACAAAAAAATCATTGAAAATTCATATGAATTTTCAATGATTTTTAATATTTTAGATTAAATAAATATTAGCTATTTATCTATAATTTTTTAGAATTGATATTCTACTATAACAAGAACATGACAACTTCCTTCTTTCAAAATATCAAGACTACCTTCGGGCGGATTTTCTATTTCTTCATTTTCTATTCTACAATTATAAGAAAATCTATATCCCAAAGCTGATGATACATCTAACCAATCTGATGTTAAATCATTATGATTATATAAGGCAACTCTTCCTCTATCTATGTCTACAAATTCATTTATCCCCTGTGCTGCATCAATTAAATGCTTGCTTAATGTAACATCAAAAATAAGGTCATTAGATTTTGGCTGTAATTTTATTATATATCTCATTTTTTTTGCACCACTTGGAATACTAAATTCAGCACCCTCATGCCTACCTGTCAAATCAAACTCTCCAAGTTTATTTAAATATGTTACCACAGGAAATCTTTCACTAAATGAAACTTTATCTAAATCCCAAGTACCACTTGCAGTAGTAACTTTTATCTCATTAAACTGGTCAAAATTCCAGTTATTTGGTATTTTAAAGCCCATATTTCCAGAAAAACCAGTAGACATATCACTCACAAAACAAGTTTCAGCATAACCAATATTCATAACCTGAGTACAAGCATTCCGTGTACCATAAATTCCAACCCAATAGTCTCCTATGTTTTCCCAAACACCTTTAAAATATGGAATTACATAATTCTGTATGTCAGCATCAGTAGTATCAAAATCAATAGCAAAATAAATAATAGTGCCATTAGGAATATATAATTCTTTTGCTTTTGCTACTGCTTTTTGTGCATCTGATACTCCTAAATTATAATTATACTTATCAATTGTATCCTCATAGGTAGTCTCTTGGAAAATTGGAAAGAATGTAAGACCATTTTTAATTATTCTTTCAGGTTCATCAGGTTTTAGTCCTTTTTGAGAGCCAGTTAAATATCTACCAACAGTTTTATAACCATTACTTTTCAAATAATCTATTCTTTCCTGTGTCATTTCAAATCTCGTATCACAGCCTGTACAACTCCTATCTGGATTGCCTTTTGAAAGTAGTAACGCCATCCATGTATCAACATTCATTTTACCAGTTTGTTCAATATTTAATGCTGCTTGAAATTCTTTTATAGTATTTGATAATTCAGCATTCCATGTTCTATTTGACAAATTCACACCATCTTCAAATCCATTACAACATAATGCATACTGAATAAGTCTTATAGAAGCTACATACCTTTCATATTGTTTAATCCAAGAACCAGAAGGGTCAAAATCAAGTGGTAATTTTGTTTTAGTACCTTCGCCAAAATAACCAGTAGCTTCATCCTCTTTAAACCCTTCAATAGCCTGCAATACAAGAATTAGTGCTTTGTTTAACGTACGTGTGTACAACCCGTCACATGGTAAAATTCCAACATAAGACTGATATCCACGATTTATTTCTTGCTGTATCTGTCTAATTTTCTCTGAGCCACCTGAAACTAATACGAAATCATTCATAGATAGTAGTGATTGCATAATTGGTAATGTAACAGTTGAATCATTTTCTAAAAATCCCATATCTGATTTTAACTTTTCGATTGCATCTCCAACCCCATCATAAAAATGCTTAGTTATAGAACCTGACTTAACTGAATATCCCTTAGTCCACAATGCACACTGAATTATTCCATATACATTACTTTCTTCTTCGGAAGGATAATTTTGCTTTTTTATTCCCTCTGGGTAAAACTCATTAAATTTTGAAATCGTAGTTGAACCAAAATTATTAGCTGTATTAGTAATTCCTAATTCAATCTGTAATGCTCTTATACAACCATATACTGTACTTCTTCGACTTACTCCATCTTCTGGAACACTTCCAAATCCTGTTTTTGAAGAATATGTTGCATTCAACCATTGCTGACTTTTAAGTAACATTTGGTCTACTGACCTAGCATTTGAATTTCCACCATTCAATTCATTTTCTATCATAATATCATATTCTTCTTGGAATTTTGCATCTGCTTCCTCAGTTTGCTGTATTACTTCGGCACTATCTAAATTTGAGCTTTCCTCAGCAAAAACTGCCATTGGAGATGCAGTTCCAATAATAATACTAAAAGATAAAATTGAAGCAATTAATTTTGTTTTTCTTAACCGTTTTAATGAAATCATATTCTTACCTCCACTTTTTTAATATTAAGATTTAAAGAAAAAAATTTAGGAAAAATAGTTGGTGCTCTTATATTTTTCAACATTAATGCCTCCTTCCCTTTTGCTATTTAGCTAAAAAGTTTAATATTTATTAAATAGATTATAACAATATCTTAAAATTATGTAAACATTTAATTTTAAAATTAGAAATAATTATAAAAAATAGGAAATTATAGGAAATTGCAAAAATATAGTAAAACTATATAACTTTTTAATATGTTTATTGTATAATTAGTATAAGATAAAATATTACAAAGGAGAAAAACATGATACTAAAAACAGATGAAGAACTTTACACAGACTTTTTAAATGGTAATAAACAAGCATTTGAAGAATTAGTTATAAAATATAGAAAAAATCTTACATATTTTATTTCAAGATATACAAAAGATATAGATAATGCAGAAGATTTAGCACAAGATGTATTTATATACATTTTAACCAATAAAAATTATTATAATCCAAAATATAGTTTAAAAACGTATCTTTTTACTATTGCTAAAAGTCGTGCTATAAATTTTATAAAGAAAGATAAAAGACAAATTACAAATATAGATTTCGATACAATGTTTATAGATGACTTTGATTTAACTATTTCAGTTCATAATAAAGAAAAACTTAACAAAATAAATAAAATTCTAAAAGAATTTAAACCTGATTATCAAAGTGCGATATATTTAGCAGATTTTGAAGAATTATCTAATTCAGAAATAAGTAAAATTTTAAATAAAACACCTTTACAAACAAAAACACTAATATATAATGCTCGAAAAAAACTAAAAAAAATTCTAGATAAGGAGGGTATAAAATATGCAGACTAATAAAGAATTTATAGAAAGTATTTATAAAAAATATAATAATCCTAATACTACAAAAGATAAATTCTATCTGAAAAATGTGAATAATACACACAATATAAAAAGTTATATTATAATATTTTGTACCATTGTAGTTTTAACATCCTCAATATTGTTTGCAGAAAACTTTAAAATATTTTTTAAAAATGAGGAAAATACTATTGATATTTTTAAAGGTTTAAATACAGCTTTAAATAATGATTATATTCAAGATACTAATATGAATTATTATAAATCAAATGGTATAAAACTAAAAATTTCTAAAATATCAATGGATAACTCTTACATTTATCTTTTATTTGATATTGATTTTAAAAAAAATTTATTAGATGATATAAATTCGTTTAATTTTAAAAGTATGACAATTAAAGATGAAAACAATAATATGATTTTTTGTGATGACACTAAATATTGTAAAGATAATAATATAAAAACTGATGATATTTTAACTAGCAGTAGTAAAAAACACTTTATAGAAAAAACTACTAATCATATTAAATTTATATATATATTACAGTCCCATAATAAATTTCCTAAAAGCAAAGAATTACACATTAATATAGAAGGTATATCATTACCAGATATTACGCAAGACTATTACAATTTAGATGATATTCCTTATATAGATGGAAAATGGGACTTTAAAATAAATCTATCAGAAAAATTTTATAGCAGAAAATCTATAATATATACTCCAAAAGACAACAAATACTTAAAAAATATAAATTTACAAATTGATAATACTTTATGTTATTTAACATTTGACTTAGTTGAAAAAGTAAACATACAAAATATTGAACTACTAGATAATCAATATAATATTTACAAAACTTTAAATACAATCTATAAATCTGTGGATATAAATGATAAAAATGTTAAATCATATCTAGAACTTACTAAATATGATTTAACCGAAGATTTAATACTACATATAAAAACTGACAAATTTGATATTGGTGTACCTATAAATTAGTGAACTACTCTATAAAAAGGCTAGAAATATAATTTTATATTTCTAGCACTTTTTTTTATAATACTACTAATAAACAACTGATACAACTCTTATTCTAAATTTTTTATCAGGATTTTTTAAATTAGACTCATAAGTAAAATAATAACTTTTTCCTGATACAATATTACTGCTCATACTTTGAACTTTACCATTAGCATTTACATCCATTAAAGCAATAAGACTATCAGTAGATGCTTCATAAAATTTCACTTTTACATATGCACCAGAAACTACATTTCCATTCTCATCTGTTACCAATGAAGAAATTGAAACTTTGTTACCATTATATGGCATAGAATCAATTTTTCCATTATTTAAAAAGACATTTTCATAAACCAAAGGACTTTGTGGTGTAACATTGTTTCTCATTTCAATCATCTCTAAATTGCTATCTGATGCTAATACTTCAATTGGTAAGCAAAGTGAAATAGCTAAGATTAAACTAAAAATACAACTTATATTCCGTTTCTTTTTTAAAAATTTCATTTATTTTTCTCCTTTTTTATTGTTTAGTTTTATTAGTTTCAATAAGATAAATTAGGTGACCTTATATAGTACATATTTTTCTCCTTTTCAGTTAATAAACTCAAAAAATATTATAATTTTTTATAATTTTAACATTTAAAGTTATTAACTTCAACAATTTTATATAAAATAGGAAAAAGTAGGAAAAAATAATATGACTTTTTTATATTTTATTTGTATAAAGAATAGGAGGAAAAATATGTTAAATATAACTCTAATTACTAATAATAACAATCTTATAGAAAACTTATTTAACAAAATAACTTTAAACTTGTTAGATAAATATAGAATTGTAAAAATATGCTCAACTGGCAATAATGTTCTAGATTGTATTTTAGATAATAAAACTGATGTTATTTTATTAGATATCAATATACCTAATACTAATATTACAAAAATATTTGATATTATATATAAAGAAAATATAAAAAGTAAAATAATTATACTTTCTGAAAACAGTGAAATACTCACTAATATAATAAAAGAAAACTCTATGATATATGGGATTTTTTTAATGCCTTTTAATATAGATGACTTAATTACTACATTAAATAATTTATATAAAAACACATATATAAATTCTAATGAAATTTTGGAAAATTTATTAAGTCAGTTTGAATTTAATAAAACTACTATTGGTTATAATTATATAGTTGAAATTTTAGAAATATGTATAAATGAAAACCATAGATATATTCCTATTATGAAAAAAATATATGATAAAATATCAAAAAACAAGTCAATTTCTAATTCTTCAATAGGTTGGAATATCGCAAAAACAATTGATAATATGAGAAAAAATACTAATCAAGAAATTATTAATAAATATTTTAAATTTCCACCTTCTCCTAAAATATTTTTAAATACAATTCTTACTTATTATTATAACATATTACGAAATAAAAAAGTATAAAACACTGATAAATCTATTGTATCAGTGTTTTTTATTTAATTAATATAACATCTTGTTTGCAATACATATTCATTATTATCTTTTTGCCAAATTTCATCAAGAGAATAAATCTTAATATTACCTGATTTTTTATTTTTAAAATATTCTTGATCTAATTTTTCATATAATATATAATCATCTATTTTACTAGAAGATGATGAATCAATTGTTATTTTACTTCCACTTGCAAACCATTCTAATGGAACACATGCTAATATAGTTGACTCCATTTTTGCAAGCATATCTTGATTCTTTTCAAATCTTAGAAATTTATTATTTTCATCATCATCATCTTTCAAATCATCCATTTCATATAAAGTATTATCTATATCAGTATCATTATTATTATTTTTTTCCAACTCAATAATTGGAGAATTTATAATAACTGTATTTACCTTACTTTCTTCTATATTAGAATTCAAAGATTTAAAATCTATTATTCCTTCATCATCAACTTTAATTTTATCCTTATCAATTACTGATTTAGCAATATTAGATATATTAAAGTTACTTATATTATTAAATTCATTTACTTCTGCTAATTGAGAAGAACTTCTATTGTAATATAAAGAAAAAAATACAATAGAAATTACAAGTAAAAAAAAAGTAATTATACAAAACTTTAATGTTTTTTTATCTTTAATTAAGTATAGCATAACAATCTCCTCATTTCATTACATTGACTTTCAATAAATTATTATAACATACAAAATATTACAAATCAATACAATTTTAGCATAATTTCTACCTATTCCAAATGATGATTTCATATAATTCCATATCCAAGTATAACATTATCTTTTAATATATACTCATGCTTTTGACATTTATCCTCAGAATTTCCTTCAATCGTATAAACTTTCCCATTTTCTATTTTTTCTACTATTCCAACATGTTCAACTATTCCATCTTTATTCCAATCAAAGAAAATTATATCTCCTGATTTTGCCATATAATCTTTATTTGCCCAATTACCTTTTGATTTAAAAAAATCCACCCCATAATTACATGAAGCAAACTTTGGAATTCTACCTGAATCTATATAACCACATTGTTCAGCACACCAACTTACAAAAATAGCACACCATTCTACTCTATTTTGAAAGCCATACCACTGCCAATATTTTTGACCACCTACATTTCCCACTTGTGATAAAGCAATTTCTACAATATTACTACAAGTATTTGAAATCCCATATAATAAATAGTTCCACATTAAACTATATTCATCTTTTTGTAATTCTATAATTTGCTCTATTTGCTTTTTACTTAAATTATATATAATACTCATTTCTTGTAAAGACTTATTTGTTATATTAATATGTAATATTTTTATCTTTTCTGTATTAATACTTTCCTCTTCGTTTGTTATATCCATATCTTTTTCTTCTAAACTATATGATATAATATTCATTTGCCAAAATATTTCTTTAAGTTTGTTTATTTTATCATTATCTAAAATAATAACATCACTTTTATCTTCTCCATTACTTATTATAACTGAATAAAGTAATAATACATCCTTCCAATTTGCTACATTAGAATTTATGTTGCATTCATCATATTCTGTATTAGTTTTAATTTCATTTATTCTGTTAGTAAAATCAATATTAATTTCTTCTATAACAGAATTCATTGTTTTATTACTAACACCTCTTTCATTTGAAAAAAATATTCCGAAAATTGAACTACATATAATAGCAATTATACATACTATCACAATTACTACTACTGCTACCCAACTACCTGCAACAATTATTGAAATAAAGCTTTTGAAAGCTGTAATTATATTCTTTATTATAGATACTGTTGTTTTTACTGACACTTTCATAACTTGTATTGAACTTTTTAAAATTTGTTTTGTTATTTGTACTGTTTTCTTTGACATTTTAACACTATTTTTTTCAACTTGCTTTACTTTCTTTATTTTTCTATTAGTTGGCTTTACTATATTTTTTACTAATTTTATTTTATTATTTTTAACTTTTATATTTTTATTTTTTTCTTTCTGAATTTTTTCCCTTATTTTTTTTAAACTTACATTCCCTTTTTTATATAAGCGTTTAATATAATAAGTATTATTATGAATTGATTTTTTTACTTTATTTTCAGCATATTCTTGTGATGTATTTTCATTTTTTTCGTAACTTTCTTTTGATTTATTTTTAATATTTATTATTTTTGATTTTATTTTTTCCTCTATTATCATTATCCTACTAACTTTTTTTATATTTATACTATGTTTATTATTTTTTCTTATAAAAGACAATTATTTTCCTCCATTTCAGTAATAATCTTCTTTGCTATTATTACTAATCGCCCATTTGCATTTGAGTATTCACAAGTGCTTAATGTCATCAATTTATCGCCATACTCTGCTGTTTTTTCAATTTCATAAAAAGAAAGTTCTTTACATTTTTTTATAAATATGTCAAAGTCTTGTTTTGAATTTGCATTACAAAATTTATAATATTTGAAATCCGTATTAGTAACCGTTTTAAATACTGATATAATTTCATATTTAGCATTTTCATATTTTGTATTAAAATTAATTATTTTATGATTACTATAAAACGCTTTGCTTTTATAATTTTCTAATTCTCCAAACATTTTATTATTTCTTATATTATGACCATATATTATGACATTATCACTAGTGAAAATATTACAATATTCTGCAATATATGGCGTTCCTAATTGTGAATTTTGTTTATAAAAATTTCTTCTTAAATAGTAATCTTTCCTATTATTATCTGTTTGCATAACTGGATAACTAATATTTGTATTTTCTATTTTTAACCAACCTACAAAATCATTGTTTAATTCATATATTTTTTGCAAATTTTCATTTTCTTTTTTATTTTCGCTTTCTTTTACATCACAATCCTTTATAATAATATCTTCCAAATCTTCAAAAATTTCAATTTGTTCTTTACTTTCTATACAATTTAATATTATATAACTAATGCTAGTAACCAAACTAGTTACTAGCATTATGAATATAATTATATATATAATTTTTTTCATATAATTCCTCCTTTTTATATAACTTCATTTAATTTTGTAGACATTAATCTATAAAGTTCAGTGTCTTTTGGAAATTTATTTACAAATGGAATTAATGAATTTCCTATCTTTAATAAACCATGACCAGCTTCTACGTTTGTTATAAAACTTAGTTGTTGTTCAGATATATTTAATAGTTTTGCTAATTCTTCTCTATCAGTACTTGCTTGATTAAGCATTATTATTAACTCACTGTTTGCTAGCATCGTTCTTGCCAAATCATTTCTTAATAAATCTTCTACATTTTGTGTTACACCTACGCAACAAGCTCCATATTTTCTAACTCTTTTCCATAAAGTAAATAAAAAATTAGCTGAATATTCATATTGAAAAAGTAAATAGATTTCATCTATATAAATATATGTTGACCTTCCTTTTTTTCTATTGGCAGTTATTCTGTTAAAAATACTATCTAGTATTACTAACATTGCGATAGGTTGCAATTGTTTTTTCAATTCTAATATATTATAACAAACTAATCTATTATGAATATTTACATTAGTTTGCTTTGCAAAAGTATTTAAACTCCCATTACTAAACAATTCTATTGCTAATGCTACATCTTTTGATTCTTTTTCATTCTGTTTTAATAATTCTTCTCTAAATTCTTTTAATGTTGGTGGCTCTCCCTCATAATCTCTTTCTTGATAATTTTTATATACATTTGCTGTACATCTATCAATTATAGAACGTTGTTGTGGTTCTAATTCTTTTCCAATAAGTTGCTCACACAGTGACAAAATAAATTCTGATTTCAAAATTATTGGATTTGAGTTGTCGCCATAAAATTTATTCATATCCATTGCATTAATGTGATTTTTACTTACAGAAGAAATTTCTATAAGCTCTCCTCCAAGCTCTTTTACAAGCCCTGCAAATTCATTCTCAGGGTCGATAATTATTATATCTGCATCTTTTTCTTTTAACATTATAGAACTTATTTCTTGTTTAGCAGTAAAACTTTTACCACTCCCTGAAACACCTAGTATAAAACTATTTCCATTAAGTAATTGTTTTCTATCTAATAATATAGGATTTTTTGAAATTGCATTTTGTCCATAATATATTCCTTTTTTATGCTGAATTTCTTGTACTTTAAATGGCATAAATACTGCAAGACTTTCTGTTGTGAATGTTCTTAATGTTTCTATTGTTTCAACGCCAATAGGTAATGTTGTATTTAGACCTTCTAATTGTTGAAATTTTAATATTCCAAATTGGCATAAATTTTTTCTAGCAATTGTTAATATAGCTTCTGTTATATTTTCAAGTTCCTTTTCTGTATCTGCTATAAAGACAACTGTAATTAATCCTAAAAACATACGTTGGTCGCGTGTCATCAAATCATTTAAAAAATCTCTTGCCTCTTGTTCCTGTTGTTCTATATCATAAGGAACCGATGCTAAAAAATTATTATTTTCACTCTGTTTTCTTATATAATTTGTCTTATTTGTTTCTACTCCAAGCAATATTCGCTCTGCATCCTTTATCGCCTCATCTGTTGCAACAGGCGATATATCTATTGTTAATATTAAATTTTTACTAATATCTGTTAATTCAGAAATCATACTATCTTTTATAAAAGAAGCATATTCTTTTAAATATATCACTCTACCTAATTTATTTCCAAATTTAAACTTGTCCTTTTTAAATTCAAAACTATCTGGGCATATATAATCTTTAAAACTATGTCCTTTTTGCATATTATCCATCATATCAAAATTAAAACTATTTTCTTCTCCAATTCGATAAAAATTATGTAATAATTTTAATCTTTCATCTGAATTTAGTTCTATACAAATAGAATTTAATTTTTTAAAATGTTTATTTAATTCAATTGCTATTCTCCTAAAAGTTGTCCTTGCTCCTTCTAAATTTTTCTTTTTTATAGTTATTGTTACATATTTTTCCTGAACAATTCCATTACTTGTTTTTGTTCCCTCATCAATTAGTTTATTATATTCTCTTCTTAATCTATCAAGTTTATCTTTTTGATATTCTATTTTAATGTTATTTTCTATATTTTGTTCATTCATATTACTATTTACTATACTGATTTTCACAAGCATTTCACATTCAAAAGAATTAAGTATTTGCATATAATCTAAAAACATAGCCTCTTTATCTTCTTCATTGGCGACAATATAGTTTATATCTGTAAATTTAAAAGATTTGGAATATCTATTTTTTCCTAATAAAAATATCCCATCTTTCCATATTCGCTTAATTGGTATAACATCTTGCACACCCTTTGGAATTATATATTTTTCTTTATCCTTTTTTAAATAGTCAATAAAATTATACACTTTTTCCCCTCCTTTTTTTATTTTCTATATTTTTATCTTTCCTGCTCTTTCTTACCTTTTTTTCGAACTGTCTATACATATCTAAATATAAATTATTAGGTTTAAATAATAACTTTTTTGGTATCAATATTTCAGATTTAATCCAAGCAATAAAAAACTTATCTGCTGTAAGTCCATTGTATTTAAAAAATCCTAATAATACAAAAGGTAATATACCTATTATACATAGCCATGAAATTATTTCTATATTATTAGTCATCGACTTTAAAGTAAAATATAAAATTACTGCTATAATACATGATAATACGGAAAATATAAATTGTCTTAGTGACAATCCAAAAAATATATTTTCTTTATACTGTCTTATTTCTTTATTTATTCTTATTTCCATAGATATCACACCTACCTTACTTCACTTTTCTTATTTTTTATTTTTTTTTCTTTATAATATTTAATAGCATCTGCTATTTCTTTATTTCCTGTTTCTCTTACAATAATATCTCTTGTTATATTATTATCTTTACAATATTTCAAATACTTTTGCACACCTTTATTATATTTTATATCTTCAATTGGATATTTTTCTAGCTCTTGCCAAATATAAGAATGTGCATTTAAACTCATATATGATATTTCTTTTTTTCCTTTTTCTAAATTTAAAAAAATCACATCACTTCCTAAATCAAACCTATATTCTGCATTTGGTATATCTTTTATTTCATTTTCTGACATATAAACAATAGCAACCTCATTATAATCCATAGCAATACCATAAGAATTTTCTATTTTATTTTTATCTATTAATACACATTCTATTTTGTATTCATTATAACCTTCATCACTTTTTAATTTTTTATCCATATTTTCTTTTATATATTTATATTTTTCCATACATTTTGGTGTTTCAAGATTACTAATTTTTTCTTCTTCAAAAGTTTTTCCACCTACTTTTACTTTTTCAAAATCTTCTTTTGCCTTTTCTGAATCATTTCCATAATAATATGTTCCTCCTAGATTAAAACTTTCATTATTTATACTATAATCCAAAGTAATTGCATATTTTTTTGTATTTTCCATTAGTATTTCTACCAATGCTACTTTTGTTTTTCCTCTATTATCAATTTTAATAATACGTTTATTATCAAAACCAAAATAATTCAAGAATTCACTTTTAATAATATCTTCATTTTCTCTAATCCAATCACTTAAATTGTCATAAATAAATCTATGCCTTTTTTTATAATAATCTGTCTTTATAAATTTATTAGCTAAATAATTACAAAAATTATATATTCTATTATACTCACTTGTATCTAACTTACTTAGTTTATCATTTAATAAATCATATCCTAAATAAAATGATATATTTCTTATTTCATTATCCATTTTATATACATCTTGTGGAATTTTTACTAATCCATTTTCTATTTCAGTATAATTCATTTTTTCATCAAAATATTTCATGATATCTACTACATCTGTATCAAATTGCTCGTAAATAACTTTTTTACTAATATTATTATCTTTACAAAATTTTAAATATTTTTGTAATCCTAATTTATTATTAAATTCTTCTACATCTAAATAATTAAATTGATTCCATATAGCAAAATGAAATTCTAAATTCATAAATCCTATTTCGTATTGACTTTCTAAATTAGCAAACACATCATCATCTATATTATAAGCCCAATCTAATGCAGGATTTATTCTGTTATCTTCTAAAAGTACCTCATATAAATCTTGGTTATTATCACTTATTAAAGCAATAGAATTTTTGTGATTCTCTTTATTTACTAATAAATATTCTATCTTTACATTTGAATATTCTTCTTTTTTAATTAGTTTATTAACTTCATGTATTATACTATCAATAATATTCTGTTCCATAAAATTTTTCCTCCTATTTTCACTTACTCTTTATTTTTCTATATTCTCCTTTTTATCTACACCTTTCTTTTTTATTTTCTTCTTTTTCTTTAATTTTTATCATCTTTTTTAATTCTTCTCTCAATACACTTTTAGGTACTAATGGAATTAGCATTTCTAATTGCCAATTTATTTCTTCAATTATTTCATCAATAAACTGTTTTCTTGTAGTTGTTTTTGGTAAATACCCCATTCCATCTTCAAAATGTATCCTTTTGGCTATTTTGTGCAAGTCTTTATTTCCTTTTATTTTTTCTATTAATATATAATTATCATTCATATTCCTACCTCCTATATTCCCATCATTTCTCTTACCACTCTATCAGACATTTTTATAGTCCCCACCAAAACTAACATATTAAAAATTACTTCTCCAATATAACACCATACTTGTGTTACTAATGGCATATTTACATCAACAGCAGGTGGAGATGATACAAATAATGAAAATATTATACAAGCAAGTACAATAATTGCTCCCTCCATGCAAACTGCTACATATGATTTTATAAAGTTCTTACCAACATTTTCTGATGTTTCTCCTGCAAATGAAGACAAAGGAATAGGTGCTATTGCAGTATATAGATAAAGTTTAAAAAATCTACCATAAACACTCATTATCATTACAAAACTTAAAACTGTTATAAATAATCCACCTATAATAGTAATTGCCCATAATGGTATTGACTCAAAAAATCCGACAACCTTCTATTGCCTTTATAATCTCTTGTGGTATAACTGTATTACTGCTATTTGCAAATCCAACTGATGTCATTATTGTAGAACTTATTCCTTGCACAATTTTAAATATTCCTAGCATTAATTCTAAGCCATAGCTTACAATAGCTTTTGCTATTGCAAATCTTAAAAATAATTTTATTATTTTTTCTGGTTTTTTAACTTCATTAAAATCATTACAAGTTTTTACAATTCCAATTACAAAAAATAATACTAGAAGTGCTAGTCCAATAGCTTGTAATGTTTCATGTATATTAATAATAACATTCCATATTCCTCCACCTCTAAAATTCTCTGGTGTTTGTGATATTAATTGCCATATTTCAGATAATTTTTCGTTCCAAGTATTTATAGCATTCTGTAAATTTCCTACTATCCAATTATTAGACAAAACTCTCTCCTCTCTTTCTAATATTGTATATTGGAGATAATACTCCAATATACAATTAACCAATTATTATATTTAAAATTTCTTTTGCAAAAGTAATAATAATTCCTCCTAGTAAGCTCATTATTCCATTTGCTCTTTGACTGGGATCATGTGATTTAAAAGCCATTCCTATATTAACTATTCCGAAGTCCCAACATAATTGTTCCAATAACTCGCATAAAACTAAAAAGTAAATTAGACAAATTATTTATAACGCTTAGTGGGTCATTTGTAGCAAATATATTACTAGTAAAAACTACCAACATAACAAAACTAACTATAATAAAATTTAATATTTTTTTCTTGTTTCTTTTCATTTTCTTCTCTCCTTTATTTTTTCATATAATTATCTATTTCTTCATCAATTAATACTTCATAATTTATTGTATTTTCATATTGTTTTACTTTTATATCACTTATATCTATATTAGCATTTACAGATACAGTTGCAATAGAATTTTTAGTATCTCCATGAATATATGCTTTGTAACCACCATCTTCTGTTAATTTAAAATTAGTATGCTTAAAAGTATTAAATTTTAAATCCATTATTGGCCTTTCTCCTCTTATAAACAATAAAGCATAATTATTATCTAACATTCTAACTTCATCAGGTGTCATTAATTCTCTACCTGATATTTGATAATTAGTAGAATAGTTACCGCTATGTCCTGTACTTTTTCCGATATGTGTTAGTATCTATTGTTTCTTTACCGTAATAATTCACTTATATATTTATGTGTTGACTGTTCATTTCCACCTAAGTAAAGAAGTTCATCGCAATTACCGTATAATACTTTCCCATTGCTTTTCAAAAAGTGTTTTTAACTGTGCGAGATTTTGCAAAAGAATACTGACTGATATACCGTCTTGACCTCATTGTTGATAATATTTTTTCAAAATCATCTGGTAAACTAACATTTGCAAATTCATCCATAATAAAATGTACATTTATTGGTAAGGCACCTTTGTATTTATGGTCTGCTATATAAAATAATTGCTGAAATATTTGTGTATATAACATTGAAACAATAAAATTAAATGATGTGTCATTATCTGGAATAAGTGCAAACAGGGCAACTTTCTTTTCTCCCATACTTGTTAAATCCATTTCATCATCCATTGTTAGGTTTGCTAAATCTCTCAAATTAAATTTTTCTAATCGTGATGCTAATGTCACTTGAATTGATTTCAATGTTTTAGCTGAACCTGAATGATAACTTCTATAATATTCCAATGCTATATGTTGTGGATTTGTTTCTTCTATCATTTTAAATAAAGTGTCTAATGGACTTTCATATTCATCATCATCCTCTTTTACATCTCCTGCCCTTAATAATTCTAATACCATATCAAAATTTTGCTCATACTCTGGTGCTTCATACATCAATAAAAAAATTAAAGACATAAGTAGCATTGATGCAGCAGTGTCCCAAAAAGGGTCATTACTTTGACTTCCTTTTGGAGTTGTACTCTTGAACAAATTCGTTACTAATCTTTGTACATCATTATCATTTTTTAAATATTTAAATGGATTATAGCCTAAACTCAAATTCATATTTATTAAATCCAAAACTCTTACTTCAAATCCATTTTTCTCTAACATATAACCAGTATCCCTTAGTATTTCAGCTTTTGGGTCTAAAATTATATAAGAATTATTAGATGCTTGCAATAAATTAGGTTTTGCATAAAATAAGGTTTTGCCTGCACCGACTTCCGTCCTATTACTAATGTATTCAAATTTCTTTTATGCTTTTTTGCATTTAGTCCTAATCTTACATCTTGTGTTAATATTCTATTCTCAGATTTAGGTAATTCTTTATATTTTTTATTTATTTGATAAATATTTCCCCATTTTGCTGAACCATATTCTTTCCCTTTTTTATAATTCTTTCTAGTAGTTAAATATACTCCTATTGACAAAAAGTAAAAAAGTAAAAAAATAAGAACAGTTTTCATACTATTCTTTACAATATTTATTTTAAATGGCATACTTAATACTGATGGTAGTTCATTAATTATTTTTATTATACCTTCTTCTATAAGTGGTGCAATTAAAAGTGCCAACCATATAGTAAGTATAATTCCAATAATAGTTAACACTATATATTTTTTATTATCTTGTTTCATAAATATCTCCTCTTTTTTTATGAAATATACCTTTTGGCTTTTGCGGAGATTTTACAATTTTAGTTATGACTTTATCTATTAAATCTGTTTCCTTCTTTTCATTCATTAATTCATTTTTCATATTTAATAAAGCATTAAGTATAATATTATAAGTTATCCTATCTATTTCTATTACTCTTTTTTCATCTTCCATAAAACTTATCTACCTTTCATATTCTTTATTTATTTTATTTTTTAAATGTGTTTCTATATATTTACTCATATCATCTATAATTATTTCAGCACATTCTACACTTTTCCCCAATTCACTTTTAATTTCTTTTGGTGTCATCTGTTTTAATTCTTCTGGTATTTTTTCAAAACTGTAATTGTTTGTGGGAAGTCCATATCTCTTACTTATCATATATGAAATACTTTCATTTTTAAAATTATTTAATTCTGATTGTTTAAATGTTAATAATTTAATACTTGCTATTTCTCTAATTAATCCTTGTATTATTTCTTCTACTTCGGCTTTTTCTGAAACTTCTATTATTCTTCTATTAGCATTATAATTTACTAACTTATCATTAACAGTGTTTTTTATAACTTCAACTTGAACTGGTGCAATAGAAAGAATAGCCCTCATAATGTTTTCACTTGTATACGATATTGTATTTATTTTTCTTTTTACTTTCATATCTGAAATATCATATACTTTTTTAGTATCATATCCTTGTACATCCATTCCATCTTCTCTTTCATAAATATTGCTTGGTTCTAATATTATTATTGGTGTAGGTTTTCTTGCAAAATTTATATTATCTCTTTTCCACCCTTCTACATCCTTTAATTGTGCGGCTTTTGAATTTTGAGCCATTATTAATAAGGTATTACCAACTGAATAATTTGTAAATTTACTTTGTATATCTAAATATGCTTTATAAAAATCTACGTTTTCTATTATTTTTCTTGACATTTCATCTTGTGTTTTATACGCCCACTTTCTTTTTTCATTTTTTTCCTGTGCCCATTTTTCTACATCAAACCCACTTTTATTTCCTTTAACATTATTTACTGCACTTTCTATAATTTCATTTATCCTACTCATGTTCTACTTGCTCCTTTCCTTACTTTCATTTTAACTTGTTTTTTATTCATTTTATTACCTTTTGACTGTATAGATTTTTCTTTTACTTTACTATTATATATTTTTTCATTTTCTTTCTTTATTTTTTCTATTTTTTCTCTTATAGAACTTTTTTCTTTTTTATCAATTCCAAGTGTTTTTTTGTTCTTTTTCAAGGAATTCTCTAATTGAATTTCTTTTTCCGAATTTTGAACATTACTGGGAATAATATTCTCATTTTCCTCCTTCTCATTTTCTTTCTTTAACAATTTATTTACTAAATCTTCTGATGTATTTTTTTCTTTTATTGAACTTTTTTCATCAATTATTGAATTTTCTCTTTCTGATTTTTCTAACACAGTTTCTACTTGGGTTTGGTCAACAGTTGTTAATTTGAATCTCTCTATTATTCTATTTACTCTTACTGCATCTTCTTCTCTAACTAAAATGTCAATAATCCCATCTTTATTTATTTCTCCTTTTTTATATAATGCACTATATAGTACTCCATACCTTTTTGATTGTTTTTTAAAATCTTGGAAATCTTCTTTTTTAATTGAAAATATTCTTAGATTACTATTACTTTTTAACACATTATTTAATCTTGTTTGACCTACTGTTTTTTTCTTTTTTTCTTTTGTCATAGCATATAACATTACTGCCATTTCTTTTGCCATACTACCTGTTAATCTTGCCACTACTTCTGTTCCATCTATCATAATTTTTACAAATTCATCTGCTGAATCACTTACTGTACTCATAATCATTTTTCTCCTTTTCTATCTCAATTTTACTTTTTTCATTCAATTCTTTAATATTTTCTTTCATCTTTTGTACTCTACCTTTTATTTCCTTACATTTTTTTAACTCTTTTCTTAAATATTGAATTTTTCCTGCTATTAAAGAAAGTCTATTATAATTTTCTTGCTTTTCCTCTTTCTTTAATTTTGTATTTTGATAATATAATTTATCTCGTTCTTCTTCTAAACTTTCAAGTTCTAATTTCAGAGTTTTCACATAATCGCCTAATTCTTTTATAGTTTTTATATTATTTCTACATAATAATCTTGCTTCATCTGATATTCTTTCCATTTTCTGTACATCTGCTTTAATAGAAATTAAATTTTTTATTTGCCTTTGAGTATTAGGATATATCTTTAATAAATAACAGTAGTATATATACAAAGCTTTAATTCCTTTTGGCTTTTTATAATTTTTAATCTTTTTATTGTAAATATATATTTTTTGGGAACGCATTTCTGGAAATGGTACCTTTATAGCTTTTTCCGTTTTAATTCTTACTTTAATTTTTTCTACTGTATAATTTTCTCCAAATGCTCTTTCTATTCTAATATTTTTCTTAAAAGGCACTTTTTTTATACTTAGTTTTCCTGCTCTATAAATTAATTCATATTCCATTGCTTTTAATAATTTTTCAAATTCTTTATAAGTATTTGACTGAGTAATAGCATAATCTATATCTTGCTTAGTTTGAGTATGATAATTTGATTTTTTAATATACTTTTCAAAATGTTTTTCATAATCTATTTTATATTTTTTAGTTACTTTTTCTTTTAAAGTAGAAAGTCTATATTCTCTACATAATTCATCTGATACATGCCTTATTAAAGCATAAGTTTCTGGATTATCATAATATTTCATTCCATCTATAAAAGAAACAGAATTTATAACAAAGTGATTGTGTAAACAGTGAGTATTTAAGTGAGTAGTGACTACTACTTGAAATCTATCTCCCCATATTTCTTCTGCAAGTTTAATCCCTATTTTGTGAGCTATTTCTGGTGTTACCTCATTTTCTCTAAAAGACTGAATTGCATGATATGCTAAAACTTTATCTTCTTTTTCAAATATCTTTTTAGTTTCCAACATTTCTTGTAATACATTATCTTCACTGCAATTTATTGCTGTAACATATAATTGTTTTTCTGTCTTATAACTTGATTTCGTATACTCAATTACTCTATGCAAATTATAATAACTTTGAGTATTAGTTTTCTTTTCATTTACTACATAATCAATAACATTATCTAATCTTGTTTGTATATCCCAAATTTTTGTTATTGCCATTATATCATCTCCAAACTATTTTAAATATTTTTCAATTATTCTCATTCTTAACTCATCAATATTTTTTAATACAATATCTATTTTTTTTATATCTAATACTCGTGTATATCTACTCAAATCTTTTATTGATTTTATTTCTTTTCTAAGCTTTAAAAATTCTTTCATAGTTTCATAAAATTCTTGTGTTGGTTTCTCCTTTATTGTTGTACCTTTTATCAATTTTCTTATAATTTGTACTTCTGTTTTTCCAGATAATTTACTCATATTTTTTAATGTATTATCTTCTTCTTCATCAAACCAAAAATTTTTTTTAATTCTTCTTTTTCTCATAATTTTTCCTTTCATTATTTTTAGGGGATTGGGGGAACCCCATAATTTAGAATTTTTTTCTAGGGAGGAAAAATTCAGTGCTTGTTAGGACTCTAATTGGTGTATAATCTTATTTATTTAAACATTTCTTCATATCTTTTACATCCTATTTATAAATTTACATCGGTTAAATTTCATATATTTATTTGAATTTATGTTTAAAAAATCTTCTATATTTTTTTCACTACTTTTTTGTAATATTTCTATTGTTTTTTAGTTTATAATATTTTATATATTACTTTATCCTATCTTTCTTATTTTTTTTTATTCCTTTTATTAAACATAAATATTCATTTACATCTTTACCAAGTGGTATTATCATATCAACAATTTTATATTTTTTATTTAATGCTTGCTGAAAAAAATTACTTGCATTTCTTCCTGCCAAATCATTATCTAAATGTAAATATATTTCATTTACATTATGATTTTCCTCTAAAAAATTTATTAATGAACTTGGTAATTTACTTTTTTCTACATCATATTTTGAAGAATATATACCTGCTAATGAAAGTAAATTTTCTTCTCTCCAATTTTTATTTTTAAAATTTAAAAGAGTAGCAAATGATAGTAAATCAATGCTACTTTCAAACAAATGAACTATATTACTCTCTTTTTCAGCATTTATCCTAAATGAATACTTTTTATTACTTCCTGTTGCCTCCCTCATAAATCTTTCTTTATTTGTTGCCCTACAAAAAGCATAACTTGGAACCTTATTTTTGTTATAGCCAATAAATACTACGTTATTCGTTTTTTCCTCTTGATAAATCAAATTATTTTCTATACAAAACTTTATAATTTCTTTATCTATTCCTCTTGATAGCAAATAATTTATTGCTCTATCATTATTATGTGATTTTACTGGCATTTTTAATTTTTTATCATAATTTTTTTCTTTCTGTTCATATATAATAGGTGACTGTATTTTAATATTTCCCATTACAGTTTGTACCGCATTTGTAAATGAAAAGTTCCTAACTTTAATTAAATAATCTATTGCACTTTTTCCACCTATTCCATTTGTAAACCAATACCATAATCCATTACTAATTTTTAAACTATCATGTGACTTTGTTGTATAAGTATCTCTACTTATTTCTACTAATTCAAATGGTTCATAATTTTTCAAATAAGTAAGTAAATCTATTTGTCTTGCTTGCTCTATTATTTCACTTGGAATATATGGCACATTCTTCCCCTACCTTTCTATTGTTCTTTTATTTTTATGTTTTTTAATTTCATCATTATATTCATTAAATTTTACTCCTATAAAATCATTTTCACTCAACACATATTCTTCATTTTTATATTTTTCTTTTGCTATATTTATTGCTTTTTTTAATGAATTTGCTTCTATTTTAACAACCTTTTGTAAAACTTCTTCTATTTCTACTTGATATACTTTTAACATCATTTTTCCTCACTTTCTTTTACATACTATAAGAAAAATAATATAATAATTAATAAAACACTTTTTATCTTATATATTTCTTATTTTTACCTTTAAAATATTTTTTTGTTTTATCTGCCACTTCTATATTATTAATTGATTCTTTTATTTCTCCTATTTTTAATAACTTATTAACTTCTTTTAATCTTGTTAAACTTTCCTGTAATTCTTTCTCTTGTGAAAAAGGAAGTTCTATTGTTTCTTTTGCATTTTTATACTGTAATTCTAAATTTTGTAACTTTTCTTTATTATCTTTTATCATTTTTTCAATTGATTCTAAAACATTATTTATACGAGTAATAACACCTACCTTATCATTTCCTAATGTTACTCTATAAGTTTGTATATTTTTTAATATTACCTGAAATAATTTTTCAAATGTATTAAATTCTATGAACATTTTAAATCCTCTGTAATTTCCTATATACATTTCTTTTGTAGCATCTATTTTAGTACATAACTCTAAAATTTTTTCTCCTGCTTTTCCCCTTTCATTATAAATTTTTTCATCTATTATCATTGATGAAAATCCTTCTTTATTTAAAATAGTATTTGATAGTAAGTGTTGATTATCTTGCTTTAAATTTTCTATTTTATCTTTACATTCTTTTATTTGTTGTGGATATTTTCTTTTTATCATTTCTTCCAACTCATATTTTTGATTTAAATAACTTTGCTTTAACATTTTTAATTTGGTTGTTTTAGCTTCTAATTCAGTTTTTTCTTTAATATATTCATTTCCGTGTCGCTAATGCTTTAATTTCAGCATAGTCTAATGCTCTCTCATCTATATCTTCCATACTCCTTATAGGAATTTTGGAAATCATAACTTGACTAATAAATGTTTGTTTCTGTTCAATTAATTGATACATATATGCATCAAAAGTTCCTTGTGTAACATAGTTAAAAATGTGTACAAGCAAATTTTCATTTCCTTGTCTTACTGCTCTACCAATTCTTTGTATTAAATTTGCACTTGTCCATGGGCAGTCTAAATTATGAAGTGCTATAATTTTATCTTGAATATTTGTTCCTGCCCCCATTTTAAATGTACTGCCTAATAAAATTCTTATCTCTCCATTTCTCACTTTATCAAATAATTCTTCTTTCTTAGACTCAGATGTTGCATCATGAATAAAAGCAATCTCACATTCTGGTATTCCTTTTTCAATTAATTTTCTTTTAATATCTGTGTAAACATCTGTAAATTGTCTTTTCTTTAATTTCCATATACCATTTATTTCTTCCATTTCATATGGCTTATCTTCACTTCCTAATGATTTTGGTGTTGATAAATCGCAAAATACTAATTGTGTAGATTTTTTTTCTTTTGATTTTTCCCATATTTCATAAATATTTCTTATACAAATATTTATTTTACTCTTATCATCATCTGGTAATTGATTATTTATAAGTCTTTGTTCTAATGCAAGTTTTCTTCCCTCGTTTGTAATAGCTAACATATTATCTTCCGATATTTTTACTAAACCAGCTCTAATTTTTTCTGCCCTTTCTCCTAAATCTGTTACCATATCTTTTTGTATTTGTGTTGAATCTACGGCTATATTGTGTTTTTCAATTTTAGGTACTGGTAACTTTAAAGTGTCTGATGTCTGTATATCTGCTATTTCTCTAAATAATGTCATAAGTTCAGGTATATTATGAAATTTACAAAATCTAGTTTTTAATTTAAATTTATCCCCGTTCAGGTGCCAATTCTACTGCTGTGATAGTTTCCCCAAATGTTGAAGCCCAACTATCAAAGTGATGTAAATTATATTTCATTAATGTTTTATATTGCAAATATCGTTGCATTGTATAAAGTTCTGTCATAGTATTAGATATAGGTGTTCCAGTAGCAAAGATAATTCCTTTTCCACCGAGTTATTTCATCCATATATTGGCATTTCATAAACATATCAAAACTTTTTAATGCCTCTCCACTTTGCACTCCTGCTATTCTTTTCATTTTACTTTGCAAAAATAAATTTTTATAATAATGTGCTTCATCTACAAATAATCTATCAACTCCGTAGTTGTTCAAATGTAACTACATCATCTTTTTTGTCAGCATTATTTAATTTTTCTAATTTTACTTCTAATGTTTTTCTAGTTTTTTCTAATTCTCTAATTGAAAAACTTTCGCCATTTAAAGATTTTATTTCTTTAATTGCTTCAATTATTTCATCAATTTGTTTTTCTAAAAAATACTTTTGTCTTTCTATTGACATTGGTATTTTTTCAAATTGAGTTTGTCCTATTATCACTGCATCAAAATTTCCTGTTGCAATTTTACTACAAAATTTTTTTCTATTTTTTTTAGAAAACTCTCTTTTTGTAATTACCAAAATGTTTGCACTTGGATATAATTGTAAAAATTCATTAGCCACTTGTTCTACTAAATGATTTGGAACTACAAATATACTTTTACTACATAAACCTAATCTTTTACTTTCCATTGCTGCTGCAACCATTTCAAAAGTTTTACCGTGCTCCGAACTTCATGAGCAAGCAATGTATTTCCATTATAAAGTATTCTTGCAATTGCATTTACTTGATGTTCTCTTAGTTTTATTCCTGGATTCATTCCATAAAATTTTAAATGACTACCATTATATTGTCTATTTATAATGCTATTGAATTTATCATTATAAAGTCTTACTAACTTTTCTCGTCTATCTGTATCTTTAAAAATCCATTCCTCAAATTTTAATTTTATCTCATCTTGCTTTGCTTGTGCAATTGCTGTTTGTTGCTTATCTATAATACTTTTCTCTTCTCCTGTTTCTTCATCTATTATCTTCTTATATATTTTAATATCACTTAAATTTAAAGTAGCCTCAATTATTTTATATGCACTTGCTTTCTGTACACCATATGTTTTTATAGCTTTTATTCCTTTATCTTTTGATTTTCCTGTAATATTCCATTGTGATGTATATTCTGAATAATAAACCTTTATATCCTTTTTTGCCCAATAACTAGTATCTAGTAACTCATAAATAAATTGTTCAATATACTCTGTTGGAATCCAAGTAGCACCTAATTTTATTGATATTTCACTTGCTTTTATGTCTTCTGGTATTACTTTTTCAAGTTCTCTAACATTTATTTGAAACTCTGGATTTCCTTTGGCAATTCTTTTTGCAATATTTAATTTTTCTCTTACATTACCCGATAAATATTCATCAGCAGTTACATATTTCTTTTCCTCTTGTGTGTCTGGTATTCTAAATATCTGTCCTTCTAACTCTTTTATCAATTCTTTCTCTGTTTTACCTGTAATAGATTTCATATATTCTATATCTACTCTTGCCTTTTCAGAAAGAGAAACTATAAGAGCCTCATTCCCAGTATCAACTTTTAATATTTCTTTTTTAGGTCGTATCGTTTTCTTAGTAAATATATCTGCCTTTTTTATAAATTTACCTTTTGAATCTAAAATTTCTAATGAACATAAAAGATAATAACTACTATCTTCTGAAAATGCTTGACTATTACCCCTACTATTAATTAATCCATATTTTTTAACAAAATTATCATACAAATTACTCAATTTTAACTGTTCTTCGCATATTTCAAAATCACTACTATCTTCAACTTGCAACTCTATAAGTCTTCTTACACTATCTCGTATTTCTACCATACCTTTTATTCTATTTCTTGTTGTTTCTGATAAGTCTTTTTCAATCATTATACTGTTTTCTCTATAATATACTTTTTCATCTATTATAGTATAAGAATAATTATTTACAGTAGGGTCTGCTTGTATATATTTTTCTTCTTCAATTACTTCATCAAACTCATATTCTTCTATTTTAGCTTCTAAATTTGAAATAGCGTTAGATAACATATAATCTAAATCATTACCTTCTATCATTTTACATGCTGACTGTTCTCCACCATATTGAGAACTTTCTAATACCATTTTCCCCATGATCATATTAGGATTATCTATAAAATATTTATTCATTTGTATTCCATTTTCAGTTGTATCAATATTTACCCAACTTTCTTCTATGTCTGTAATCTTATCCCTTTTCTTTAAAAATATTATATCTGATGTCACTTCTGTTCCAGCATTATTTTTAAATGTATTGTCTGGTAATCTTATCGCTCCTATTAATTCAGCCCTTTGTGACAAATACTTTCTGACACTATTATTTTCTTTATCTAATGTAAATTTACTAGTAATAAAAGCAATAATTCCGCCTGGTCTTACTTTATCTAATGTTTTTGCAAAAAAATAATCATGTATTACAAACTTGTTTTTGTTATATCTTCTATCATTAGGTTTAAAAGTATCAAAAGGCACATTACCTAATGCTACATCAAAAAAGTTATCAGGAATATTAATCTTCTCAAAAGCTTGTACAGCAATAGTAGATTTTTGATATAATTGTTGAGCTATTTTTCCAGACAGTGAATCCAATTCTACTCCATACATTTTACAATCATTTAATTCTTTTGGTAACATTCCGAAAAAATTACCTATTCCGACAAGATGGCTCTAAAATATTTGCTTGTTTTAAGCCCATATTTCGTAATGCCTTGTAAATATTCTTTATTACTACTGGTGGTGTATAATATGCGGTTAAGCTCGAAGCTCTTGCATTTTTATATTCTTCTTCTGAAAGTAAATTCTTTAATTCCACATATTCATCTGACCAATTATTATTTTTTTCATCAAAAGCATATTTTAATCCACCCCACCCTACATATTTTGAAAGTATTTCTTGTTCTTTTATAGTAGCGTATCTTTTTTGTTCTTCACATAATTTTAATATCTTTATAGCTTCTATATTGTTTTTATATTTTTCTTTTAATGTTCCAATTCCTAAATTATTATCTTCTATTTTGAAATTATTTCTCTTTTCAGTTGGTATTTCTGGATATAAATCAAAGTTTTCGATATTTCTCATTCTTTTTATTATCTGTCTTGTTACTTCATTATCTGCTATACTTCCTTTTGCATCCATAGGTGGTATTCCCTGTTTTATCCTTCTTTTATGATTATTATCAACAATTACTGAAAATTTGGCTTGAAATTTTAAATACTCTATAAAATCAGTAGTGCTAATTACATATTTTTGAAGTGTACTTTTTATTGTTTCCTGTTCTTTATATGTTGAATTTTTAATTGCATCTATAATATCTTTTATTTTAAAATTACAAGTTGTTCCTCCTTCTTCTATTGTAAATATTTTTTCTAAATCAATTGATTTTTGTTTTATAAAATTATCTATCCAATTGTCAAAATAATTTTCTTCTTTATTTTCAGTTTGTAGTATTTTTCTTTCCTTTAAATAATCATTCATTGGATTTTCAGAAATATATTTTAATATATCTTTTTTTAAAATTTTTTCTTTATATAGTGGAAATTGGTTATCATAAATTGTTATTCTTTCCTCATCAATATTTGAAATAATATATTCTTTTTCTCCTATATATATAATATCTCCTGTCGCAAAATCATAGAAATTTTCAGTATTTTTTACTATTTTTTCATCAAAAAAAGAAGTATTATCTACTTCTTTTTCCAATTTTGAATATTCACTTTTTATATCACTAATATTATTATTTTTATCTAATTGTATATTATCTCTCTCACTACCATTTGTTCTGCTGTTGCTTGAATATTGTTCATCTGCTTTATCCATTCTATTTGATTTTTCTCTTTCAGTTCCTCTGTTATTCCATACTGTTTCTTCATTTTCTCTATTATTTGTGTCATTCTCTTTATTGTCACTTCTTGTATTTGTAACAAATGTTCTGTTAATTTGTTTCTCGCTACTAACATTGTGTACATTCCTCTTCTGTTCTCCTTCAAATATTTTAGTCTCATTTTTGAAAATTTGCCCAATTTTACTTTTTTGTTTAACATTTTCTCCATTTCTAAATTTGGTATCAAATAATTCTCCTTTTGTGTATAAGTTATATTCATTATTAACACTTCCTTTCCTATTTTCTTCATTATAATCTATTCTATTATTACTATCAAATGTGTAATTTTTGTTTTTCTTATTTTTTTCTATTTTTTTTATTGTATTATATATTTCTTTTAAACACATTCTTGCCATATCAGTGGTAGAAAGTCCTAACATTATTATTGTTTCAGTTGTATTATAGTTAAGTACTCCAAAAAATTCTTCTTTTTTTATATAATCTAATGGTTCAATACCACACCTTTTTAATATAATATAACTTATACCTTTTTCTACTGTATTTTCAAACATTTTTCTTATTATATCTTCATCTAGATTTCTTAAATTACTATCTCTTAGGTTAGCTAATAATTCTAATAAATAATCTTGTATATTATCTTGTACTATATTTTTAGATATAGATATTATTGTTTGAGCTAAATCTTTTTTATAAATTGTGTCACTAAATTTTAATTGTAATACTTTAATAATTTCTTCTTCATATTCTTTGCTAACAGACCATATTTTTAAACTTTTACCTTTTGTATCAGATAAATCAAAAACATATCTTAAATAATTGTAACCTTCATTTTCTTTTATGAGTGCTATTCCCTTAGCACCTTTATTTACCCAGCGTTTTAATACTTTATTCCATATTTTTAGTTCTGCACAAGCTACGGCATTTGGCTTTTGAGCAAATATTAATATTTGGTCATTAAATTTATATTTATAATTATTTGAAGAACAATCTAAAAATTTTAACCAATTATCTACATTTCCACTTATACTATTTAGTGTTTGTTCATATATTGTAGTAATTATTTCTTTTTTATTTGACAAAATCATACCTCCTATAATAGTTAACACTTATTTATAAACATAAGTTTCACTATTCAAATAATCTATAAACTTTTTATCTCTTATAGACTTTTTTAAATTTACTATAATTTTTATTTCATTTAATGATAAATTTGGAATATTTTCCAAATCATCTAGTTTTAGCGATAATATCTCCTTTTCGGTTGAAAAACCACTTTCAGATATTTTTTTTAATACATTATACTTTTTATTTATTATTTTATTTTTCACTTAATCTACCTCACTTAACATTAATAATAACAAAAATGCAATAAACAATATTTAGTTATCGCTTATTGCATTTTGTACAAATTTTATTTTCTTTTTTTATATAATATTAAAAGTATAATAATGCCTATTAATGAAATTATAAATATAATAATCATTATTCCTATTCTACTAATGTCACTTGTATCAGGAATTTCGACTAGTTTATTAAAAAAGGATATTTCAGTTTCTTGTTCATTTTCAATTTTAATCTTTTGACTATCTGGAATTATATATTTTTTAGTTGCTTTATTTTCAACTTCAAAAACTGTATATTCTCCAACAGGTATATTTTCTATTAAAATTTCTCCATTTTCATCTGTAACATATTCTTGTGAAAATGTTTTTCCTCTAATATCGGTTCCAATTACTTTAAATGTAAAACCTTTTAATATTCCATCTTCTGATTTTTTATTAATTTTAAGTTTTCCATTCATTACACCATTTGTAAATCCTTTTCCTATTTCATTTTCTACTTCATAAGTAACACCATCTTGTAATATTTCTACTTTATGATAATTTTCATCTAACATATAGTTTTTTGGTGCTTCTATTTCCTTTACAAAATATGTTCCATATTCTACGTTATCCAATTTATATATTCCATCTTCTATTTCTTTTAAATCAGATATAAAAATATCTTGCTCATCATATATATTATTATTATTTACATCTTTATAAACATTAAATTTTGCTCCTGTTAGAAATGTATTTGGAAAATCTACATCAACTTTCTTTAACAAAATATTCCCCTTAATTTTTTTATTTTCAAAAATAGTTGTTATTGTTTCATTATTTTTCAAAGTAATAGTTCTTTCTTGATTATCCAATACATAATTTTTTAATGTTTCTTTTTCTCTTATAGTTATTTTTTCAAAATCTCTTAATGGATATTTAGAAGTAACTGCCTCTCCATTTTCATCAGTAACAATAGTTTCTAATACATTGTTGTTACTATCTAAAACATCAAATTTAACACCACTTAATCGTATTTCATTATTCTCTGAATCAATTTTTATAATTTTTATATTTCCTTTCTTCAATTCATTTTCAATTTTAAGCTCCTTAGTCAAATTCCATTCAACTTTTATATCTGTTTTTTCGCTTAAATTGTACCACTTATTAGTTTTTGTTTCATATAAAGAATATTTACCAATTCTCAAATTTTTTATTTCTATTTCTCCATTAGCGTTTGTATAGTATGTTCCTATAAATTTATTAAATTCATGGCTAAATAATTTAAATTCTACATTTCCTAATACTAGTCTATTATTATCAGAATCAACCTTATATACTTTTATATTGCCTTTTTTGTGCTCATTTTCTACATCTATTACTGTTGTTTTATCAAATAATACATTTACTTGAAATTCACATTCATTTAAAATATATCTTTCATCTGTTTGAATTTCCTTTAATATATATTTTCCTTGATATAAGTTATTAAAAGTTGCTTTTCCATTTTCATCAGTTATAACTTCTCCTATAACATCTCCATTTTCGTTTAATAATTTAAACTTAACATTTGAAATAGGTGCAGAAGTTTCATCATCTGTTTTATTTATTGATATTTTTCCTGTATTAGTCTTTATATTTAACATTGCTCTACCTACTCCATCACCAAATGGATCAAAAGTAACAGCGTAGTCTTGCCAATTAGGATTCGGAGATTTTCCGAAAAAAATAGGATAATTTTTACATTTCCCTTGTAAATTTATTATTAAATCTATGTCTTTATCCATAGAACTTTTGGGTATTTTAACAAAGAAGTCTTCACTACCATTAAAATTATCAGTTTGAGTTCCAGTCGAATTTACTATTATTGAGTTTTTTGGCAAATTCCCTGTTGAGGTAATATAATAAGATTTTATATCTACTTTACTTGATACAGAATATCTTTGAATATAAAAATCTCCCTCTTCATAAAGTTCTCCTATCTTATTTGCTTGAATATTAGGGTCTTGTGGTGTTTCTGTACCATGTCTACCAATATCTACTAAATTATTCATTGCATTAACTATTTTTGTTCCCCTAGCATCTATCCCTCTATATTGATTTAATACATCTCTATTAAACATAATTGAATAAATTGCTTGTTTTGTAGCCATATATGCATCTTCATCTGTTTCTACTCCAAGTTGTGCAGGAGATTTATATGGATAACCATTTATAATAGCACGCCATATTCTAACATCATCTAAGGTCTTTTCGATACTAACTGTATATGAACCTTCCTCATCTACTCCATGAACATCTGGGCTAGTTATGCAATATGCTGGATATCTAACATTATTCAAGTTATAATATATTAAATTGGCACTAACATTTGCCCAAACATTACCAAATTTATATTGTAAATGACCTTCACAACTAGCACCATTTTCTAAATTTGCTTTATCAATTTCAACTGCTTTTATAAAATTACCTATATTAGCAAAAATCATTAAAAAAAGTAGCATTACTGCTACCACTCTATTTTTATTTTTCATTATTAATTTCCTCCAATCTATATTAAAAAACACTCTGTCCACATATAATTACCATTTTTATAATAATCCCTTGAATAAACTCTTATTACTCCAAACTTTAAATTAATTTTATCGATTACTCTTTTTTCAGTATAAGTAAACTGATTTGTTAAATTTACTATTGTTTTATCTATAACTATACTATAACCATAATTAACCATATCACTAGTTAAATTATTATTTATTGTATTTATAATTTTATTAGTAATTTCTGAATTAAATCTATACTCTTCCTTTAAAGTTTCATTTGGTAATGTCTCTTGCGTTTTTTCCACTTTTTTATCATTGTTGCTAGAAACGTTATTTTCTTCTTTATTTTCACTTGTTTTTTTTATTGAATTATTTTTATTTATAGCTGTCTTTTTCTCTGGTACACTTTCATTACTATTATTTACTTCTATGCTTTTATTAGAGTTTACATCAATATAATCATTATATTCTATTTCTTCAATAATAGCAGATGCAATATCATATTTCCCAATATCTTTAAAAAAATTAAATCCTACTACCTTTTCTAAGTTTGGAATATCATTATTTTCAATTAAGTGTTTAAATTTGTATATATACAAAACAGATAACATTATTACAAGTAGGATAAGAATAAATAAAATTAAAAATTTCTTATTTTTCATAAGAATACCTCCTTTTTTATAATATTACTATACAAATTTTCATTTTTCAAATGTGCTATATTTATTAATTATATATATTATTCTTTCAGTTAGTATAGTTAGTATTTAAAGGGGGTTTGTAAGGGGGAATTTATAAAAAATCCTCCCACATTTTTAACGTGATATTTCTCTTCTTCTTTCCTCCCTGTGATTATGTTCTTTTATACATTTAATAATAAACTCCTCTGTTTCTTTCTCTGTTTTAATTTCCTTTGGAAGTAAACTTTGTATTTTTTCAGCTTTTATTTTTATTTTTTCAACCTGATTTGCCTTTTTTTCTCCCATTATTTCTTCAATTTTATCTGATGTCAATTTTTTTTCTTGACTTAATAATTTTAAATGTTTAGCTTGTGACACATTTGGTGTTTTTTCATCATAATCATATATATTAAGTATCACATATTGCTCATCTTCTGTTAAGTAAGATAACTCAACTGCTGGACTAAATGCAATTCTTTCTTCATCAACTAATTTCAACAATTCTGGTATTAATTCAGTTAATCGAATATATCGTTGAATATTAGTAGAGCTTTCTCCAAGTTCTTCTGCTACTTTTTCTCTTGTGGTTTTATTTTTTAACTTCTGTCCAAATTGGTCAGAAGTTAAATCTTTTCTTTTACCTTGATGCTTTTCTGCTTCAAGTTTCATTCGATATGCAAAAGCTTTCTCACTTGGTAATATTTTTGACCTTTGCATATTACTATCTACCATTATTATTGTCGCTTCATCATCATCTAACTTTCTGATAATACATGGTACTTCTTTTAAATTTGCAAGTTGACTTGCTTTTTTTCTTCTATGCCCTGAAATAATTTCATAATTTCCATCTTCTCTTTGCCTTACTACTAGTGGGTTGATTATACCACCTGATTTTACAGTTTCCACCATATTTTCCATTTCCTTATCATTTTCTACTTTAAATGGATGATTAGGAAAATCAAACAATTTATCTATTGGTATAGGAATAGCTTTTTCAATATTTAATATGTCCTTTCCGTGCAACAGGCTCAAATATATCATCTATCGTAGGCAATTTCATTTCTAGCTCGTTGCTTTTCATTCTTTAATACCTCCTTACAAAAATTATCATAAGCAATAGTTGGTTTACTATTTTTATCATAAGTAAACAAACTTTTTCCTGACATTGTTCCTTCAACAGCTTTTACTCCACAAGGAATAATTGTGTCATAAATTTTTATTCTACTACCATAATTATTTTGTAATGTTTGTAGTGTTGTTTTACCTACTCTCGTTTTCATATCTGCAAGAGTAAGTAAAACACCCTCTATTTTCAGATTAGGATTTATTCTTTTTCGCACTTTATTTATAGTTTGTATTAACTGTGTCATTCCGTTTTGCTGATAAATAATGAGCTTGCACTGGTATTATAACACTATCACAACAAGCTAACGCATTAAGTGTAATCATGCTAAGTGATGGTCTACAATCTATAATTACATAGTCATATTTACTTTTTATCTCATCAATATAGTTTTTTAAAATATATTCCCTACTCATAATATTAACAAGTCCTACTTCTATTGTTTCTAAATCAATATTAGATGGTACTAAATCTACTCCCTCTCTATGATGTAGAATAGCTTCATTTTCTTGTAATGGTATATCTTTTATTACTTTATCTAATACAGTTCCTAATGTTTTTTCTAATTCATCTTGATTTTTCCAACCTAAACAAGTTGTTAAATCTCCGTTGAGGGTCTGCATCTATTAATAATACTTTTTTCCCATTTTTTACTAATCCTACTCCTAGATTAAGTGCTGTTGTTGTCTTTCCTACACCACCGTTTTTGGTTAGCAATGGCAATTACTTTTGTCTTTGACATTATGGCACCTCCTTTCTTTTTTTAGCTACTATACGAAATAGTAGCTATGTACTTACATTTTAATAATGTAAAAAAAGCAAGACTTAATATTCAAGCCTCGCAATATGTTTATTTTATTTTTTTATGTATTATAATTTTTTAATATTTTTGCATTAAATTCATATAAACATTAACTTCTATCTTCTTATAATTTCTCCTGAATTTATCTAATTTCACATGCTTTTCAAGATTATCATATAAGTCAAAAACATTTCGCACTAATAACAAGTACTATTAATGATATACCTCTATATGCGTTTTCTTTATAACATTGCTTTTGACCATTAATTTCTAATACTTTTTTACTTATTTTTTCTTTGTTTTTTCATTATTACCTCTCCTTTTGTTTACATATTTTATATAAACTAATTTATACATATATATTTTATATAAAAAAATAAAATATTGCAATATTTCATTATAAATAATTTATTATTATTTCTTTTTAACACTTTCTTACATATAATATAATGGGGGTGAATTTATGAATATAAATAAAAATAAAATTATAAACTCTCTCCTTTGTTGTAGTAATTTTAAATTTCCTATAAATAATAGTCATTATTTAACAGGAAAAGATATTTATCTTTTTTCTAATTTAGCATGTATAGAAAATACTTTAACAGACTTAACATGCAATTTAAAAAATAAATGCAATGATATAAAATGTTGTATACGAAAATAAAATACATAAGGTTAAAACCATAATATTGTTTTTTCCTACAAATTATGTTATACTCATAAAAGCTATTGTAAAAATTATTTTTTTCTTTTTGGGGGGATTATATGGAAAAATTTATAGTACATGGACCTAGTCGCTTAACTGGTGAAGTAAATATAAGCGGAGCTAAAAATGCTGCAGTTGCTATTTTACCTGCTACTTTACTTGTAAAAGGAAAATGTCACTTAGAAAATGTACCTGACATAAGTGATATAAGAGCATACTTTGAAATATTAAAGTCTCTTGGTTCAAAAATAGAATTTATAAATAAAAATGAAGTTATAATAGATAATGAAAATGTTAACAGTGCTATTGCCTCATATGAATTAACTAGTAAATTTAGAGCATCCTATTATTTAATAGGTTCTTTGATTGGAAGATTTGATAACGTTCAAATAAGTTTGCCTGGTGGTTGTAATTTAGGTGCAAGACCTATTGACCAGCATATAAAAGCATTTGAAAAATTAGGTGCTAAAGTTGAAGTAAAACGTGGAAATGTTTATACATCAAAAAAAGAAAGATTAAAAGGTACCTCAATATTTCTAGATGTGGTTAGTGTTGGAGCTACCATAAATGCTATACTTGCTGCTACTTTAGCAGAAGGTATAACTACAATTGAAAATGTTGCAAAAGAGCCTCATGTTGTCGATGTTGCAAACTTTTTAAACTCTATGGGAGCTAAAATAAAAGGAGCTGGAACAGATTCTATAAAAATAACTGGTGTTACTTCTTTAAAACAAGTTTCAAGTTACTCTATTATTCCAGATCAAATTGAAACTGGAACTTTTATGGTTGCTGCTGCTGTAACACAAGGTGATTTGTTAATAAAAAATTGTATTCCAAAACATATGGAACCTATAACTTTAAAATTAATTGAGGCTGGTGCAACTGTTGAAGAAACAGAATCAACAATTCATGTAAAAATGGATAAAAGGCCTTCAGCTTTTAGTTTAAAAACAATGCCTTACCCCGGTTTTCCAACTGATATGCAGCCACAAATGTCACTTTTACTTTGTCTTTGTGATGGTACTGGTATAATTGTAGAAAATATATGGGAATCTAGATTTCAATATACTGATGAATTAGTAAAAATGGGAGCTGATATATCTGCACATGGTTCTACTGCAATTATAAAAGGTGTTGAAAAATTATATAATGCACCTGTAAAGGCTCATGATTTAAGGGCTGGTGCAGCAATGATAATTGCTGGAATAGTTGCAAATGGGGATACAGAAGTAACAAATATTTACCATATTTTAAGAGGTTATGAAGACATTGTTGGAAAATTCAATTCAATTGGTGCAAATATTGAATATATAAAAGATGATAATGAGGAAATTAAATGCTAAATTTACATCCTTTATATAGTTCTAGTTCAGGAAATGTCTTTCATATTGAAACTCCTTCTTCTAATATTTTAATAGATGTAGGAGTTTCATATAAAGCTATTAATGAAGGATTAGCTTCAATTAATAAAAACATATCTGATATATCAGCAATTTTTATTACACATGAGCATAGTGACCATATAAAAGGACTTTTGCAAATTTGTAAAAAAAATAAAATCCCAATTTTTGCTTGTGGTGAAACTTCAAAATATTTACAAAATACTCTAAATAAAGAAAATATAAATTGCGATATTTATGAGTTACATTATGGACAAGCATATAATATAAATGATATTGAAATAATACCTTTTGAAACTTCACATGATGCAGTTATGCCATGTGGATATAGAATTAAAAATAGCAACTCTATTCTTACCTATTCTACTGACTTAGGATATGTATCAAATGAAGTTTTTGAGTATTTAAAAAATTCAAACTGTATTATATTAGAGTCAAATTATGATGAATGTATGTTAGACTTTGGTAAATATCCTTATAATTTAAAAAGAAGAATAAAAAGCAATCTTGGTCACTTATCTAATGTAGATTGTGCTAATACTATTGTAAAACTTGAACAAAATAATTTCAACCCTAATTTTATACTTGCACATTTAAGTGAAAATAATAATAACGTAGAACTTGCTAAAACTACAATTGAATCTATTTTAAAAGAAAATCATATTAATACTAGTAAAGTTAACCTAAATTTTGCTTCAAAAAATTTATCTAATGAGGTATATAAAATATGTTAAATATAAAAATTATTTGTGTTGGCAAGATAAAAGAAAAATCATTGCAAGAATTAATATTTGAATATCAAAAAAGGCTATCAAAATATTGTAAATTAGAAATAATAGAAGTAGATGATGAAAAATTACCTTTAAATTATTCAATAGCTGACGCACAAAAAATTAAAGAAAAAGAATGTAACAAAATAAAAGAAAAATTAAACAAAATTGGAAAAAGTAGTATAATTTTTTTAGATTTAAGTGGAAAACAATATACATCAGAAGAATTTTCTGATAAAATTAATAATATGTGTACATATGGTACATCTACTATAACTTTTGTAATTGGTGGCAGTCTTGGAATGACAAAAGAGTTATTATCACTTAGCGATAATAAAATTAGTTTTTCTAAAATGACTTTTCCACATCAACTATTTAGAGTATTTTTGCTCGAACAAATATTTAGAGCTTTTAAAATACAAAATAATGAAACTTATCATCATTAAAAAGGAGGAATTTATTTATGAAATCAACAGGTATTGTAAGAAAGGTAGATAATCTTGGAAGGATTGTTCTTCCATCAGAATTAAGAAAAACTTTAAATATAAAAATTAAAGATCCATTAGAAATTTATGTAAGTGGAGATTCTATCATATTAAGAAAATATCTGCCATGTTGCGTTTTTTGTGGTGAGGAAGAAAATATAAAACCATTTAAAAATAAATATATTTGTCAAAGTTGTTCAAAATCTTTAAATAGAAAAAAATAATACAAAAACTAGTCAGTTTATAATATATACTGACTAGTTTTTTAATTTTACTTCATACTTTTAATTATTTCAATTGCCTTTTTTTGTCCTTTTTTTATTGCAGTTTCAAAAAATTTTCTTCTAACTTCAAAATAAAAATTTTCATAAGTGTAGCCCTTTGGATATAAAATAAAATTATTTTTTTCAAATTCATCCCGGCAATGTATTGAAACATTAATGCTTGAATTAAGAGAATTTTTTTCTATATCGCGATAAGTACTATACTCTGCTGATGGATCATCTCTTTTTACTCTTATATCACTTGGTCCATGCACAATATCTATCTCATCAGAAACTTTATATGTCCCACAATATACAAAAATATTGTTTGAATTTTCAATAACTTCAGATTCAAAAGCTCTTTCTAATAATTTCTTTTCGGTCGTACTACAAACTTTACACCCTAAAATATAAGTATCACCATAAGAGTCAATTGATTCAATTAAGTTAAGATATTCTTGAATTTTTGGATCATTTTCTAATTCATTTTTCCTTTGTAATAGTTTTTGATAAGTTTCTTTAATTTCTAAAAATTCTTTATATTTCTTCCGAATATTTTTTAAGTTTTTATCTTCCATATTTTTTCCCCTTATTCTTTTTAATTTTACATTTTATAAAATAATCATCCATATATTCAAGTTCCTTAATTTTTACTTTAACGCATTCTCCAATAGAAATATTATCATATTTTTCTTTTTTTACTTTAATTGCTTTTCCAAAATCTTCTGGGAAATCAAGAAAAACTATATATGCAGATTTTCCCGTATATTCATCTGTGATTATTTTTTTTTCAATAACTCTTATATACTCTATATTACTTGACGTTACTGGAGTATAAAAATAATCCACCACAAAAGCCATTCCCTTAATCATACATAAAAAAATAACAATAAGCAATACAATAAACAAAATAGTATCTACCATATTCTACTTTCCTCCTTATAAATTATTATATGGTTTAAAAATATTTGCTAGGTTATTATATCACTTTTTATGTAAAATGTAAAGTAACTTAAGTATATTTAAAATTTTTATTTAATTACCTTACCTGGTATTCCTACAACTGTTTTATCATCCCCTATACTTTTTAATACAACAGAATTTGCACCGATTTTTACATTGTTACCAATAGTAATATTTCCTAATATTTTACTACCACATCCAACAATTACATTATTTTTTAGTGTTGGATGCCTCTTTAATTTTTCTTTTCCAGTACCGCCAAGTGTAACTCCATGATAAATAGTACAATCATCTCCTATAACTGCTGTTTCACCTATAACTATTCCCATTCCATGATCTATAAATAATCTTTTACCAATTTTAGCCGAAGGATGTATTTCAATTCCTGTTAAAAATCTAGCAAACTGTGAAATAAATCTTGCTAAAAAATACATATGAATATTACTTAAAGCATGTGCTATTTTATAAAAAAACAAAGCATGAAAACCAGGATATAATAAAATTATATATATAATAGACTTAGCTGCTGGATCCTTTATAGCCATATTTTTAGCATCATAATATAAATCTATAAAAAAAGACTTCATTAATATCACCTCATTATATGATATTAAATAAAGTCTATACAAGTTACATATTCACTCTTTTGATTTTAATTGCACTTTTAGTATTTTCATCTATATCAACAATAATTGAATTAAATATAGCCTCATTAGTAGAGCATTCATATTTAGCATATGCTCCTTCTACAAAACGTTTTAGTGCAATTTCTTTTTTTAATCCAATAACACTTTCTTTTGGACCAGTCATCCCAACATCTGTAATATACGCCATTTTACCATTTCTTATAGTTTCATCAGCAGTTTGTACATGAGTATGTGTACCAAAAGTACAAACTACATCCTTATCTTCTAAAAAATATCCCATAGCAAGTTTTTCTGCTGTAGCTTCTGCATGAAAATCAACAAAAATATAATCAACATGTTTTTTCTTTAATTCATCTATTTTTTCTATTGCTACCTTAAAAGGGTTTAAAGTATTATTTTCAAACATGTTACCCATTTCAGCTGTACCTATTAAATTTATAACACCGTATTTTACACCTTTTTTTTCTACTATAATATTTCCATTTCCAGTTATATTGGTTACATTAGCAGGTATAACAAGCCTTTCTAGCTTAATATATTCTGTTGCCATCTCTTTTCTATAATATAAATGATTTCCCATTGTTATTGCATCTGCACCTACACTTAAAATTTCATTATATTCTTTTGTACGCAATCCTTTACCATTTGCAGAATTTTCGCCATTAACAATACAAAGGTCTATATTTTCTTTTATTAATAAGTCAGGTACCACCTCTTTTAATTTTTCAATTCCAGGTTTTCCTACTATATCACCAACAATTAAAACTCTCACTCTATTTCACTACCTTTTTTACTATAAAATTATATATCAAGTATTGTATAAAATCAAGTAAGAAACAAAAAAATACAAAATCTACAATTAAATATAGATTTTGTACTTTTTATATAAAATCAATCTTTAGATGGAAAATATTCATTATATAAATTTTGAGCTTCTGCTAAAATTTCTTCTAAACTCGAAAATTCATTTTTCAACTCTACAAGACTTAAATAAATATCATCATCATTTTCTATCTCAACTTCTGCTAACTTTCGTAAATCTTCTCCTTCATGGGTGTCTTCAAATTCTTTTATTATTTCTATCAAAGTATTTTCTTCCTCTAAATGAATTCCATCAATTTCATTTAAAGCATAATTTTTATAACTATATAAACTCTCTTTTAATTTTGCTAATTTATATAATTCTATATTACGCTCATTTATTAATCTTAAAATACATGTCATTAGTTTTAATAATAATCCTTCATATTTTTTATTGAAATTACTCTTTAAAAATTGTAAATTTTTACTTACAATATTTTTTTTGCCCCGTAATAAATCAAATTTTTTTCATTTTTCTCCTCCATTATTAAATATAAGTTGATATTGTTTTATGTTACTATTTTATCACAGTGCACTTGAAATTTCAATGTTTTAGGCATTTTGCTTTATCATTGTACCCTTTTGACATCTTCCACCCATTTTATCTATAATCTTTCCATCTTTTAAAATACTTACTATTTCACAATTATTAGAACATCCATTACATTCACTTCCAATTGTTTTAAATTCAATATCTTCAATATTAAAATCAAAATTTAATTTATTTGAATTTTTATTCATATTTTTAGAAATTATAGCTACACCTAAACATCCCATAAGATGTGAATTACTATCCACACTAATATTTGTATTTAATGCTTTTTCAAAAGCATTTATAACACCTTTATTTTTGCTAACACCACCTTGAAATACAACTCTATCCTCTAATTTTTTTCCTTTTGCTAAATTATTTAAATAATTTTGTACAACACTATTACAAATACCTGCAATCAAATCTTCTTTTGTATGCCCAATTTGTGCCTTATGAACTAAATCTGACTCTGCAAAAACTGTACATCTAGCTGCAATTTTTGATGGATTTTTTGATGTTAATGCTATATCTCCTATATCTTCTATATTTACACCTAAACGTTTTGCCTGTGATGATAAAAAAGAACCCGTACCAGCTGCACACAAAGTATTCATTGCATAATCAACCACTATACCATTTTTGAGTATTATAAGTTTTGAATCTTGCCCACCAATTTCTAAAATAGTTCTTACATCTGGAAAAACAGATAAAGTTCCTATTGCATGAGCTGTAATTTCATTTTTTACTACATTTGCATTTAACACACTTCCTATTAAATTTCTTGCGGAACCTGTTGTTCCTATTCCATAAATAATAGGAGTGATATTTAAATTATCTAACTGTTTTTTCAAACTTTTTATAATTTTTTTAGTAGCATTTATTGGATCACCCTCTGTCCACAAATATTCACTTGCAATTATAATATTATTATCATCTATTACTACACCTTTAGTAGATATAGAACCTATATCTACACCTAAATAGCATTTTAGTTCTTTCATTTTTTCCTCCTTTTAAGTTTGTGTTTGTAATTTTGTTTTAACATCTTCAGAAATTTCCAAAGATTCTTTTTTAACTTCCTTTTCTTCTTTATTTAAATTACCATCTAAGATATTTTCTTTTTTCATTTTTAACATATCATAAAAAGCTTCTATTCTAGTTTTTATACCTGTTGCACTTGTTTGTTCGTCAAAAGTTAAATACATTATTGGTATATTTTTTTCAAGACTAATTTTTTGTAAAATTGGCATTGCATTTATTTCTGGTGAACATCCAAATGGCTTTATATGAATTATTCCATCATATCCTTGATCTATCAATTCTAAAGTATGCGCTACACTTTCAGGTCCATCTGCTCCTAAATGATATTTAATATAACTACTTGCTCTTTTCATTATCTTTTTTTCAGCAAACCCCTTTTGAAATAATAAATATGTTACAGTAGTGTATCTTTTTACTTTACAATTTAGTTTATTTAATTCCTTTTCTAAAAAGAAACTAGAATTTGGTTCCATAGATGTAAATAGTTCACCTACTATTCCTATTTTTATATCATTTTTATTATCTTGTTTTAATATAATTTCCTTAATACGTTTTTTATATTTTACATTTAGCTTTCTTAGTTCATAAAAATTATTAATATTTAACATATCACGTAATAACTCTTGATGTATCTTAGTATATTTATCTTCCCCTACTTGATATGTAAAATTATTTCTCATGTAAGTTTCAATTTCATCTAATATATATATCATTTTAAAGCCAAGTAAAAAATAATAACAAAATTTTTTAAACTTAAGTTTACCATTTAATATCTTAAATTTTTCATATACATTTAAAACATTCATACCATTTTCATCAACTAAAGGTATAAATGTAAAATTATACCCCATATCCTTTAATATTTGTTCTTGTACTTCATAATAATATCCATATCTACATCCACCGCCTGCCTGTATTAATACATTAGCTCCATTTTCTAAAGATTCTATATAATTTCCCATATTATATTTGAAAGGAAGACATGCAAAATCTGGACTACATTTAGCACCATACATAATTGTATTGTCTGTTATTCTTTTTGGCATTAATACTTTTACTTTATTTTTATCAACTAAGTGATTTAAAAGATTATATATAGGTACATAATAATTTCCTATATGTGGAAAACTTACTATATATTCATAATCTTTATTTGAATCATTTATTCTTTTTTCTATTTTTTTATTTTTCATTTTATTAATACCCCCATTTTATTTTGTTCTAGTACATCTACAAAACTTTCAAGTCTTGTATAAAGTCCTGCACCTACTTCTTGTTCATCTAAAATAATATTTATACTTGGTTTTTCTTTAACTTTCCTAAGGACTAGTTCATTTACAAGTGCATCTGGACCGCATGGAAAAGTTGATAAATAGATAATACCGTCTACTTTATCAATATATTCAAAAAGTCCATTTATCAAATTTTGATTATATTTCCAATATAGCGATTTTGATATTTTTTTATAACTATTTTTAATATTATTTTTTTCATTAATATTCAAACTAGACTTATTAATATCTGCATAATATACATTAACATTAGCACTTCTTAAATAACTAGTTATTTGACTACCTAAGTACTTATCATGTGAAATATATGGATGAGAAACAATTAAAACATTCATATTATTTTTACTTTCATTTAATAGCTTTATTTGTTTATTATACAAAGATAAGTTATATAACTTTTCTATATTTTTAGCTCTAATGTAACTGGATATTGTTTTTGCATAGCTTACTTTTAATTTTTCTCCTAATTTTAAGAATCCTTTTATTTCAGTAATACCTTTTGAATAATCAATATTCAAATCAATAAATTTTGCATCAAATATATTTTTACATATATCATACATAGCGTAAAATTTAACACAAACTGTTTTCCTTTTACTAAAATACCCTATTCTTGGAATAAAAATATAATCTATATTTTCTTTTTTTAATCTTTTTACTAAGTTTGATACATGTCCCAAATATATTTTGGCTGATAAGCAAGTTTCATCTATTGAATATTTCTTTCCTTCTTCTAGTATTTCTTTATTTGTTTCATCACTATATACTACTTCAAACCCTAAGTTTTTAAAAAAACTTTCATAAAGTATTGGATTTTGATAGTGCATCATTGCTTTTGGAATACCAATTTTCATTTTTACCACCTAAAAATATTATTTTCAATTTTTATTTATTTATACATAAATTTCCAATCATATCGCTATTTTTATTGACATATACATACTATTTGTATATAATTGATAACTATATAACGCAATATATAACAAATAATTTATGTTATGGAGGTACAAAAAATGAAAAAAATAGGAATAATTGGTGGCATGAGTTATGAATCAACTTTACATTATTACGAAAAAATTAATAAGATTATAAACAAAAAGCTTGGCAAATTAACTACTGCTGAAATAATTATGTATAGTGTAAACTTTCAAGACATTGAACCTCATATGAAAAAAAATGAGTGGAAAATTATCGAAGATTCATTATGTAATAAAGCAAAAAAACTTGAAGATGCTGGTGTTGATATAATTGTTATTGCAACAAATACTATGCACAAATTAGCTGATAAGATACAAAATAAGATTAACATTCCACTTTTACATATTGCAGATTGTGTTGCTAAAGAATGTAACAAACAAAATATAAAAAATGTTGGTTTAATAGGTACTAGATATACTATGACAGAAAATTTTCTGAAAAATAGATTAGAAAAAAATGGATTAAAAGTATTTGTACCAAAAAGTAAAAAAGAAATTAATGAAATCGATAGAATAATATTTGAAGAACTATGTGTTGGAACGATAAAAGACTCGTCTAAAAAATATTATATAGATGTTATCCGTAATATGCAAAAAAAATATAAAATAGAAGGTATTATTCTTGGCTGTACAGAAATAGAGATGCTTATAAAGAAAGATGATTTAGATATACCAATTTTTGATACTACTAATGAGCATATAAAAGGAGTGGTTAATTTTATTATTGAAAATTTATAAAATTAATTTTACAAATTTCATTAAAAAAAGGGACTTAAATGAAAAAAGTCCCTTTTTTATTATCTAAATTATTTTGCAAGTTCAGTTGCTCTACTTTCACGAATAACATTAACTTTAATTTGTCCTGGATAAACCATTTCATTTTCAATTTGTTTTGCAACATTTCTTGCCATTATAACCATTGAAGCATCATCAACTTGATCTGGTTTAACTATTATTCTTACTTCACGTCCAGCTTGTATAGCATAAGATTTGTCAACACCTTTATAAGAATCACAAATTTCTTCAAGCTTTTGTAGTCTTTTTATATATGTGCTAACTGTTTCTTTTCTTGCACCTGGTCTAGAAGCAGAAACTATATCACCAATTTGTACTAAAACTGCTTCAATTGTCTTTGGATCAGTATCTCCATGATGTGCTTCCATTCCCCATATAATTTCATCTTTTTCCTTATATTTTTTAAGTAAATCTACACCTAGGCTTACATGTGTACCTTCTACATCGTGATCAAAAGATTTTCCAATATCGTGAAAAAGTCCAGCACGTTTAGCAATAGTTGGATCAAGACCTAATTCTACTGCTAAAGTTCCAGCAACATTTGCAACTTCAATTGAATGATTCAAAACATTTTGCCCATAACTTGTTCTAAATTTAAGTTTACCAAGTAAATTTATAAGATCAGGATGAACATTAATAACACCTGTTTCATATAATGCTCTTTCTCCTTCTTCTTTAATTGTATTTTCAACTTCTGATTTTGCCTTTTCAATCATCTCTTCAATTTTTCCTGGATGTATTCTTCCATCAGCAATTAATCTTTCAATTGCAATTCTTGCTACTTCACGTCTAATAGGATCAAAGCTAGATAATACTATAACATCTGGTGTATCATCAATGATCAAATCAATTCCTGTTAAAGTCTCAATTGTCTTTATATTTCTTCCCTCTCTACCTATTATACGACCTTTTAAGTCATCATTTGGTAAAGATACAACTGTAACTGTTGCTTCGGCAGTGTGATCAGTAGCACATTTTTGAATTGCTCCAACTAAAAGTTCTTTTGCTTTTTTGTCTACCTCATATTTTGCTTTATCAGTTTCTTCTTTTATTAAAGTTGCCATTTCTACTTTCATATCATCTTCTAATCTAGTCATCAAAGTATTTTTAGCATCTTCAATAGACATTTTAGAAATTCTGCTTAATTCTTCCAATTCTCTTTCTTTAGCTTTTGATAAATCTTGCTCTTTTTTTGCAAGCTCATCACTCTTTTTTATAATATTGTTTTCCTTTTCTTCAATCAAAGCAGCTCTTTTATCTACTAAATCTTGCCTTTGATTTATTCTGTTTTCGATGTCACTTAGTTCTCTTTTTCTTATCTTAGCATCTTTTTCAATTTCATCTTTTTGTTTTAACATTTCATCTTTTGCTTGCAAAATGGCCTCTTTTTTAATTCTTTCTGCATCTACTTTACCATCTTCTACTATTTTTTTTGCTTGTTGTTCAGCTGATTCTACTGCTGCTTCTGCTACTTTTTTTCTATAGCCTATACCTACATAGAAAAATATAACTCCAGCAACAGCAAATGCTACAACAGCAGCAATTACTGTTAATAACATACTATATCCTCCTTAATATTCAATTTTCAATGTCCAACATTTTATTTATACACAAATAATATATTTCAACCTATAATTTTATGTTAGATTTATTGTATAAAATAAATACTTTTATACAATATAAATTATACATTATATATTAAAATATATCAAGGATTTTTTTTAATTTATAATAAATTATATAATACATAGTTTATATAACTTTTTAATTTACAAAATTATTTCTCTGATTTTGTCTCTTTCATTTTGTGTTTTTTATGTATACTATTGATTTTATAACAAAATAATGATATAATATACTGAAAAAATTTTTATATTCCAAAAAAATTTTAAGGAGGACTTTCTCATGCTTAGAGTAGTGAGATTTATTAAAACCAAGGAAGAAAAATACAAACGCGTTTATCACAGACGTAAAAACAATGAAATCGTAGAAATACTCTGTATGAAAGATGCAACATTTTCATACAAAGAAAACGGCGAAAAAAGACTATTCTTTATAGTAGATTGTGAAGTTGGTGATTTTATTACATATGGTTGTGAACAAAAATATGTAGTAAATTATTTATGTTATAAAGACCAATCAACAATCGTTAAAGAAATGTTCGAGGCAATACTTAATAAGAAAAAACCTCTGCCTCAAAAAAGTAATGAATTATTACAGGAATTAGTTCCTTATGGTCTAATGTGGTTAGACTCATCTGGTCTTACTATTTGGGAAGATTACAGATTTATTTTAGAAAAATTAGATAAAAATGCGAATGAATTTGTTTCGCAATTTTTAATTGATAATTACTTAAAAAAATTATGTGAAATTCATGAAATAAAATATTTAGAATCAATTATTGATAGTAAATGTGTTACTGTTTCACTGAACATATTTGAAACTTTTGAAAAATCGAGCAAAGAATTACATGATACAATTGAAATATTAAAAACTTTTATTAAAAATAAAAAATATAAAGTTTCAAATAAAACAGGTTATACAGTTACAGAAACAATGTATGGCACTCCCTGTGGAAAAGCCGAATTAACTCTAAACTTTAGTAATAATTTTTGTGCCAAACTAAAAGTAAACAATAAAATTGGTATACATACAGAGTACTTATTAACTGATTATTTCAAAGATATAAAAGAAAATTTAATAATTGCCAACTAAAATAAAAAAACAAGGATTATAGTATTTACTATTTTCCTTGTTTTTTAATTAATTTATTAAATCTTTTTTACTTTATATCTTTCAATAAACTTTTTGCTCCAGTCTCTACTATTTAAAACATAATTATCTTCTTCATCAATATCATAAATAATATTTTCCACAATTACATTTGCAATATTTTCTTTACCAATAAAAGCTTTTATTGCATGCTCATTTTTAAAAGCATAAACAATTACTTTCTTTCCTATTATTTCCTGAAATTTTAGAAAAGCCCATATATATTGGCTATTGTCATATACACAGTAGTCAGCACAACTTTTATGAGCAAGTATTAGATGAACAGCCTTTCGTATAAAATTTACTTTTGCAAATTTCTTTAAGCTATTATATACTTGTCCTCTAATAATTTCTGGATAATTTTCTTTTAACCATATAAGTACAGGAGGAAAAAAAGCTTGCATTGCAAAATTTCCTGTATATTGATACTTTTTTAATATTTCAATTGTTTTTATTTGTAAAGTTCTATCTTTGTACTTGCCATCTTTCATATCAATTATTAAATTAACGTACTTTTCATGCCCTTTTAGTTCATTTATAAGTTCACAAAACTTTATAGAATTTTGTATCTCTTCTTTCTTAGCGCAAGACTTTTCTTGACCTAGCCAATCACTCCCATTATCACTATGATAACAAACTACTTCTCCATTATACATCATAACATCACACTCAATAGTTACATAAATTAAATATTTTTCTGCAAATCTAATGATATGTCTAATTGCTTCTATTGAATGTTCTTTGAATTTATCTGATATTATAGCTCTATGGAAAATTAAAGACTTACATATCCAGTGCATGTCATCAACACGTGCAATAGATTTATTTAATATTGATGAAAGTTCACAAAATATATATGAAGCTGGTTCATTTCCTTCAATTTTTTCTACTAAATACGCAGACAAATCTCTAACTGTAGGAATTTCAAGATTATTAGTTTGCATATATCTTGTATCTTCACATATTCTTTGATACTTATCTGCTACCTTTTTATAGTCACTACCTTTTATAAAATTAAACCGTTTTCTAAAAATATTATATACCCAAAATGTCCTTCTTGGGAAAAAATAATAAAGTTTAAAATAAGTAAATAAATTTTTAGCCTGAAAATATACTTTAGTCTTATACTTAGTTTCATATTGAAAAATAGTTATCAAAAGATTTCTCCTAAAATTTTTATTCATATATCCCTTTACATCAATTAAAACTGGTATATTTCCTTCAAAATATTCAAGTATATTTTTTAAAAGGGGAACTGTTTCTTTACTATCTAAAATATTGTATTCTTTTAATTCATTATAACTATATTTTGTAATAGTTCCAGGTATACTTAATAATCTATTTGTATAAAAATCATGAAAACATATAATATTGCCATCATTAAGCCTTCTTACATCTAATTCTACTCCCCAACCTTTTTCTTTTATAAGAGGTTCTTTGCATGCCTTAATAGTGTTTTCAGGATAATAAAAATGCCATCCACGGTGAACCCATCTTATACTATACATTTCCCTGCTTTTTTTAGGTATAAATTTAAAAATACAAAATTTAAAAAATATTATAAAAATGATTATTACAAAAATAAAAAATAATACATTCATATATAATCCTCCAATATATTAATATTTGATTTATTGTTAACTAGAGAAATTATAACAAAATAATATTATTTTGTCAATTTTACAATATCATAAAAAAGTAGAGGCCTTATATTACATATGCAATATAAAGCTTCTTGTCATAAAACTAATAATATAAAAAATTATGATTCCATTTGTTTTCCTAAGAAACCAGCAGCTGATTCAGCCAGTTTATATTCAACATTTGTTATTTCACTGTTTAAATCTGTTGAAAATAAAATTACGCTACCAATAACATCTCCATCACTAATTATTGGAACAATTACTTGAGCATGATATTTAGTTGCTTTTTCACCTTGAAGAATTGATTTTGATTTATCCTCAATAGTAGATATTATTTTCCTATCATGTATTGTATCAATCAAATAATGACTAATTGTCCTTGCTAAGTATTCCTTTTTTTTCTTACCAGAAATAGCTATAACTGTTTCTGTATCAGTAATACAAGCCATTAGACCAGAAGTATTTGCAAGCGTTTCTACATATTGAGTAGCAATCTCTAACATATCACCCATAGGAGCATATTTTTTTAATACTATTGCTCCATTTTTCTCAATAAAAATTTCTAATGGATCTCCTTCTCTTATCTTCAAGTTCTTTCTAATTTCCTTAGGTATTACAATTCTTCCTAAATCATCAACTTTTCTTACAATTCCAGTTGCTTTCATTTCTTTACCTCCTGATATTTAATACTAATATTATTAGTTATAAATATTTTTTTATACTAAAAATGTATATAAAAATATTTTAATATAAGTTTATAACAAAAATATCAAGAAGTCATAGGAAATTTTTACCAGTAAACAATTTATATTACATAATTTTACAATGTATTTTTTCATAATCTATATATTTTGCACTAAAAAAGCTATAATTCAAAGAATTACAGCTTAATTATGTAATTTTATATAGACTTAGTAATTTTATCAATATTTGAAGATAAATTTTCTAATAAAGCAATTTTTATAGTTTTTTCTTTATTAGGTTTGGATTTTTTTATAATATCTGACAATTTTTTAAGGCTCTTACAATCTAATTTCAAAAGTTCCTTATTTTCCTTATATCTTTCTTGTATCATATTTATAATATTGTATATATCATAATTTGGAGTAAGAGTTAATTTTTCATATAAACTTTCCATATCGTATTTAGAAAATACTGGTATTTCTTTATAATCAGACACAATCTGTTTATAAAATTCAGGTATATTTTCAGGTAAGTTTTTAAATAATTCTCTTGCTTTTTTAGCTGCAAGTTCTTGAACTGCCATCTCCTTAATATCCATATAATGTGATTTTATTTCTTGTATATCTTTATCTTCAGTATCATAATCTAAATTATCAACCTCTTTATTTTCTATATCTATATTTTCCATTTGTTCACTAGATGAAATTTGCATACCTAAAATAAAGTTTTGTTTTAATTCAGCAATTTGGTATTTTACCAAGTCTATTGATATTAAATATTTAAATATTATGAATAACTTTAAGTATTCTCCAAACTCTACTGCACCACTTTTTATCTCTTCTAACGCCTGTTTCCATAGAATTTCAAAGTCGATATCTGATAATTTCCAATACTCACCATTTAGTAATTTTGTATATTTTTTATCTCTATCGTCTTTTACATCCTCACTCATATTGTATACTTCATCCATATTCTCTTTAAATAATTTTTCATCAAAAAATCTTGTACGGACATATACTTCTACAAATTTAAAGAATTTAAACTTTGCAAAATTGTTTAAAAAATATCTATTGTCAAATTCCCTTAAGTAAAACTGATTAGTGTCATTTAAAATTTTTGATGTAAATATAACTGAATTATATTCATCATTATTTTTTATTGACTTTAATTTTTCTTTACTTACATTTCCTGCTTTTATTTCAAAAGATACAGCTATTGTAAATGTAAGCATTGTTTTTAATATCTCTATATTAACATTTGGATATTCATATGTTACTTCATTATATATTTTTTCAAAATCATTTAAAGCATGTTTTAATATTCTTAAATTTCTTGTATTAGATTTTTTAAAAGCAGAAATTATACAAGATGTATTCTTTTTATAAAAATCAGATAATCTATCATTATATGAGTATTTCATAATCATACCACTTAAAATATATGAATACTCTGGTACATATTCAAAAGTTTCTCCAATTAATTTTTCCTTAATTCTTTCATAGGCGTTTGCTTTATCAAATATTTCTGAAATTTTATCTTCAAGTAAATTAGCTAGTGGTTTTTCTATATACTGTGCCTCTTCCTGTGACTTAAATAATTTCTTTTCTTTAGGACCAATATATCCTTCTTTATCTAATATATAACTAGCAATCATAGTTTTAAATTCTACATTATTATTTTTAAACTTTGTGGCAAGTTCTTTTTCATTGCATATAAGTATAGTTTTTATTCCATCATGTTCTACAAAGTTATTTATATATCCTAATATATCTATTACATCAACATTAGCTCTTTCTAAATCATCAAAACAAAGTATTTTGTCATCAATAGAAAACATCTTTGAAAAATCTACTCTATCTGAACTAAAGTTTGTAGACCCAAATAAATTAGCCATATCTAATCCTGTTTTTACAAATTCAGGAATTACATTTCCCTCTCTTGAATCTACAAACTTTTTCAAAGTCTTATTAAGCATTGGATTAGTTTCTATAAAAATCTTTTTACTTATTTCTTCTAAACTATTAATTCCATAAAGAGACATATATATAGTTTTATAACTTTTACCATTTATATTTTGTATTGTCTCTAACCTATTTCTTAATTTATTATTCCAAAAATATGTTTTTCCACTACCCCATTCACCATTTAGCATTACCGCATAATCAGTATATGGCTTTCTAACATAATCACATATACACTCTATAAGTTCTTCCATTATATCACCTCAAAAAATTTATATAAATATTTTATCACATGATATAATTTTATTCAAACATTTTTCTACAATTTTTTATAAAGAAAATTAGTTTACCAGAAAAAAAAAGAAAGTAAAGTAACTTTTTATTTAACCTCATTATTAAAAAACATTAAAGTAATAAAAACTAAAATATACTTTACTTTCTTTTTTATTGTAAATTTAAAGTTTAACAATTATAATTAAAATACCTTTTACTATAATTTACTAAGTATTTTTTCTTTTAATCCTGTTTTTCTATTTTTAGATTCTACATTATCTACCATATGATTTATAACATTTTTACTACCAACTATAACAAGCATTTTTTTTGCTCTAGTCATTGCAGTATATAGTAAATTTCTAGTAAACAATTTTGGATACCCTGCATAAAGTGGAAGTATTACATAATCAAACTCGCTTCCTTGCGATTTATGAATTGTAACTGCAAAAGCATGCTCTAATTGTTCTATTTCATCAAATTCGTATACTACCTCTTTTTCTTCATCAAAAATTACTATCATTTTTTTATTTATATTATCAATACTTTTTATATAACCTATATCACCATTGTATATTCCATCAAAAAACTCACCATTTATAGAAAATTTTTTATCATAATTATTTACAATTTGCATTACTTTATCGCCTTGTCTAAATATTTTTCCTCCGAATTCTTTCTCATTTTTAGTACTAGATTTTTTATTTAATATTTCTTGTATTATAGAATTTAATTCTACTGTACCAAGTTGTGTCTTTTTCATAGGTGTTAAAACTTGTAAATCTTTCATAATATCAAATTTAGCGAAATTTTCTAATCTATATGATATTAAAGATGAAATTTCAGAAATAGTATTTTCAATACTATCTGTTTTTACAAAAAATAAATCTGTATCTTTTGTTTTAAATTCTGGATAACTACCTTCATTTACTCTATGCGCATTTACTATAATGTCACTCATAGCACTTTGTCTGTAAATTTGCTTTAAATATATTACATTAACTACATTAGAATCAATTATATCTTTTAAAACACTACCAGGTCCAACAGATGGCAATTGATCTACATCTCCTACCATTATTAATTTAGTAGTAGTCTTTAATCCTTTAAACAAATTATTCATCATCATACAATCAATCATAGAAGCCTCATCTATAATTATAACATCAGAATTTATAGTCATTACTGGAAGTTCAAATATACTATCTAAATCATTATCATCCACTTTAGTAATTTCAAGTAACCTATGCAATGTTTTTGCCTCTTTACCTGTTGTTTCTTTAATTCTTTTAGCAGCTCTTCCAGTAGGTGCACAAAGTACATAATCTTTTTTAGTGTTTTCAAGAATATCTATTATACATTTTATTATTGTTGTCTTTCCAGTACCAGGTCCACCTGTTATAACTGATATAGAACTATTAAGACAAGTAGAAATAGCTAACTTTTGTTCATCTGATAACACTAAATCATTTTTCTTACTTACTTTTTCTATTTGTTTATTATAATCTAAATTTGAAATACATTGCATAGTATGTGTAACAATGTTATTTGCTATATTTTCTTCAGCTAAATAATATCCTCTTCTAAAAATATAATCATCTTCATTTATCTGTTGGACATAAAGCTTATTTAAAAATACTAGTCTATCAATTGCATTTTCTATACTAGATTTATCAACATGTAATAAATCTGCTGCAAAAGACAATAAATTTGTTTTTTCAACACAAGTATGTCCAAATTCTGTAATTTTATTTATAGCATATATTAATCCATTATCTACTCTATCTTCATTGTCTAAACTAATTCCTAGTTTTTGCCCAATTTCATCTACTACTTTAAATTCAAGTCTTTTTACAAATCCCAATAAACTATATGGATTTTCCTTTACAAGATCTATTGTATCAGAACCTAATACCTCATATATTTTACTAGACACCATTACAGAAAGTCCAAATTTACTTAAATATTCTATAGTATTCCACTTTTCCCACTGTTCATTAAAAAAAGTACTCAAATCATCTATTTTTGAAGTATTTAATCCCTTTATTCCATCTAATTTAGATGGTGAAAATCTAATAACATTTACTGTATCATCACCAAACATATCAACTATTTTTGAAGCTGTTTTTTTTCCTATTCCTTTTATATTATCAGCAATATATTGAATTAAAGATGAAGAGTTTTTTGGTAATACTTTTTTATATGTAGAAAATTTAAATTGTTCGCCATATACTTTATGTGAGGCTTCTTCTCCTTCAAGTTCCAAATTATCTCCAACTTCTAAATCATTTGTTTCACCAACTGCAGTTATATATTTTTTACCAGACTTTAAAAGCATTACAGTCCAGCCATTTGTTTCATTTCTAAAAATTATTGTTTCAACTTTTCCTTCTATTTTCATTTAATCACCTAGCAATAAAATTATATTATACTTTATACTAAAATTCAAGCAAAACACAAATATATGTTCACATTAATTAAAGAAAACATAGTTATACGTTACTAAACTCTAATAAATAAAAAATAATTGTGTAAAATCACTTTTAATTTACACAATTACTTAAACTTTATTGTTTAATATTTAATACAATATAGAACTGACGTGTTTGTTGGTCTAGTTGTATATGTATCTATACCTTGAAAATTTTCTACTTCTCTTTTTGATGGAGTATAAGCAACTCTAGATGATCCAGTAGTCCAGTTTGCGACATCACAATTTTCTGCAATATTTACAGCATTACTACCATATTGAAAAAGTCTAACTTCAGTAGTTGAGATTCCTGTTCCCCATACTCCACTTTTTATATTTGTAGCATTTTGGTGTGTACCAACTAACGAACCTCCACCTTGTCCGCTATATGAATTTGCGCCTGAACCTCTTAAAAATTCTCCCTTTAAATTTGGTACTTTAAATGTTGTTGTTCCATTTCCACCATAATAATCATACTTTCCAAATTCTTCTTTAATTTGCTCTGCTAATACTTTATATTCTTCTATATTATATTCCTTTCCATCACAAAACAAATATCCTTCTGGGGCTTTATTTCCCATATATGATATAACTGTTCCTGCTGGAACACTTTTTCCTTGTATAATACTATCTTCTTTATTTTCTAATGCTTCCAATCTTTTTAATATTTCATTATACGCCTCTTCGGATACACCACCAGTTTGTGTTGTACCACCACTAGTACTACTATCTTCATCGCTGTATTTTTTATCTCCAACTTGTAATCTTAATATTCCTTCATCATCTATATTCCATATTGTCTTACTACTATATATAGGTAATTTTTTTCCTGTTATGTAATTATTTTTATCTTCACTTTGCTCATTTGTAAATATTATTTTTCCTACCTCTTCGTTATTTATTTTATATATTACTTCACCAGTTGTATTTTTAACCCCACTTGTTACTTCATTTAACTGACAAGCCTTTACTCCTACTATTTCTTGCTTTTCAGCCATTATCTTTCCTACTGTATTAGAAAATATCATTTGCATATTTGCTCTATCACTTTCATATCTTGCCTTATTTGCCTCTGTCATTGGATTATTATTTTGTAGTGATATAATTACTGCTGCTGCTAAGATTATTACCACTATTATTGTTATCACTAATACAATTAGTGATATACCACCACTAGGGTTGGTTTTATAAAAAATGTTTTGTGCATATTTTTTATTTATATTCCCTTCATATCTTTTCATATCATATCTCCTCTTTTTTTAATATATTTATACTTTATAAAGTTTCTTTCACACACAAGACCTAGCTAAAGGAATTCATCTCCTTTAACTAGGTTCATATATATTTTTTTATTTACATTTTTTACAAAATTTGTATTAAAGTTTCTCTTTATTTCTTGTTTATAGCACCTGTGTGTGTGTGTGTGTGTGTGTGTAGTTTATCCATATATACCTCTCCTTTTGTT
>CANAIR010000010.1 GCA_947361355.1 uncultured Clostridium sp.
TGTTTCCATACTTTTCTCTCCCTTTGTTTACATATTATTTTATAAAGTTATTTTTTCTCTAAATATATTTTACAATATATTTCCTTTTATTATTATGTTTGATATTTGCACGCCTTATTTAGAAAATTTAACTCCAAAAGATAATACATATAAACCAATACTTACTATACTTTGTATTATTACTATAATCATATGGATTAAAGTTGTACTTAAATTTATAAAACATTTTAAAAATATAAAATCAACTTGGCAATATCACGGTGCAGAACATAAAGTTATAATTACAAACTACGAAAAAAAGGAAATAAATTTAGAAAATTGTAAAAAAGCTTCTCGTATATCAGATAACTGTGGTACAATGCTTGTTGTTATCTTTTTCTTCATCTTAATTTTAATAAAGATAATACAAATAATTTTTAAATCAAGACCAAGTTTTACTTTATCAATTATAGTTCCCTTTATACTTACTTATGAGTTATTTTTACTAAAAAGAGATACACCTATAATATCTTTACTTTTTAAGTTAGGTTATTTCCTTCAAGAGCATTTCTTTACTCTTGAACCTACGGATGATAAATTAACTCAAGCAATAGAAGCCTTTAAATTACTCGAAGATGCTGAAACTGGAAAAATACCTGATAGTCAAATTAAAGAGCTACTTACTAGAAACAAAAAAATATTATTTTAAACTTTTTATTTTTAATATAAATTAAAAAAATAGACACTATTATAATTTGTAGTGTCTATTTTTTGTTTTTATTTAATTATATATCATATATCAAAATAAAATTGTATATAATAATTATAGGAGGTAATAAAATGAATTTAACATATCCATATTTAGGTTATAAAGAAGAATGTATTAAAACACCTATAACTTTTCCAAAGCAACATCAAGATAATATACCAGGTATAGAAAGTATAATGAATCCCCAGCCAATTTTTGATAATCCAAATGTACCAACTGGTAACAAACTAAATGGAAAAGTTGCTTTAATATCTGGTGGTGATAGCGGTATAGGAAGAGCTGTTGCTGTACTTTTTGCAAAGCAAGGAGCAGATATTGCAATTGTATATTTAAATGAAACTGATGATGCACTATGTACAAAGCAAAATGTTGAAAATTATGGTAGAAAATGTTTAATTATAAAAGGTGATTTAAGAAAAGAGGAATTTTCAAAAGAAGTTGTAAATAAAGTTTTAAATGAACTTGGAAAAATTGATATATTAATAAATAATTGTGCTCTACAAATCCCACAAGATAGTATACTTGATATTTCAGCAACACAACTTAAAAATACATTTGAAACTAATGTATATACATATTTTTATCTTACAAAAGCTGTTCTTCCACTTTTAAAGGAAGGAAGCTCAATTATTAATACATCTTCAATAAATTCTTTTCATGGAAACAAAAGATTAATTGACTATTCAGCCACTAAAGGAGCAATTACTGCTTTTACAAAATCTATGGCACAAAGTTTAGCTGATAAAAAAATACGTGTAAATGAAGTGGCTCCAGGTCCTATATGGACTCCACTTATTCCATCTTCATTTACAGCCGAAGAAGTTGAAATATTTGGTACTGATGTACTACTAAAAAGAGCTGGTCAGCCCTATGAAGTAGCACCAGCATATTTATATTTGGCGTGTAATGATGATTCAAGTTATGTAACTGGCCAAACTATTCATGTAAACGGTGGAAATATAATATAACATTTAGTAAATATATAAAAAACTACTGACATACAAATTTATGTATATCAGTAGTTTCACTTATTTGTTTTCAAGTAATTTTATTAAATCAATATCTTTACTTAAATAACATGAGTAAAATAACTCTTCTAAGCTTTCTTCTAAAATTTCAGCTAATTGTTTATCATCAGCATATGATAGATATTTTTCATCTTCTCCATTATTTTTTGAAACTTCTATCATTGCTATATCAGATATTTTAAATTTGAATATTGGATATATTCTGTCAAATATATCATTTTCCTCTTGTATCAAAACTTCAATGAATACACTATCAGAAATATAAATTTTTCTTTTTAGTTGTCTAAAAATATTACAATAATTTTTAATAACTGGTATTAATTTAAAAATATCATCTTTTACAGTCTCATATTCCTGTCTACTTCCATTCTTTAAATCCGGAAATCTTTCAAAATCTATCCTTAAAACTTCCTTACCAGTACTATAATAATCATATTTACTTTTACTATGTTTACTTCTTATACACAAACAATCATAACAATTTTTAATTTGCATGTATAAATCTTTTTTATAACCATTTTTGTTTTCAAATGTTCTAATAAATTCTTGTGATTTAAAATAAACATAGTCAAAATAATCATATAATAATTTAAAAAACTGACTTATTGATAAAAAACCTTCAATATATATATCTTCATAAATAGTTTTTTCTATTACCTTTTTAACTCCAAACAAAGAATTAAAAAATGATGAATTATCTGGTACCCTCTCAAAAATAGTCTTTTTTTTAGGCATTGACTTTTTAATATCATTTAACTCTAAATAAAATTTATTTACTACTGGATTTTGCTTAAAATCCAAATCCTCATTTAAAGCATTTAAATGGTCAATCATTTTTTTCCTCCATAGTAATACTTTTTAGCATCTGTACAACTTCTAAACTATCAGACAAATAACAAGAATAAAAAAGTTTTTTTTCATCTTTTTTTATTAATTCTAATACTTCTAAATTATCTGCATATGATAAATATTTTTCATTATAATTATCCACTCTTGAATATTCAATCATTGCTACATTTGATATTTGAAGCTTTACTAAAGGAAATTCATTTCTATATACATCATTTATGTTATTAAAATTTATTTTTAAATAAGTGTTGTTAGAAACTAAAATCTTGTTATTATCTAATACGTTGAACAATTCAAGATATATTTTAAGATATGGAATTAACTTAAAAATATCTTCTTTTATAATTTCATATTCTTTTAAATTACCATTTTTTAATTCCGGAAAATAACTAAATTCTATTACTAAATCATCAAAAGACAAATTATATTCTTTTTTTTCATATCTTTCATTTTCCCTAAAATCAAAATATCCTATAATAAATTTTGAATATTTATCACCTGAAAACATAGTTGTATTATAAAAAGTTGGAAAATAATTTTTAGTTGTCGATTTTATTTTTTGATACTTTTCTATAATTTTTTTTGACTCATTATATATATAATAAATAAAATCATGTAACATTTGTAAAAAATTTGCAATTGATATATAACCTTCTATATATATATTTTCGTAACTTTTTTCTTCCTTAATTATTGTATTTTTGAAAAGTTTATTAAAAAAACCTTTATTATTTGGTATAATTTTTGGAACTAAACTTTCTTTTGGATTAGACATTATAATATTATCCAACTCTAAAAAATATTCCCGAAGTTTTTCATTTTGTGACTCTAACATTTATTTTCCTCCTAATAAATTATTATTATTATACATACACTTTATATTTCGAAATTATATCATTATCCTTTAAACATGTCAATACTTTATGTTATTTAAAACATTATAAGCATTTAAAATAAAGGTATTTTTCATTTTTCTAATAGTGTTATATATGAAAATTTATACACAATTATTATTCATTTATATCCAAACTAAACTTATATTCTAAATATACTTTTATAACTGCTAATACTGGCATAGCTATTATCATTCCCACTATTCCAAACATTAAATTAAAAACTATTAACCCACCTAATACAACAACGGGATGTAGATTAACAGATTTTGCTATTATATTTGGTTGTAAAATATTTGCATCCACTAATTGTACCATAAGTAAACATACAAAAGTTATAAGTGCAAAAATTGGACCACCAACAGTTAACGCATAAAGTGCGACAACAACTTCTGATACTATTGCACCTATGTATGGTATAAGATTTAAAACAGTTATAAGTATTCCCCATACTACTGCATAATCGAGCCCTAAAATTAAACATACAATTGATGTTAATATTCCAACAACTATGCTATCTATAATTGTACCTTTTACATATGACATTACTACTTCATCCATTTCAGTTAACATTATATATCTTTTACTACTTTTACTATTCCTTGAAAAAAATGTTATTATACTTTCCTTAAATTTGTCCATGTCTTTTACCATAAAAAATGAAACAACTATAGTAGTTACTATTGTTACTAAAATATTTATAATGCTTTGAAAAGTAGTAATAGAATAATTTAAAATTTCCTGCAGATTATTTTGGATTATATCCTTTGATATAATTTCTTGAAAATTTTTAATTCCATTTGGCATATTTAACTTATCTATTATTATTGGATTTATTTTATCTACTACACTATTATATATTTGTGGTAAATCTCTTATAAATTCAGATAGTTGTGATACAAATATTGGAATTAACATTAAAAATACAAATATTATAACTCCAAAAATTATTATAAGTGAAAAAAAAGCTGACATACTTTTATTTAATCCAATTTTTTTTAATTTGTTGGATAATGGCATTGATATCCAGCATATTAATATACCTAAAAAAACTGGAGTTAACGCAATTATTGACTCAATTATTTTATCCATAATTCCAATACTTTTTAAAAAGAAAAAAATAGCTACTGAAAATCCAAAATACATTAAAAAGTTTAAAAATTTATAATCAAATTTTTTATCTTCTATTCTCATTTTTAGATATTTACACCTCACTTTATATTTTATATAAATATAATTACTACATTATCTATACTTATATTATGATATTATAATTAAATTATATTCAATATTAAAGCATTTATCAATAGTTACAAAACATCTATTTTTAGCATTTTTTGTCATATATATTTTTTAATTTAATAAATATATTATAGGTGATAAAAATGAATTTTGAAGATATAAATTATAATAATTATGAACTTTCTACCCCTTATCCTAAAATAACTGTAAATTTAGATACACTACGTAGTGAAGATGACGATAATGGTATGCGAACAATATCTATGTTAATTAACGCATATTCTGGTAACAAGGGTGAAATAACTGCTTCTATGCAATACGTTTATCAAAGCTTTTTAGTAAAAAAAGAATTTAATGCACTATATGAATTACTTGAAAAAATATCAATTAAGGAAATGCAACATATGGAAATATTAAGTCAAATACTTGTTAATTTGAATATAACACCTAAATATTGTAAATATATAGATAATAATATTAATTTATGTAATAATTGGTCTGCAAATAATATAAATTATTCCACTGACATTAGAGACTTTATAAATTATAACATTTCCTTAGAATCCTCAGCTATAAATGAATATACCGCTATTATAAATAATACACGTAATGAAAATATTAAAGAAATTTTAACAAGAATCATACAAGATGAAAAAATTCATTTAGAAATATTTTATGCAATACTTAATAGATTAGATAACTAACTTTATCATTTATTTAACTCACCTTTATTAGTCATTGTTTAGTTTTTAACTCTAATTCGCATTTTATTGACAAAATATTATAAGTATTATATAATATGCAGAAAAACATATAACTATTTAATAACTATTAAGGAGGAAAACTAATGTCAAATGTAAGTGCAATTTTTGAAAAACACAAAGAAAGAAGTTTAAATGTATTAAACAATGATAGTGTTAAATTAAGTTTTAATTATATTGATAAAATTGATAATTTTGAAGATTTTACACTTTTAGATGAAAATGGAGAAAAAATATTAGATACTTCTATTCTTTTACCACAAAATAAAGCTTATATAGTTTTTTGTAGAGTACATTTTGGTAATTTATATGAAAATAATATTAAAATTGCAATTTCAAAGCTTTTACAATACCTATTACATGAAAATGATTTAAATTATATTACTTCTGCTATTTATCTTGATATTTTAGCTAGTAACATACCTATATATTTAGCTGAAGAGATTGGATTTTTCCCATATTTTTTAAATTCACTTAACCTATACGTTTATCCAAATATGAATTTTATCAAGGAAATTGAAAATATTATAATAGATTCAAAAACAAAAAAAGCACTTTTAAAAGACTTTTCTAACTTGAATACAATATATAACAAATATTTAAGTCATATACAAAGATCATTAGAACTTGAAGAAGCTTATTTAGCTGATCTAATGGAAACTGATTCAAATCAAGATTTAGTCCAGATGAAAGAAAATAATATAAAACATTATAAACATATTCTAAACATAGCAAATAACAAAAAGGAGACTTGAAATGGTTATACATGAAAAAATAATCGACTTTGAAGATCCAAAATTTCCAAATCTAAAAAATATTGCAAAAGAACTAGAAAAAAAAATTGAAATGATACAATCTGAAAACAATGTTAAACTTATATCAGCGTGTTTTTTAGGTATAAATGATGTCCTTATAGATGAAGAAGAAGATAGTATTTTCTGTCATGCAGTTTTACACGATAAATCATATAATTTTATGTTATTTTTTTGTGATAAAGATTAATGATGGAATTTGATAAAATAATATGAGAAGGTAGATTAAAATGTAACTATCTTCTCATTTTTGGTATATTTTTGTTATTTTAAAGTCTAGATGTAAGACTACTTAAATTATAATTTGTAAATTACTATTTTATTCCTCTTCTTCACTAAACTGTGAATTATATAACTTAGCATATGCTCCATCTTTTCTAAGTAACTCTTCATGATTTCCACGTTCCATTATTTTACCATGTTCCATCACTAAAATTATATCAGCATTTTTAATAGTAGACAATCTATGTGCAATTACAAAACTTGTTCTACCTTCCATAAGCTTATTCATTGCTTTTTGTATTATTTCTTCTGTTCGTGTATCAACATTACTTGTAGCTTCATCTAGTATTAATATAGGTGAATTAGCTAGTATTGCTCTTGCAATCGTTAAAAGTTGTTTTTCACCTTGAGAAATATTACTTGCATCTTCATTTAATACAAAATTATATCCACCTGGTAATACTTTTATAAAATGATGTGCATGAGCAAGTTTAGCTGCCTCTTCTATTTGCTCATCTGTTGCATCCTGCTTTGCATATTTTAAATTTTCTTTTATTGTTCCATTAAAAAGCCAAGTATCTTGCAAAACCATAGAAAACATAGCTCTTAAATCATCTCTTGACATGTCTTTAGTAGATATCCCATCAACTGTTATTTTTCCTGAATTTATTTCATAAAATCTCATAAGAAGATTAACAATTGTGGTTTTACCAGCACCTGTAGGTCCAACTATTGCTACAGTTTGGCCAGGTTTTACACTTAAACACCAATCCTCAATTAAACTTTGATTTTCATCATAACTAAATTTAACATTGTCACAAACAACTTCACCTTTTACATCATTTATTTTTATAGGATTATTTGTATCAGGTTCTTCTTCTTTTTCATCCAATATTTCAAATACACGCTCTGCTGCTGCTACTGCACCTTGAACAAGATTTAACATATTAGCAGTTTGACCAATAGGCTGTGTAAATTGGTGTGTATATTGTACGAATGCTTGAATGTCACCTATTGACATTTTACCATCTATTGCTAGTTTTGCACCTAATATACAAATTCCTACATAACCTAAATTACTAACCCCATTTATAATTGGCATCATGAGACCAGATAAAAATTGTGATTTCCATCCACTTCTATATAGTTTGTTATTTATATTTTCAAATTTTTGTATTTCCGCCTCTTGCATATTAAAAGCTTCTATTACTAAATTTCCTGTGTATGTTTCTTCGACATGCCCATTTAAGTTACCTATTGAAATTTGTTGTTCTATAAAATATTTTTGTGAAACTTTTATAATTGATCCTATAAATATTATACTTACAGGCACTATAAGTATTGCAATACCTGCCATACTAAGACTTATAGAAATCATCATAATAAGTATACCAATGATTGTAAAAAGAGATTGTAAAATTTGTACAATTGATTGTTGTAAAGTCATACTTACTGTATCAACATCATTTGTTACACGACTAAGTACTTCACCATGTGTATGTTTATCAAAAAATCTAAGTGGCAACTTATCTAGTTTTTCATCTATTTCCTTTCTCAGACTATATGTAACTTTTTGTGATACATAAGCCATTGTTCTACTCGAAATATACGTAAATAATGCACTTGTAAAATACATTGCAAGTATTATCAAAAGTATTTTTCCAATATAATTAAAATTTATTTTTGGTTCAACATTTATTGAAACATTCTTTGTAATTTCAGGAAGTTTGTTTGCAATATCACTAGGTATAATTTGCATATCGATTAATGTATTAACGGTTGCATTCTCTGGTATAATTTGTATTACCTGAGCTGGTAAAGATTTTTTCATTTCTTGTATTTGTGAATATACAACCTTTTGTATAACATTATTTCCAAGCTCTGTAGTTGCTTTTCCGAGAACTTTTGGCGATAATGTAGAAAGAATTGTTGAACATACAAGTACTATAACAACAACTATTATAGCTTTGTTATACTTACCAATATATTTTATAAGTCTTTTTAAAGTTTTTGAAAAATCTTTTGCTTTTTCTGTTGGAGCAATACCAGGTTTTCCCATAGGTCCATGAGCTTTTTTATCCAATTTTTGACTATTTGACATTTTTTATCGCCTCCTCCTCAGTAATTTGTGAAAGAACAACTTCCTTATATTCCTCACATGAATTATATAACTCTGAGTGAGTACCTTGTGCAATTATTTTTCCGTCATCGATAAATAATATTTTATCAGCATTAAGTACAGTACTTACACGTTGTGCGACTATTACTACTGTTGAATCTTTCATATTTTCCTCTAAGGCTTCCCTTAATTTTTTATCTGTCTTATAATCAAGTGCAGAAAAACTATCATCAAATAAATATATTTGTGGTTTCTTTATAATAGCTCTAGCAATCGATAATCTTTGCTTTTGACCACCAGAAAAATTAGTTCCACCTTGTGCTACTTGTGAGTTAAATTTATCATCAAGAGAATCTATAAAGTCATAACTTTGGGCAATTTTAGAAGCCTCTACCATTTCTTCATATGTTGCATCTTTTTTACCATATTTAATATTACTTTCTATTGTTCCAGAAAATAATACTGCTTTTTGTGGTACATAACCTATCATATTTCTTAATTGTTTTAAAGACATCTCTTTTATATTTACTCCACCTATTTTAATTTCACCTTCTGTTACATCATAAAATCTCATCATAAGTGAAAGTAAACTTGTCTTTCCTGATCCTGTTCCACCAAGTACTGCTACTGTTTGACCTTTTTCTATCTTAAAGTTCATATTTGATAAAACTGGTATATCACCATCTGCGTACTGAAAAGTTGCATTAACAAATTCAATTTCTCCAGGATTTGTTATTTTTTCTTCTGGAATTACTTTACCACTATCTTTTATACTAGACTCAGTTTCTAAAACTTCTATAATTCTTTTTGCTGATACCATTGCTCTTGGAATCATAACAAACATCATAGTTACGCCCAAAATTGAGAATAATACTTGAATAGCATACTGCATAAATGCCATCATATCACCAATTTGCATTGCACCTGAATCTACTAAATGTGATCCAAACCATACTACTGCAACACTTGAAACGTTAATTAAAAATAGTACTATTGGCATAAGTATTGACATTATATATGCTGCCTTTAAAGATATATCATATATATCCTTATTTGCTTTATCATACCTCTTTCTTTCATATTCTTGTGTTCCAAAAGCACGTATTACTCTAACACCAGTAAGTTTTTCTCTTATTACTTGATTTATTCTATCAGTACGTTTTTGAAGAATTGTAAATAACGGAACTATTTTTCTAGCTAAAAAGATAATAGCAAAAAGTAATATAGGAATTACAACTATAAATAAAACAGACAACTCTTTATTTTTAGACAATGCCATTATAATTCCACCAATACACATAAGTGGTGCTCCTATCATCATACGCATTGACATAAGAGTTAATTGTTGTACTTGTGTAACATCATTTGTTGTTCTAGTAATTAAAGAAGCTGTAGAAATTTTTTTAAATTCTGCTAAAGAGAATTTTTCAACTTGTTTATATATTGCGGATTTTAACTTTTTTCCAAAGCCAGCTGACACTCTAGACGCCATGAAAGTTGCGCCAATTGCACAGCACATAAATCCAATTGTTACTATAACCATTTGCATACCATATTTATATACTTCATCTAAACTTTGACCAACTATTCCATTATTTACTATATCAGACATTAGATTAGGTAAATATAGATTTAGCATACCTTGACAGAATGTAAGTATTACTGCCACTATTATCATAGGTGTAAATGGTTTTAAATATTTAAACAATTTTTTCATTCTTTTCCATCCTTTCTTTTATAAAATTTTCTGTTTTTCTTGCCAACCTTATAACTTCTCTGATATCTTCTATACTCATATATTTTATATATTCAAATACCATATTTTCTAATAAATCATGAGCTGACTTTGTAAACTTTTGCCCATCACTAGAAAGCTTTAAATAAATATTTCTTCTATCATCTTTATCTATTATTCTTTCTATTAATCCCCTTGTTTCAAGTGAATTTAGTATTGGAGTAATAGTAGATGGTGCAAGTTTAATCTTTTTTCTTAAATTAGAAAGTGAAACTACATTATCATTTGAATTTTTTAAAATATCATACATAATAAAAAGTACCAATTTTTCATTATGAGTATGACCTTCCACCTTTATAATATTATGAAAATGTTGCTTTTTTATACCCATAAATAAATCTATAAGTTCATTTGCAAGTTGCTGATTTTCCATATAATCGCCTCCTCAAAAACAGCAATATTTCGCAATAGGAATTATTTTACCATAGAATTATTTTTTTGTAAATATAACTTTAGTGAAAATTTCGTGAAAATATAAAACTAAAAAAATAAACAAGCTATGAAACTAATCATAGCCTGTCTTTATTTTTAAAAACTTAATATCTCCCCATCTAAACATCTGATAACATTATCTGAGCCTATATCGTTATTTTTATAAAAACCTTTACTTCCTAAATACGTAATCTTTGGATGCTCACAAGAAATCATAGAGCTTGTAGTAAACATATGAGTTACTGGCCCATTTTTATTTAACAGTCCGCTCTTAAAAGCAAGAGCTTCGCAATGTGCTGTAATAATGTATATTTTTTTTGCACCAGCCATTTTAGCATAATATGCTACATCAAGCAAAGTCTGTCCTGACGAACAAATATCATCTAATATAAAACAAGTACTGCCTCTTGAAATATGACCTTTGGAAATTTCGTGACTTACAATACTATTTGTATCATATTCCCGTTTTTTTTCAAACACGCACACATCATATTTCCCATCTAATGACTCATTGTACCTTTCATAAGCACCAGCATCTGGAAATACTATGTGCACATTACCAGAAATTTCTGCCAAATCATTATCTATTACATTATTCAACATACTTACTACTGGATAATACATTTTTGCATTTTCCCCAAGGTATCTTTTAGTTTCTGAAGAATGTGGTTCTATAACATGAATCTCTTCAAAATTCAAACTCTTAATAAAGTCTGCCACAAATGGTAAAGTATGAATATACTTACCACTTTTATGATCCATGCGCTGATAAGGCATAGTTTTTAATATTAATGAAACATATATCTTCTTCCTACCCTCTTGTCTAAACGTGTCAAATTGTTTTTTTACAAAATATAAAATCATAAGGTCATCATTTATTTTATATTCTTTATTTTCAGTCTCATATTGAAGTACAACATAATTGTACCACTTTTCTATTTCAAATTCCTTAATCCGTACTTCTGTGTTTGAGAAGTAATCCTTTTCAACTTTATTTCCATTAACAAAAATCATTCTTTTTCCTCCTGCTTAATTAAAAATACTGTTAACTTGTTCCAAAAAATAATTTTTATAGTCTTCACCAAAGATATAATATAATGCCTTAAACGCACTTCTTGCCATTTCTTCTAGTTTTTCATTACACCCTTTATATGCACACGATAAATATGTATCATATAAGCATACAGCATAATTTCCATGAATACTATCATACATAAAAACTTCCAAGTATTCTTTTTTACCATAGTGCATTACACTTTCATATCTATACACTGTTTTTGGTAAAAATGATGCCACAACTATACATTTCTGTTCAGGATCTAATTTTCCAACAAACATATTATTACCTCCTACTTAGTTAGTATTTTCTATGGTTACTATACATATTATATCACATAAATTAATATTATGTCAAGTTAGTCTTGAATTATTATAAAGTAACTAAGTAATTTAATTTTATTAAGTATTAATCAAATTTTTAAAATCATTAAAATACATATACAAAAAAGCAATGCTTTTACACATTGCTTTTTTTATTTATTTTAATGTAGGATAACCTTTTGTAGCTATTGTTGTGAAATCCCAAAGTTCTTCACTAAATCCTAAATCTTTATAAAAGTTTGAATTTAAAGTAGATCTTGAAACAGTATCTAAATGTCCAGCTGTATTTGCTGTAACACGACTTGCTCCTACTGACTCTGTTATTTCATAACATTTTGTTAAACATGCTGTAATTAGATTTTCAGCTGCACCAATACATTTATATGGTAAAATTTTATTTCCAGAGCTATCAGTATATCCTGTCATATTTCCAAAAGAAACACAATTTTTTATTACTGGATTAGTATAAATCATACCTATTAATGAACCATTAAATACGCTATTTGCAACATTACTATATGTATTTCTTGGTTTATTAATATCAACATCAGTTATAATATTTTCATATGAGCCTGAACCACCTTGTTGTATTGTACCTACTAAACCACCATTTTCAGTTGTAGTAACATTAAGTGTTCCTTGTACATATACATTTTTAATGCTTCCACCATATTTTCTACCTATAAAGTTTGATACATAAACTCCTGTTCCTGTAACATTTGAATTTAATACTTTAATATTTTCAAATACAGAAGTTGCATTTGTTTTTCCATCCATTCCTGCAACTACAGCTACATTGTTAGCACCAGATAAAGTAACGTCTTTAAATGTCATATTTTTAACAATTGCTTTATTTGTTTCTTGTGCAAATATTGTAACAAAGTTACCACTACCTCTTCCAGTACTACTATTACTAAAGTTTTCTATAATTGCATTTTCAAATGTTCCATTAAAGTTTGCAAATAAGCTTAGGTTATTTAAGTTAGAAATTTTATGTCCATTTCCTTTTATTTTACCAGTGAAAGTATCTGTTATAACTGCACTAGAAGTTGATGTATAATCTGCAAAATCTATATCAGCAGTTATATTAAATTCTCCACTTGTATCTTCTTGTATTTTACTTACAAATTCAGAAGCATTTGAAATATTTGCAACTAAATGTTCAACATTACAATTTTCATATACTAGTGTATTAGTAGCTCCAGCAATTAGATTTATGTCATTTCTTCCTGCAGAATTAATTTTTGAATTTTTAACATCTATATCTATTAATGTAGAATGTTGTGTTTGTTTAGCTAAAAAGCCTATATTAGTAATATTTTTTGGAATGTTAGCACCTTCAAATTTTAGATTTCTTACATATCCATATCTTATTTTTTGGAATATAGAATTTGTATTATTCAATATCTTATGTCCATTACCGTCTAAAATTCCCATAAATGTGTTTGTTACACAAGCATCTATTCCAGTAAAATCAATATCATTATCTAAAATATAATATCCATAAGGTTTAGCATTTATTTTCTCTATAAGTTCATTTGCTGTTTTTATATGTGTCATTTCTAAGTCTGTTCCAAGAGGATCAGCAACGAAATCATTTGTAACACTCTTTAAGTAATGATAATATACTTTTCTAAGATTTGTTCTTTGAGTCGCATTTCTATTAGTATCACTTGATAAAGCTTGATAGAATCTTTCAATCAAATAATCAACATCAATATACTTATTGTTTTTTATATTTTCTTCAACAGTAGCATATCTACTCATCTTATATTCTTTCCAATTCATAGCTGTACCAGTAACAGACTTCGTAATTTTTTGAATAGCATCAAGATCTGTTTTAGTATTTCCTCTTCCATAAGTAACATATCCATCAACTCCTGCATAACCAAGCATTTCAAAATAATTACGTTTTGCTGAGAATGCATCTGGAATACCCTTATCATTATGACCGATATACCAACGATTTACCCAAACAGACTCAAATCCATAATCATTACTACCAAGACTATTAATTACCTTAAGACCTCTTACACTTACACCCCAGGCATTTTCAGGACGTATAATAATTCTATTATCATATAAAGATTCTAAAGATGTTAAATTCATTTGTGCTGCTTGCGCTGCAGTAATCGCTCCCCAAGAAGACCATGATCCAGACTGATTCATTCTTGTTGCAACTCTTGCTTGTTGCTCTGGTGTTAATCTTATAAAGGCTTTACCTTCAATATAATCAAGCAAGTCTAACGCATTCTGCTGTCCTTTAAAATAATTTTCTAATTTTTCTCTAGTATCAATTCTTTCAGGACTTAAATTTTGAGTTGCATTTCCTTCCTTATTTAAATCATAAGATGTATTGAAATAATATGGTCCAACATCTTGTCCAAGGTTATTTTCACTCCAAACACCATTTTGTTGAACATTACCTTCAGTTAGTGTCTCAAGACCAGCTCTAAATCTAGTTTCACATTGGAATAACATAATTTTATCATATAAAGCATGTTCAAATTCATGAGTCCAAGTATCATAATTTGTAAGACCTGGTCTAGCTATGAACCATAAGAATCCTGCAGTATTTCCAACACCAGCAGCACTTCCACCTGGTTGCCATAAACCTAATACCTCACTAAAGTTTTTGAAGAATGGATAATTTTGTCCAACTTTTCCTTGAGTATATACAGGTGAAGTACCTATTACAATATTAGTACCTGGAAAATATGAATTTTTATAACCTGTAATGATTCTAGTACAATCATAAACCATAATACAATAATTATTCCATTTTCCTGGATCAAATGAGCCTGCTAATGTACTTAAGTGTCTTTTTACAAGTGCCACATGATTATTAACAGTTCTTCTAACAGCTGCTTGACCTGCTTCAGTATTTACATCTTTATGATACAACTGTGAAGGTCCAATTTGTAAATGAGCAGGACCACTAATCATATAAGTACAATTTTTTGGCATTGTAATAACTGGAAGTATCATATTATGCTTTTTACTTAGTTGATACCAAGCACGATACAAAATATTAGGATTTTTATCTACTCCAAATTCAGCTAAAATATTTCTTGCACCAAAATACTCAGTAAACCAATCATTTACATCTTCATATCCACCAATTTTATTAATAACACCATTTAAGAAGTATACTATTGATGAACTTCCTGTATATTTTTTTATACAATTATTATAAAAAGTTGCTGTATTTCCAGGAACTAAGTTTCCAATAAATACTTCTCTTACTACATTATAAAATGTCATTGTATCTGAATACATTTTTCCATTAAATAATATAATATCTGATACACTTGCACCACCTATTTCAAAGTTATACCAACGATGATAATAAGTATAAGCGTATAACATTTTATTTAATTTATCAGTTTGTAATAACTCTTGTTCAATCTTTTTATTTAATATTTCATTATCTAACATAAGTATAGAGTCTTCATCATTTTGTAATATTTTTAATGCTATTTCTCTAGCAATTCCCTTAATACTTTCATTATAATAATCTTTATATATTCTATGATCTGCTGCTTGAGTAAGTGGATCTAATACTGTTGTATAATCTGTTTGATTAATATATTCAGCAATAGTATTTACAAGTGCTGCATCTTCTTTTATAACATAATTATTATATGCATAATTTATATTTAATTCATCTATTGTATAAATTGCAATATTTTGTTTAAATTTATCAAAGTTAACATCGTATTCTTCAACTGTTTGGTCATCAAATACAACTTTAATTTTAGTTATTTTATCATACTCTTTTGATGTAAGATAATTTACTAATTTGTTTTCTGCAAATGGTAATACATGTTTTATTAATTTTGTATTTAGTACATTATCACTTGCAATTTTTGAACCATCCATTACTAAATATTTAGCATCGTAATATGGCATTAATTTATGCAAATTATTATATAATTTAGCTTTAGATTTTTCAAAACCTGATATTTTACTTACTCTTTCATATTCTGGTATATAAATATTACTAATTTCAGGTTTTTCTACTACATCTTCTGAACCATCATTAGGATCACTATTTTTAAGATGTGGTAATTTATCATAAGAAACATCTTCAAAGTTCCATATATCTTCACTAAAGTTTGCACTATCAACAAAGAATTCTTTTGTTAAGTTAGCTTTTGAAACTTTTTTAACTAAATTTGGTTTCTTATCATTGTAATTTGATATCAATTCAGATTCTTCTAATTCATAGTTATTACTTGAAGTTGAGTGTACAGTTGTACCAAAAACATGATTTAATCCTGTACCCGTATTTAAACTTATATTGTTAGTAAGTATTGTATTTGCATTTCTTGCAAGTCCTAATATACCACCATTATTCTTAGCTCTTGTATTATTAACAAAATTTACTTTTGATATACAATTTTCAATTTTTGATTGTGGAGTTCCTTGAGAATCTCCTGCTATTCCACCAATTCCATCTATAGTAGATGTTACTGATTCAATTATTCCTTCTACATAACAATCTTTAATTGTACTTCCTGCTAATTTACCTGCAATACCTGCAACTCTAAAATAAGAAAGTTTTATATTAAAGTTTGTTACACTACATTCTTTAATAGTAGAACCAGATTTTAAATCTCCTATCATACCACCACATTCTTCTACACTTGTAGTAAATGATAGACCTTTTACATGTACATTTGAAATAGTAGTATTTTCAGCAGTATTTGCAATTGTTCCTTTACTTGTTGCACCTACTAATTCTACATCTTCTAAAATTAAGTTTGTAATATTTGCATTATTAACTATATTGTTAAATAAAGGTTTTTTAAGATTATAAATTCTATGTCCATTTCCATTTAAAGTTCCAGAAAAATCAGCAGATATTACGGTATTTCCACTAGATTTCATATTAGTAGCATCATAATCTTGTGTAAGTTCAAAAGTTCCATTTGGATTTGCTTCAATTTCTGCAATTAAGCTTTCAATACTTTTATTTTCAGCTACACCATTTTTCATTTCACCATATGTAACTTTTAATTGACTATGTTTTTTACCATCTTCTTCATATTGTATTACATCTTCATAATTTAAAATAAAGTTTAATTTATTATCTGAAGTTATTTCTTTATCTAATACATTTGCATAAAAAGTTGGCATACCTTTTGTTTGTACTTTAACTAAATATTTAGTTAAATCTGTTAAATCAGCTTCTGTTATTCTAGAAACTTCTACTGTTTTACCTTCATCAGACATTTTATATAATGTCATATTAGTTATGTCTTTAACTTCAAATAAACGATTTGAACTAACATTTATTGTTTCAGAAAGTAATACTTGATCACTATATTCATTTTCATCTTGTGTTATTGTATTGCTATCTAAATCATAATTAGCAAGTACTTTTATTTCATATTCTTCACATACATTTTTGGTAAAACTTATACCATTAGTAGCACTAGTAAATGGTTCTTCTTTAATTTTTGTACCATTTTCATCAGTTATTATAACGGTACCACCAGTTATTGCATTTTCTGTATCATTTGTTGTAAATGATACATTAATTGTATTATTTTCACCTTCTTCAAATCTAAAACTTGAAATAGTTGGTCTTAGTTTTAAAATTCCAACATTTATTTGATTATTTTCTGTTATATCTATTGATTTTGTATTATCAAGTATTAATTTTTGTATTGTAATAGTTTTTGGTCCAGCTTCAGAAACAACTGCTATATTAGTTTTATATTCATTTCCTTGTTTTTCTAATTGATATTCTTTATCATTTATAATTGCTTTAACAGGATAAAAAGCTGTTTTATTAGTACTATTAAATGTTAATGTTACTTCATGTCCTCTTTCAAAATATTTAGTTTCTTTACCTTCATTAAATGTTTTTAAATTACTTACTTGTAATTTATAATCTGCAATTAATTGTATAGGTCTTTCTCTAAAAATTTCATTTTCAACATAGTTTTGACCACCAACTTGAGAATCTCTATCATATGTCATTTTTGCAATTAAAGTATATTCTTTTTCTAATTCAAGATTATCAATAGTAAATGTTACATGCTCTGCATCAAATTCACAAGTTTCTACTTCAGTATTATCACTATTGCTTACCAGTGTTGCAGTACCATCTATAAATGCCCCATCAGGATCAATAATATTTGCTGTTAAAGTAACACTACTTCCATTAATATCATCTACTTGTAAAAATTTTTCACTTGTTGGTTTTGATTTTAATACATCAACTTTTACTGTATTATTAACATCAGCAATCATATTTTCTTCTTCGAAAATAAATTCAGTTGTGTTTAAATCTAAAACTCCTGCACTATTACCAATAGGTAAAGTTACAGAATATGATACATTCTCATCATTATCAATATGCTGTGTAGCTATACATCTTAAATTGTTAATCATAATATGAGATATATCTATATCTTTTTTATTAGTTTCAATTTTATATGTTAAAGTTACATTTTCATTTTTTTCTGGATATTCGTTAGATACTTGAACATCTTTAATATTTACAACGGCTTTAGCATCTATATCACTTTCATATATTACTTTATCAGTAAAAATATAATTTTGATCATTATCAAGCAAGTTATAATCTGCCATTAATTTTAATTTATATTTATTAGGTAAGTTTTCTGAACTTATATCCATATTACAATCTAGAGTATAAAACATCATTGAATTTTCCTCAATTAATTTATCATCTCTTAATTGAGATGTTAAATCAAAATTTGAAATTTCATTACCTTCTTCATTATATAAAATAGCTACTAATCTACTAGTTGTTTTATCTTCATCTCTATAATTTACCATTATGTTCATTATTTTTGAGTGAGTATCTTCATTTGGTCTTACTTTTCCAATAGTTGGAGATTTTTTTATAATGTTTATTTCAACTTTTTTATCTTCTAAATCAAATGCTTTACCATTATTTAAAATTACTTTCTCAATTACTATTTCATGTTTTCCTGTTGTATCAAAAGCATTTACATCTGTTGTATATACATCTCCTTCTTTTTGAAGTTGATATTTTACACCATTAATAACAGCTTCCTTAGGGAAACATTCAGTAGCATTTGTACTATTAAATTTTAAAGTGATTTCATCACCAATATCAAATTCATTTGTTTCATTTACTCCATGTTCATTAGATTTATATGTTTTTATGTTAGATAATTCAAAGTTATAATCTGGGTTAAAACTTAAAATTTTTGTTAAATCTAAAGAATTTGAATATTTCATATCCTCTTCAGAATTACCACTACTTAATTTATATTCTATATTCAAATCTAGTTTATAATTTTTTCCTTCTTCAACATTCAAATCAATTTTATTATTTCCAGATAATAATTCACCTGATTTCACAGATTCTTTATCTTCTCCTGCTTGAACATTTTCATCACTATCAATATCTTCTGGATTTGTTAATGTAGTTTCAACTATATTATATGTTCCTTTTATAAATGCCTTATCCATATCTTCAATATCAAAAGATACATTTAATTTTAAGTTTTCTAAATCTTCTGATACATTAAAATTAGTTACTAATGGTTCTTGTTTTAATACATCTACATTAATTGAATAATCTACTTTTACATTTTTTCCATTATCTAATTTTACTTGTTCGATTTTATACTCTTTAACTCCACTTAAATTACCAACATTTATTTTCACTTCATACATATTATTATTTTGTTGATTTTTAACTATATTATATTCTTGTCCATTTATAGTTACTGTCTCTATTGAAGCGTCATAATTTACTAAATAATCAAAACTTAATGTTATTTCTTCATTTTTATTAGGATATTTTTTATCAACAGTAGGTTCTAATATTGTTACTTCATATTTTAATCTATCTTCTATTTTTTGAATCAAAATACTTAAATCAGTTACTGTTATATTTCCATCACTATTCATATCTGCTTTTTCTAATATGTCTTTTGCATCTTCTTCTGATTTACCTTCATCCAAATATTTTATATTAGCCAAATGTGCTACAAGTAAACTAACATCTGCATAATCTACTGCTCCATCGCCATTAAGTTCACCTTTTTTTGAAAATGTTGAAGCTGCTCCATAAACTGTTCCTATAAATTGCATTACTAATGCTGATATTAATATTGCAACTATATACATTTTATTTTTTCTATTTTTTACATATTTATCACCAAAGTGAACAGCATAAACAACTACTACTATTTCTACACCTAATAATACAAAAAGTAATATAAAATTGTATCCTGTTTTTGGTAAAGTACCAGAAAATGAAGGCTTCTTATTTCCATTTGTTTGAGAATTAGAAGCATCTGATTCAGTATTATCTATACTTGGTTTATCAGATGGTATCTCTTCTTCTGGCTTTTTTTGTTCTTCAATTATGTCTATATCTATTTTACCTTTTTCTGCATTTTCACTAAATATATCTTTCTTTCCTTCAGAAGCGACTACATCAACTAATTCCACTTTTGTTTTTGCAGCTTTTGCTCCTTCTTTTACTTTTAAAGAAATTTGAACTATATCTTCTCCAACAGTTGTTCCAGCTTTTTTATAAATTACAAATTCACCTGTTTCAGAATTGTATTGTAGTCCTTCCCAACCATTGAGTGATTTAAAGTCAATTCCTTTTACTTTTTCAAATATATCATGTTCATATACTAAAGTTGCCTTATACGCATTTATTCCATGATTTATTTCCTTTAAATCATCAAGTCTTACTGTAAATACAACTTCATCTTTGGCATATAAATCCTGAGATGTACTATTTAAAGTTGTATTTATGCTTGTACTTGCATATGATATGGTTCCAGTTAAAATTAGAATCATACCCATAACTATAATTCTAGCAATTCTTTTCATTTTTTCATCTCTCCTTATACCTAATTTATATTATAACATAAAAATAAGTTCTTTTTCAATATTTTTTTACATTATTTTTAAAAATATATAATATTTTAATAAATATGTAAAATACATACTATTTTTATATTAAAATCATAAAATTCATTACTAATCTATTAATACGTTTCTTAAAGAATATAAATTTTTAAAGTTATTATTTTCTTCTAAACTTAAGTTTTTTATTGATCTTATTACCTTCATTGTACAGTCCAAATTATTACAAAGAATATGATATTTATAACCATAATTATCTTTCAAATAGTATTTTTCATTTATACATGGCATAGAACAAGGAAATTCTTCTTTTCTATTTGCTACAAAACTTCCTAAAATACAATATCTAGAAGTAATAGCTGTAATATAATCATTTACTATTTGAATATTTACATATTCTAATATATTCTTAATATTTTTAAGTTCCATTTCGTATGCTGTAGTTATTATATCAAAACCTATACTTGTATATACTAACGCTGAAAATATATTAGATGTATTCAATGTATAATCAGCAATTAAAATAAAAGAATATTTTTTCTTTAATAAATTTAATTCTTCTATATATGCTAGATTCCCTAATAAAACACCTTTAACTCCATCCTTAATTATTTTTTCTAAATTTTCTAATATTATTTTATTTGAGTTTTTTAAAACAACATTTGTTATACTTATAAAAACATTTATTTTAGAAATATATTTTTTTATTATCTCATCCTTGTTTTTTATATAATCATGTATATCTATATATATTGCCTCTAATTTTCTTTTGTATTTTTGTTCATATATATTTATATAATCCTTATCTTTATTATATGAATATATAAACAAACTGTTTTTAATATTTAAACTATCTAATTTTTCTTTATTTGAATTAATTTTTTTAATATTTTTTTCTTTCCAACTTTCAATATATTTATCTATGTTATTAATTTTCTCACTAATATTTATATCTTTAATATACAAAGCTTCAATATGATTTATAACATATCTTCTAAACTCATTTAATATAGATGTAGGTACAAAAAGTTCACTATCCATATCAATATTTAAAATATCAAACTTAAATGGTGTATCTTTAGTTTTATTAAAACATTCAATAATTACATTTACATTTAATTGTTTATTTTTAGCTAGCTGTGGAACATAATCAAATGGTATCTCAAGCTTAATAAAATCATTATTTTTTCTTACCTTCACACTAGCAAAAATTTTTTCATTCTTTTTTATTTTTATCATAATCTCTACAACATTTTTTCTATTTTGTACACCTTTTTGAAAAGTCATTGCATATTTTCTATTTAAACTATTATTTGAAGTCTTATATATTGGTGAACCAAATTTTACTTTTTTATTTACATCACCTAACCATACATATTTACCTGCTTCACTTTCTATATTTACTATTTTTCCATTTTCATTTTTAATACAAGTAACAATATTTGATACAATACACTCATCAGAATATATTTCAAATCCATCATGCAAATCAATATTTTCTTCTAATTTTACCTTTATATAAACTCCCTTTTGATCAATTACTTTACCTAAGTATAGTCCCATATTTTTAGGCGATTTTAAAGTTATACTATTTTTATATTTTACACCTTTTAAATATCCTTCGCTAATACCATTTCTATTAAATAATTGTAATAGTTCCTTTTTATCCTTTTCTTCTACTTTAATATCATAATTTTTATGTAATAAATTATCTATATATTTTCTATATATTTTTGTAACTCCTGCAACATAATTTGGACTTTTATTTCTTCCTTCTAATTTTAGAGAAGTTACTCCACAAGACGCAAGATTTGAAATATAATCTAACCCTAATATATCCTTTTTACTCATCAAATAGCTTTCTTTAACTATCTCTTTATTTTTAGAATTATATAAAGAATATTTCATTCTACATGGTTGAGCACAACTACCACGATTTGCACTTCTATTTCCAATAGTACTACTAAGTAAACATTGACCTGAAAAACAAACACATAAAGCCCCATGAACAAATACTTCTATTTCAATATCACAATTTTTACATATATATTTTATTTCTTCCACACTTAGTTCACGTGCAAGCACTACTCTAGTAAATCCAAGTCTTTGCAAATATTTAACTTGTGATAACGAATATATACTCATCTGCGTACTTGCATGTAATTGCAAATCTGGAATTAGATCATGTATAAGCATTGCAAATCCTATATCCTGTACAATAACTGCATCTAAGCCTTTAGAATATAGTTTTAATACAATTTCTAAGGCTTCATTAATTTCATCATCATACAATAAAGTATTAAGTGTCAAGTATACTTTTACATTTCTCATATGCGCATATTCTATACAATCTATATAATCATTTATATTAAAATTTTCTGCCATAACCCTAGCATTAAATTTTTCTATTCCCATATATACTGCATCTGCACCATTTTGACATGCCGCTTTAAAACTTTCTATTGTTCCTGCTGGTGCAAGTAATTCAAGTTTATTTAAATCCAAAAAAATCACCTACTTATGTAATATATTATATCATAATACGCAATATTTTTCAATATTTAACAGATTATATTTACATTTAATAAAAAGTATTATATAATATCCATATAATATATTATGCTCTACTAAAATTTTAAAAAAGGAGAAGAAATCTATGATGAAAAAAGCAAAAGTAATTGGAGTTGGAACTTCACCTGTTAAAAGTTCAAATGGACTTACAATTGTACTTACTTTAGAAGATGAAAGTGGAACTTTTCTGGCCATTGCTACTGAAACATTATCTCCTAAATGTGGGGATATAGTATGGGTATTCCAAGACAAAGAAAATTTAAACTATAAAGGGTATAGTGCTGTTGCAGTATTAATTGCTTAAAAAAACAAAGTACACATTTCAAATTGATTTGTGTACTTTTTAATTTTTTCTATTTATATTCTTATATTTTCTTTTGTCTTACTACCTCATATATGGATATAGCTGTTGATACTGAAGCATTAAGTGAATTAATTTTACCACTCATAGGTATTTTAATCATAAAATCACAATTTTTTCTTACTAATCTAGTTATTCCCTCTCCCTCATTTCCTACAACTATACCAATAGCTCCTTCAAATTTAGTATCATAAATATTTTCGGCTCCCTCCATATCAAGTCCATATATCCATAAACCTTTTTCCTTTAAATATTTAATAGTTTCTGTAATATTTGTTACACGTGAAACTTTTACAAATGAAGTTGCACCTGCTGAAACTTTTTCTACTGTATCAGTAACTTGGCAAGCATTTCTTTTTTGAATAATAATACCATGTACTCCAAGACACTCAGCTGTACGAATTATAGCTCCAAGATTGTGTGGATCTTCAATTTTATCAAGTATTATAACAAAAGGTGACTCATTTCTTTTTTTTGCCTCATCTAATATATCATCTACTTCAAAATACTCATAATCTGTTACGTTTGCAACTATTCCCTGTGAATTTTTGTATTCAACCATTTTATCTAATTTTTGTTTATCTGATTCTACAACAACTATCCTTTTTGATTTTGCTAATTTTATAATATCATATAATTCTTTGTTTGTTTTTGCAACATATATTTTATTTATCGTCTTACCTGATACAATTGCCTCTGTAACAGGATTTTTACCATAAATTAATCCCATTTTTTATTCTCCTTTACCTGTAATTTCATCTAAACATTTCATAGTAAAATCTCTTAACTTTTCTATATTTTTTTCATTTTTATATTTTTCTACTAAATATTGTCTCGTTTTTAAAGCAACTTCAAATTGTTCCTTAGTTATATCTTTATTAACAAATGCTTGATGTAATTCGTCTTCATCTAAAACAAAAATCTCACCTAAATATGTGATAACTATGTCTAAATACAAATCTTCTATATATGGTATATTATTTTCTAAACCAGATTTATTAATTACATCAAAATACCATTCAATAATTTCATTTTTTTCATTAAACATTGCTGTTATAGCATAATTTTTATCCACTGGATACATAGCAAGCCATATATAATTTCTATTTATTATACAATCATCTTCTCTATTTTCTCTTGGTACATAGCCTACTTTATTTATTTCTTTTATTTTTAATAACGAAATGTATCCCTTAAAATCTTCTATTTCACTATATATATATTTAAAATCACTTTTTGAAATTTTACTATTTCTTGAAGCATCACTAAAATGTTTTTTCAATATCGTTCCCCATTTCTTTTTACACTTTTTTAGTATAGCACAAAACACCTAAAAATACAATAATTTAATATACATTTTTGTTGACATAACTAAAAAAAAGGTATATAATATTAATAAGAGTATCTCTTTTAAAACTAAAATAATTTTTAGGAGGAAATATAAATGAAAAAAGAAGAATTAAAAAGAATACCTGAAATGGCAAAAGTGTTAACCGAAGTAAGAGAAAAGCATAGAATTGTTTTGGTTTACAAAGACAGATATCCTTGCATCGAAGATGTAAAACATAACAAATTACTATCTCGTGTAGCTCAGCTTGCAAAAAGACAAAAATGTTGCATTTTTGTAGATGACAAGCTCATACTACTGGGAGAAAACTTCATGAATGCTGAAGCACTTTTAAAACGTGAAGATCTTATTACTGAAGAAGGTATTCGCTTTTTACCATCAACAACTAAATAGCTAATAAGCACTTACACGAAATTTGTGTAAGTGCTTATCTTTATTATTTTTTCTTTTGAATATTAATATTTATTCATCTAATTTTAATACACTCATAAAAGCATCTTGTGGAAGTTCAACAGAACCAATTTGTCTCATTTTCTTTTTACCTTCTTTTTGTTTTTCAAGAAGTTTTTTCTTTCTAGTTATATCTCCACCATAGCATTTTGAAAGTACATCTTTTCTCATAGCTTTTACTGTTTCTCTTGCTACAACTTTTCCACCTATTGCAGCTTGTATTGGAACTTCAAACAATTGTCTTGGTATAATCTCTTTTAATTTTTCAGCCATTTTTCTTCCTCTTGATTCAGCTTTATCTCTATTTACTATGAAAGATAAAGCATCAACTACATCACCATTTAATAATATATCAAGTTTTACTAAGTTAGACCTTTTATAACTATCTATTTCATAATCAAATGAAGCATAACCTTTAGTACGTGATTTTAAGCTATTGAAGAAATCATATATAATCTCATTAAGTGGCAGATAATAATCAAGACATACTCTATTACTATCTATATATCTCATATTTATATATTCTCCCCTTCTTTGTTGACAAAGTTCCATTACATTTCCAACATATTCTTTAGGTGTTATTATTTCTGTTTTTGCTATTGGCTCTTCCATATAATTAATTTCAGCTGGACTTGGAAGTTCAGAAGGATTATACAATTCTAGTACTTCTCCATTTGTCTTATAAACTTTATATATTACAGATGGCGCAGTAGTTACAATATTTAGTCCATATTCTCTTTCTAACCTTTCTTCTATTATTTCCATATGTAAAAGACCTAAAAATCCACATCTAAACCCATGACCCAGTGCACTAGATGACTCAAGTTCATAATTTAGTGACGCATCATTTAGCTTTAATTTTTCTAATGCCTCTTTAAGATCTTCATAATCACTTCCATCAGCAGGAAATATACCAGAATATACCATAGATTTTACTTCTTTATAGCCATCTAAAGGTCTGTCAGCTGGATTTGATTTAAGAGTTATTGTATCACCTACTCTAATATCTGATAAATTTTTAATACTAGCTGCTATATAACCTACTTCACCTGCACAAAGTTCATCTGCTTTTACATAACCACCTGGTTTAAAGTATCCAACTGAAACTATCTCAAACTCTTTGTTATTTGACATCGTAAAAATTATATCACCTTTTTTTAATCTTCCATTTATTACTCTAACAAAGGCTAATGCACCCTCGTAATTATCATATACTGAGTCAAATATTAAGCAAGTAGTAGGTTTATTCATATCACCATTTGGTGCAGGTATATTTTCAACTATACTTTCTAAAACTTCTTCTATATTTAAACCAGTTTTTGCAGAAATACAAGGTGCATTTTGTGCCTCAAGTCCTATTACTTCTTCTATTTCATTTTTTATTTCATCTGGTCTAGCACTTGGTAGATCTACTTTGTTTATAACTGGTATAATTTCTAAGTTATTATCTAAAGCTAAATATACATTAGCTAATGTCTGTGCCTCAACACCTTGAGCTGCATCTACAACAAGTATTGCACCCTCACATGCTGCTAAAGAACGAGATACTTCATAATTAAAATCTACATGACCTGGTGTATCTATAAGATTTAATACATATTCATTACCATCTTTTGCAATATACTTCATCCTTACAGATTGAGATTTTATAGTTATTCCTCTTTCTCTTTCTATTTCCATATTATCTAATAGTTGCTCTTGCATCTTTCTTTGATCTATACTACCTGTCATTTGTATAAGCCTATCTGCAAGTGTAGATTTTCCATGATCTATATGTGCTATTATGCTAAAATTTCTAATATTTTCTTGTTTATACATCTTAAAAATTCCTTTCTAACTGATTGATACATAAATTATACCAATTTTTATTTGTTAAATCAATTATTTTACTTAAATTAATATCTATTTACTAATTTACAATATAAAACTAACTTGACATTTTACATAATTTATTATATAATACCAACATAACTATCAAAAAAAATTCTACGATTGGAGGATTTGATTATGAATAAAAGAACTTATGTTAATACTAATACTAATGATTATTGTAACAGAACTTATAAAAGTAAATCTCCACCTATTCAAAACAAAAGTGGATTTCATGTAAGAAATATGAATTCTCGTACCTTTTTTACTGCTAAAGATAATGATTTTGATTCTGATATTTTTAATGCTAAAAATTTTATTTTAGCTTATATTTCAGAAGCACAATTAAAAGAAATGAAAAAAGACATAGAAATTCATTTTTATTTTAACGAAGATAACTTAACATTTTATATAGGAGATGAAGCTTTCATGAAAGTAAACAACAAACAGTATGGACTTTTTGTAATTCAAAGCGTTTTATCAACTATATCAAATAAAAAATGTATAAATTATTCTTTTAAACCCAAAAACAATACTGTTTGTATTGTAACATGTAAATCTATTTATTCAAAATTTGGACATTAGGAGGATAAAAAAATGGCTAAAAAAAAATTTAAAGATTATGATGATTTTTTTTGCAAATGTACAATTAGAATTTATACATTTATTATAACAAGTTAATTATGAATAACGATCAAAATAAAACTTGTAACTTTTGCAATGGCGTAGGTAAAAGTATTTGTAACTGTTGCCAAGGTACAGGAATTTACACTAATTTAAACTCTTATTATATTTTTGGATTTCCTATTCCCGACGTTAGACTATGTCAAAATTGTAATGGTACTGGTAGAAGTAGATGTATTCATTGCAATGGTACTGGTAAAAAGATTAATTATAACAATAATAAGGAGAAAAAATAATGAGAACTTTTTTAGATTACACAAATGAATTATTAGACTGTTTTTCAAATGACATTAATAGCGCAATAAAATCGCTTGATGAATTTATAAAGAAAATCCCAGTTTCGCATTTTGCAAAAAAAATAGATTTTACAGCCAAATATGATAATCAGATAAACGGTATTGTTATTTTTAAGACATATGATAAAGACAATTTCGAAATATTAATAAAATCATCTGATACTTCATATTGTGAAGCGGTATTTTTAAATGCCTTTAATCAGTATTTTGATTTGGATACACGTATTTCAAAAATTACTAAAATAGAGCCTGATTTAACTAAACCTGATCTTAAACCAGATGACTTTTATATATTATACGAATTTTCTATTAAACCTATTTTTTCAATTTCATCAGAACTTTTTGATACTAAAAAAAATAAATAGGAGAAAAAACATGAAAAATTTCGAAGAATATACAACTGACATATTAAATACCTACTCTTGTGATGTATATAATGCTGTTGAAATTCTTGCTAAGTTTGTACAATCAATACCAAAACCAGCTTTTATAGAAAATATAATAGTGTCTGTAAATTTTGATAGTAATGATGAGGGTGGATATAAACTTTCAATATATAATATGGAAAATACTGCTATAATTTTGGAAGGTTGTAAAAAATTAAATTATTGTAAAAGCGTATTTTCAAGTGCCCATAATATTTATTTTGGCGAAGATGAAAAATTTTCAAAACTTGAAGAAAATAGTAAAGGTGTTGATTATTCATTTATTATAAAACCTGTTTTACCATCTAGACCTTAATAAAACAAATCCTATGATAATAACTAACTATCATAGGATTTTTTATTTTTATTTTAATAATTTATTAAGTTCTTTTTTAAACTCATTTATATCTTTAAATTGTCTATATACAGATGCAAATCTAACATATGCAATTTCATCTACTTCCTTAAGCTTTGAAATTACCATTTCTCCTATTTTGCTTGCTTCAATTTCTTTTTCCATAGAATTATTAAGTTCCATTTCAATTTCATCAACTATTTTTTCAATTTGTTCTACTGAAACTGGTCTTTTTTCACAAGCCCTTAGTAATCCTTTTTGTACTTTATCTCTGTTAAACAGTTGTCTTTCACCCGTTTTTTTTATAACAGAAATAGGAGTATATTCTATTTTCTCATAAGTAGTAAATCTATTTTTACAATTTAGACATTCTCGTCTTCTTCTAATTGAGTTTCCCTCTTCAATAGACCTTGAATCTACAACTTTACTTTCTTCAAATCCACATTTAATACAATGCACTTAGCATCTCTCCTTAAAATTCATGTAATATAATATTACCTGAATTAATACTATTTTTTGCCTCTATTGCCCTTTGATTTGTACTTCCTCTAAACATTATATTTTCATCTTTTAAGTCCTGCTCAAACTTTCCATCGATTAAAATATCTGTATTTTTAAGTATATCAATATAGCAATTATTTTCATTTGCCTTTTCTAGTAATTGCTCATACTTAAAGCCTGTATATACCATAACAGTATGTTTACTTTTATCTATTTTAGATATTAAATTAGATACTTGCTTTCCTTGCATAAAAGGTTCTCCACCACTTATTGTAACACCCTTTAATAATGGATTTTTATTTATATCTTCTACTAGCTTATCTATACTTACAATTTTTCCACCTTTAAAATCATGGGTGTCAGGATTATGACAACCCTCACAATTGTGAGGGCATCCTTGTGTAAATATTACATATCTAAATCCTGGTCCGTCCACAGTAGATTCTTTTACGACTCCAGCTATTCTAATTGTATCATTACTTAGACTTTCCATAACATACATCTCCAAATTCTAAATACAACATTCATATATATTTGTATCATGTTTTACTCTATCATGTTCTTCTGCTCTTTTTCCGTTATTAAATCTATCAACTGTTCCTACTAAATATCCTGTTATTCTTCTTATTCTTTCAAAAGGTACACTCTCAAAAGTATAATTCATATCTACAAAATCTCCATCTATATTTAAACCTAAAGTAGATATTACTTTATTAGGAAATTTTTCCTCCAAATATTTAACATATTCATTAATTTCCTCTTGTTTCATTTCTCCACCTTTTACATTTATTTTCATATTAATCAACCTCCAAAAATTTTATATATACTTTAAATATATTATTTTTTATAACTTTCTAACTTACCATGAACATTATGTTTTACTCTATCACGTTCTTCTGCCTTTTTTCCATTATTAAATCTATCAACTGTTCCTACTAAGTATCCCGTTATTCTTCTTATTCTTTCGAAACCTACTTCATTATTTTCATATTCTTTTCTACCACAATGTGGACATTTTTCTTTTATTACTCCTGTAAATCCACAAATTGGATCTCTATCTACTGGATGGTTTATTGCACCATATCCAATACCTGATTCTTTCATACATCTTACAACCTGCTCGAACGCCTCTAAATTTTTCGTTGGATCGCCATCTAATTCAACATAACTTATATGACCTCCATTTGTTAAATTATGATATGGAGCCTCTTTTTGTACTTTTTCAAATGCTCCTATTTTATAATATACTGGTACATGGAATGAATTTGTGTAATATTCTTTATCAGTAATACCAGGAATTTTTCCAAATTTCTTTGCATCTATTCTTACAAATCTTCCAGATAATCCTTCAGCTGGAGTTGCTATAAGTGAGAAATTAAGACCTGTTTTTTCACTTGCTTGATCCATTCTATCTCTCATATAACCAACTATTCTAAGACCAAGTTTTTGTGCTTCTTCACTTTCTCCATGATGTTTGCCAATTAATGCCTTTAAACATTCAGCAAGTCCTATAAATCCAAGTGTAAGAGTACCATGCTTTAATACTTCTCCTACTTCATCTTCTGGATTTAACTTATCTGAGTCTAACCAAATTCCTTGTCCCATCAAGAAAGGATAATTTTTTGCTTTCTTTTTAGATTGAATTTTTAATCTATCTAATAATTGTTCTATTACTACATCTATTTTTCCAGACAACATTTCAAAGAATTTATCTATATCGCCATGTGCTAAAATACCAAGTCTTGGTAAATTAATTGATGTAAAACTCAAATTTCCTCTTCCACATGTATTCTCTCTTGTAGGATCATAATTATTTGCCATAACTCTTGTTCTACATCCCATATATGCAATCTCTGTATTATAGTCACCTGGTTTATAATATTGTAAATTAAATGGTGCATCTATAAATGAGAAATTAGGGAATAATCTTTTAGCTGAAACTCTACAAGCAAGTTTAAATAAATCATAGTTTGGTTCACCTTCATTATAATTAATACCATCTTTTACTTTAAATATTTGAATTGGAAATATTGGTGTTTCTCCACGCCCTAATCCTTCTTCAGTAGTAAGTAACAATTGTTTCATTACAAGTCTTCCTTCTGGTGTTGTATCAAGTCCATAATTGATTGATGAAAATGGTACTTGTGCCCCAGCACGTGAGTGCATTGTATTTAAGTTATGTACAAATCCTTCCATTGCTTGGAAAGTATCTCTTTGTATTTCTTTTTCAGTATATTTTACTGTAAACTTTTGAATCTTTTCTGCTATTTTTGCTCCAAATCTTTTTGTCAATTCTTCTTTTTCATATTTTAAATACGAATTTGTATCTTCTAGAGTTGGTATAACATTATGTTCTTTTTCTAGTTTATCAACAATTGCTTTTGCCATATCTTCTGAACTTTCCAAATCAGTTAATAAATCAATTGTTTTTTTAAGTGAAGGAATTATATCCTTTTCTTCTCTTAATCTATTTATTAAAATTTTTGCAACTTCTTTTGAATATTTAGCATCTTTTAAAACACTTATAGTTTTTTCCAATACAGGAACTAATTTTTCTTCTTCATTTATTTTGTTTATCACATTTTTTGCTGTTTCATCTGAATTTTCTATATCTGTTAAAAGTTCAATTGCCTTTTGTAAATTTTTAATATACAATTTTTTATATGATTTCCTTACACCAATAGCCATTGCATATTCAAAATTTGGAACAGATTGACCACCATGTTGATCATTTTGATTAGACTGAATTGCAATTGCAGCAAGTGCTGCATAAGCACCTATACTTTGTGGTTCTCTTAAATGTCCTTCACCTGTTGAAAATCCATTTTTGAAAAGTTTTATTAAATCAATTTGGCAACATGTTGTTGTAAGAGTTAAAAAATCTAAATCATGAATATGTATATCACCATTTGAATGTAAATCAGCATGTTCTTTTTTTAATACAAACATTTGATAAAACTTTTTAGCACCTTCTGAACCATATTTTAACATAGTTCCCATTGCAGTATCAGCATTTACATTTGCATTTTCTCTTTTAACGTCACTATCTTTTGAATCCTTAAATGTAAGTTGTTCGAAAGTTTTCATTATTTCAGAATTCATATCTCTTTGTTTTGTTCTTTCAGCTCTATACAGAATATATGCTTTTGCAGTTGCTGCATGCCCTTCCTCAATTAAAGTGTGTTCAACTGCATCCTGTATTTGTTCTACACTTGGACACTCATTGCTTCCTACCTTTTTTTCTAAATAATCACAAACTTTTGAAGCCAAATTTTCTGCTTCTTCATAATTGCTACCACCAACAGAAACAGCAGCTTTATATATAGCATTTGCTACCTTATCCACATTAAAATTTACTGTTCTGCCGTCTCTTTTTACTATTCTAGTAACCATAAAAAATACCACCCCTTGTATGTTGATTGTTTCTTAAACACAATATCTTGTGTTTTCTGTTTGAAATTATATCATTACATTTTTTCAAAGTCAATACCTTTTTCAAAAAAAAATTGTTACAAATTTTACAAATAAATTTCAATAATTTTTACAGTTTTTACCACGTATCGTTGCTGTAATTTAATCCTAATTTTAAAACTACATAAACACATTACACTTTTAGACAAAAATTTCAAAAAAAGTTGAAAAATTTTTTTCACTTTCAATTAATAAAAAAAGAGTAGATAACGACACACACAAATGTTATCTACTCAAAAAAATAAAAAAAGGTTACGTTATGGTAACACACACATGTATGACTCTCATCATACATTATAATTATACCACAATCTCAAAAAAAATCAAGTGGAAATTTTTACCAACTTTTGTCGTTTATTGACTTATTTTAGCATAATAATAAACTACATTATATAAATTATTTACGTTCTACTTCTCCTAAAATTAAATATAAATCAAAAATTAAATAATCCATCCACACACCAGTAGAATCACCAACTATTGTATTTGTTAATTTACCTGTACTAGGATTATAACTAGAGGTATCCAAAAGGTTCTTAAGACATTGATCATCTACAACTGTGTTTCTAACAGCTTTCATTTGAACATTACCTAATACAAAATTATCTACTGTAAAGTTTTCATATCCTTCATACATTGATACATCTATTATGTTTTTAACATATGAATCAAATTTTCCAAGATAAATCATTTGTACATTGCCTATTGTTGCTGGATTTTTTGTTTCACTTTCTTCACCATATTTTTCTTTTCCAACTTGTAATCTTAATATCCCATCATTATCTACATTCCATTTTGTCTGACTACTGTATATTGGTAACTTTTTTCCTGTTATATAGTTATTTGCTTCTTCACTTTTTTCATTTGTAAATATTATTTTTCCTGCATCTTCATTATTTATCGTATATATTACTTCTCCTGTTGCACTTTTTACTCCACTTGTTACTTGATTTATTTGGCACTCTCTTATACCTACTACCTCTTGTTTTTCTGCCATTATCTTTCCTACTGTATTTGTAAATATCATCTGCATATTTGCTACATCACTTTCATATCTTGCTCTATTTGCCTCTACCATCGGATTATTACTTTGCAATGATATAATTACTGCTGCTGCAAGTATTATAACTACTATTATTGTTATCACTAGCACTATTAGTGATATACCTCCATAAGGGTTGGTTTTGTAAAAAAGTTTCTTACTGGCTTTTTTACCCATTTTTTCTTTACATTGTTTCATACTTTCCTCCTCTTATCTTTACATGTTCTTTTTTAACCATACAAAACCTAGCTAAAGGAATTCATCTCCTTTAACTAGGTCTATATATCCATTTTTATTTACATTTTTTACAAAATTTGTATTAACATTTTCTTCTATTTTTTGTTTATAACAGTTGTGTGTGTGTGTGTGTGTGTGTGTGTAGTTTTATCATATTTTCCCCCTCTATTGTTTACATATATATTTTTATTTGCTTTGCTTTTTTGCATTTACTAATGCTTCTTTTACACTAAGTAACTTAGTATAAATTTCTTTTAACTCGTTTGTATCAACATTATTTTTAATTTCACCTTTTATTTTATTTGTCATCTCATCTACATCTTCTTTTAAGAAAGATAACATTTCAAGTATATCAAATCTAGTAGATTTATATTTAGAAACAGAGTTTCCAAGTAATTCACCTTCCACTGTATATGTTTCTTGATAATTTGGAATTACTACATTTACTTTTAATTCTTCTTTTATTGAATTTTTTAATGCTTGTTGCCCTGTATATTCACCATGTACTAAAAATATATTTTTTGGCTTTTCTTTCATATTTTTTAGCCATGTAAGTAATCCGTTTTTATCTGCATGACCAGAAAAAGCATCTAAATATTTTACTTCTGCATTTACAGCTATTTCTTCACCAAATATTTTTACTATTTTTTCACCACTTAATATTTTTTTACCTAAAGTTCCTTCTGCTTGGAAACCTACAAAAAGTATAGTTGATTCAGGCCTATACAAATTGTGTTTTAAGTGGTGCTTTATCCTACCAACCTCGCACATACCACTAGCTGATATTATTACCTTTGGAGTTAAATCTTCGTTTAATGCTTTTGATTCCTCAGAAGATGTAACAAAATGTAAATTTGGAAAATCTAGAGGATTATCGCCTTTTAATAAATATCTTAGTGCATCTTCATCATAATATTCTGGATTTTGTTCAAATACTTTAGTAGCATTAACAGCTAAAGGACTATCAACATAAACTGGAATCTTTGTTATTTTTTCTCCTATTCCTTTTGCCTCTGCATATTTATTTATTTCATATAATATTTCTTGGGTTCTTCCAACAGCAAATGATGGTATAATTAAATTTCCCCCTTTTTCATAAGTATCTAACATTATTTGAATTAATTTTCCTGATTGGTCTTCAATTTTTCCATGAAGCCTATCACCATATGTAGATTCCATGACCAAATAATCTGCACCTTCTACATAGGTTGGATCATTAATTATAGGCATGTTTAAATTACCTAAATCACCTGAAAATACCACTTTTTTTGTTTTATCTTCTTCTTTTATATATAATTCTACAATACTTGAACCAAGCATATGCCCTGCATCAACTAGTTTAAATGATATATTTTCATCAATTACAACTAAATCGTTATATTCTATTCCCTTGAATAATCTAAGTGAATCTATACCATCTTGTGCAGTATACATAGGTTCATTTTCAGCTTTTCCTGCTCTTCTTCTTTTTTTGTTTACCCATTCAATTTCTTTTTCTTGAATATGTCCACTATCTGCAAGCATAATTCCACATAAATCCATTGTAGCAGTTGTTGTGTAAATTACTCCTGTAAATCCTTCTTTATATAGTTTTGGTATTCTACCACTATGATCTATATGTGCATGTGTTAATATTACAAAATCGATTTCATTTATATTAAATGGGAATTCTTCATAATTTAGCATTTGGTCTGTTAGTTTTCCTTGAAACATTCCACAATCTATCAAAAATTTTTTATCTCCAGCTTCAACCATATGACATGATCCTGTAACACCTCTAGCAGCACCGTAAAAAGTAATATTCATATTATCAAACCTCTTTTCCTTTGTTTTCATATATCATATATAATATTTTATAATAAACGAAAAATTTTTTCAATAGTAGTATAAAAAGAATTATAAAAAAAGCTAAAGAAAAAGGGAGTTAAACTCCCTTAATCATTCATTTTATTATTCAAAGTCATTTGCAGCTCTGTTATCAATATCAAATAATACAACTGTACTTTTAACTTTTTCATACATTTCTTGAGTTTCAATTCTCCAGAAATCTTTTTCTAATTGTAATCTAAATCCTCCTGATAATGCTCTTCCTATATTAGAACTTGCAAATCCAATATATCCTTCATAATCCCATTGAGTTGTATTTACTGACATTCCTGCTCCTGCAGCTGTTTTATCATTTTGTCCATATGAAACTATTGTTGTCTTAGTAGCATCTGATTCAGAAGCGTTTACTGTTTCTTTGTCTATACATTTAATATCAAATCTTACTCCTACATAACCATCAGTAAGTGGTTTGTTTATATCTTTTTTACCATCTGGTCCAACTTCTAATACTATTGTTGAGTTAGGTAATTTAAATTCACCATACCATGCTTGGACGAAATTATTATCACTATAGCTCATCATACTATCATTTAATATAAATGATTTATCAGTTGATGTTCCACCTATTTTTAATGCCTCTAACTTAGTTGACATATCTTTTAACTCTGGAGCTTCATCTTTATTATATGTTGTTCTATAACCATCATTTGGTTTGAAGTAAATTGTATAACCACTTCCAGCAAAATTTACATACTTTCCACTTGAATTTTTATAGTATAGATCTATATTTTCTTTAAATGTTTTTCCATCTTTTGATATGTAGTAATATGATGGTGTTATTTTTATATATCTTACAGATGATTGTGCATTTTTATTTTTTACATACATTCCAGATGTTTTAAGGTCAAAGCTTACTCTATATCCCATCTTTGGAGCTTGTATATAATTTTGATCTATATGTTTATATGGTCCAAATGGTACTATTGTTTTTGATACTACACTATTTAAAGTCGCATCTGTACTTGATCTTTCTTCAAATATGTTATTTTGATTATTTTTATTTGCGCCAAGTTGAACACCATTTCCACCGTAAACTAATAATCTTCTTACACCTGAGAAATATTTTATTCCTCTTAAGTCATTTACATCTCCATTATCTGATTTTCTAAACACATTTTTGTAGTTTACATCTAAACAATCTGTTATCTTAAAGTCATATACTCTACCTATATTTTTTGATGTCTTTGTTGCCTCTACGAAATAATGTGAATCATCATACATATTTGTTACTTGTAGTCCTCCTAAATCAGTTAATTTTTTATGAGATTGTTTATTACTTTCATCACCACAACTTGTTGTCACCTTAGAAATTTTGTTTTTATCAACATAGCTTAAAGATGTTGTTGCGTTTATTTTATCAATTATAGTATTTTCAAAAGGTGTATCAGTAGTATTGTGTGTTACTGCAACAACTTTTATTTTGTTACTAAATTGATTTACAATATCTCCTGCCTCATCATCATTTGTAGCTATCGCACTTAATGAGCCACCTACTGGTATTTGTACTAAATTTCCAGCTCTTACTATTTCACCTGCTGAAGCTACTCTAGTTGATTTACTTGACTTGTCATATACTGTTACAGCATTTTTTAATTTCATATCAAAGTCGCCCACTACCCAATAATATTTTATATATTTTGCTGTATCATTTATATTTTTATAGTCTGTTGCATTTCCTGTTATTGGTTTTATAGTAAACTCACTATTTTTTTGTATTACAAAACTTTCTTGATTAGAATGATTTACTGTTCCAACAGATTCAACCACTACATCTTTTATGCTAGCTGGTGTAAATACATTTACTTGAGTATCATTATTTGTATCAACTAGTGGTATATCATTTTTTATTACTTGGAATGTTCTTGCACCATTACTTACTAATCTTGTAACATTATAATTTGCTTTTCCTACTGGTTTTCTAACTCCATTATACTTATCAGAATTTACTTTATGTGTATTATCTTCACCATAATCTGAAGATTTTGTTTTTCTTCCATCACTTATTGAATTTATTGAGTTTGGATTAGAATTTTCAAGTGAATTTATTGAATTTCTTAATTCATTATCTATTACACTTGCTATAGGATTTACATGTGTACTTGAATTTGTATTAAATACACCTTTTTTCTCTGTACTATTAAAATAACCATATTTTGAAGTATCATTATTTTGTACATATCCATCTACATATTTATACGCATCATATTTAATTAGTTTATATTTTATAACACCTGTATTTGGATCAATTGTATTTCCATCATATATTAATGAATACGCTCTATACGTTATAGCAGTTATATACGATTTTAAATTTTCACCTGCTGGTACATATACAACTTTACAATCCCCTGGTGTAGTTCCTGAATCTGGTCCAAGTTCATTGCCACCATCATCTTTTGGTATAAAATCTATTGTAGGATCATCTTCTGGTTTATCTGGATCAACGTCTGGTTCATCTGGGTCATCTGGTCCTGATGGATTATCTGGATCAGTTGGATCTTTTGGATCACCACCACCTGGTACTGGTACTTTTACTTTTGTATAGTAAAAATCTACATATGTTTTTGTTACTCTTTTTGGTCCTAATGTAATTATTGTATTTGCTTTATTTAACGTATCTGCTTGTGCCTTACTTCCTAATATATTTGGCACACTACTTTCTTGTACTTTAGCACCTTGATATTTATACCTAATTCCATCATTTTCTATTGTTCTTGATTTATCTAATTTTATTGTATCACCAAAATCTATTGTATATTGTTCATTAAATCCATTTTTAACACTATCCACATAATTAGGTTCACCACATTTATAATGTCTTTGATTATAACCATTTCGTCTTAAATAATATTTTCCTTCTTCACCATCTCTTATTGCTTCATTTTGGTTTGTAAGAGAACTATCTACTTCATATCGCTTAGTAGAATTATTATATACTAAATGTCTTACATATACCTCTCTAGGTGGTTCAAATTCATAGTAAAAATATGCAAAATGAGTATCTCTAAATACTAATCTATTAGCACCATTTAAAGGATTTAAAGTTATTGATTTTGCTTTAGATATATTATGATCAAAGTTTGTTCTTATATGCACCCATTTTTCATACTTATAATATAGTGGTATTATAGCTTTAAATGTTACAGATTGTTTTGTTAAAGGATAACCAAAATCTCTTGTTGTTTTATTTAGTGCTGGATTTATTACCTCACCATTATCTTTTAAATGTTTTTCAGTTACATCTCTAAAATCATAATAAAAGTTTATATCATAATATGTTTCTTTTGAAGATGGTCCTATTCTTACACTATCAGTATTCCATCCCCAGTTTCTTGAAGAATACTCTAAATTTCTTTCGGCTTCCCATTCTGTACTACCTTCACTCATCTTTCCGCCAATATAAAATCTGTCATTTCCTCCACCAATATTAGATCTATGTATTGTTACACTTCCAGAACCAAATTTTTGTTCTTCTGTCTTAACTAATTTAAATTCTCCATTATCTTGCCTTAACCAATATTTTATAATAGCTGTTCTATTATTTAATTTATCAAGTGGTAGTAATAGCCAGTTATCATAGTAGTTTATAACTGAACCACCTACACCATTTGCTCCCCAGTTTCCTGATAGCCATCCATTAGAAGTTACAGTATCTATTGCTTCAGCAGCAGTATTCATAGTATGATCTCCACCACTTAATGTATGATTTAAAAGTGAAAATTTAACTTTTATATATTCACCTGATATGTATGATGAATTATTATATCTATCAACTATTTCACTTAAAACACTTGGTCCTAAATACCATTGGTTTTCATTTACCCAATCACCTGCTGCTGATGTATATACTTTTTGATATTCTTCATAAAATTCTCCAGGATAGGATGCAGATTGAGAAAAATCAAATCCATATCCTGTATTACCATTCAAATTTACAGAAACTTGTCCACCACCATCTGTATCATACCAATATGGACCATCAGTTGTACTTACATATCTAGTATTATCTGATCTACCTTGAAAACCAATTGCATATGATTGTAATGATACACTTGTTCCTCTATATGATGTAGTTATTCCTCTATATGATGCTACTTCAGTTAAAGATCTTGAAGAAAATCTAAGATGTGCTACTAATTCTCCAGCAGCGTTATTTACAATATCTGCTGTATATGTTAAATCTTTTGCAAATATTTGATTACCAGTAAACGAAATTATAAGTAAAGCAAATAAAAATGTTGTTATTAACTTTAATTTTATATTTAATTTATTACATTTATACATTTTTTACCTCCATAATATTTTTCTGTTATAAAGAAATTCCTACATCTTCTTTATTTGCTATAATCTCAAACCATTTAGAATCTTTTAAATATAGTGTCTTACTTTCTCCATAAACAGATCCCATCATAACATCTGCATAAAAAGAATAATCTTTTTTACTATACTTACTTCCTCCATTTACAAAATCAATATATAATAAGTTTCTATCAGTATTAGAACTTACTACTTTAAAATCTAATTTTGTTCTAACTCTATAACGTAATCCATCATAATATATAATTGGTTCTTGAACTTTTGCTTCTCCTTCAATTATTATATTATTTGCTTTTACATAATTTACATATTCTGTTAAAGATTCATCAGTAGCACTTATTAAAGTCAAATGGTGTAAATCATTTTTTAATTTTTCTACTGTTATATCATTATAATTTACATTTAATAAAGTTTTATAATATTTTTCCACTTTTGAAACCATTTGATTCCAATCATTTTTTAATTCTGTATATACAGTTTTTGGATTTTTAATATTATCTAATCCGTCTTTTTTAAATTCTAATTCATATGCCTCTTTTGCAACTTTGTCTGAAATATACGCATATTCACTTGCATTACTTGGAATTTTTGAAGAGTCTAATTGCATTTTTTCATTTTCTGTAGCCAATAAATTATATTTTTCTACATAGTTTACAACAATTTCATTTACTTTTCCTTTAAATACCTTTTTATTTCCATTTAATTTATTTGAGTTTAATGCTTGCAATATATCATTAGATAGCATATCTATTATTGCTTCTTGTTCAATTCCATTATATTTTGCTATATCTTTTACAGTTTTTGATTCATCATTTGTTAATTCTTTTTTAAGTAATACTTTTTTAGCATTTGTAAAGTACTCTATAACGTCTATATACTTTACTTTTTTGTTTGCAGTTTGTTCATTTACTTCACTAGCATTTGCAAGTGCCATATCTTGTGCATATAGTACCCAAATTGCATTGTTATAATTTGATGTTGGTTCTGATGCTATACCAGATATATCATATCTATTTAAACAAACACCAATTGCCATTTTTATTGCTTCTGATACACTAACTTTTTCACTTGTTTTAGAACTACCATTATCATAGAGTTTGTTAAATCCATATGAATTCATCTTTTCCTCATACTTTTCATACTTTTTATATTCCACATTTTTTAATATTAAATTCACACCCAAAACTATTAATATAATCAACAAAATAGCAGATAGAATAAATAACATTAATCTTTTATTTATTTTTTTATTTCTTTTTGGTTCTTTTTTATTTTCAGGACTTTTATTTTCTTCCTTACCTATCATTTTTCCACCTCTTATTCTTTTGGTGTAACTACTAATGTATCACCATCTTGTATTATTTCTGATTCAGTTGGTATAATATTTTCTACTTGTGAATTAGAACTACTTTGATTTAACTTTTCTGGATTTAACCCTTCTTCATCTTTTAATACTTTACCAGCCTCTACATTTTTTAAAGGTCTCATATCCACATATAACAAATCATTTGATATAGCTTTTTTTATACCAATATCTACAATTATGCTTTCATCATCTTTATCATATTTGATTTTTTCTTTTGAAAGTAAATCACCATATATTAAATTTTCTCTAACATTAGCATTTTCTATTTTGTAATCAACTTTTACCCTTACTCTGTATTTTTCACCATCAAAGTATATAGCTGGGTATTGTACTTTTGCACTTCCAGAAATTTTTATTTTGTTATTTTTAACATATTCTAAATATTCTTTAACATTTTCTTCTTTTTCTAAATGAAAACTCAAATCTAATATTTTATCTATATATTCATCATTTATTTTTTCAAAATCTACATTAATTAAAGCATCCATATATTCTTGTACTATTGTATTTATATCATAATAATATTCTTTCATTTCAACATACGAATCTTTTGCATTTTTATATTTACTATTATCGGCTACGAAATTTTTAATCTCATATATGTTTTTATTAACGCTAGCAAGTGTATAAGGATATTCCTTTACATTAGATGGCTCTTTATCCTTATTTATATTTATTTTTTCGCCTTCTACTGTTATAGTATTATACTTTAATACCATATCTATTAATAACTTATTAAATTGTTCTTTTGTTAAACTATCTTTAAATTTATACTCTTTATTTTCTATAATTCCATTATGCACCATATCACTTAAAGCAAGTTGTTCTGATACTCTATATGAATCAAAATTTTTAATATCTGGATTTGTTTTTGTATCTAATATTTCATTTAAAAGTTTATTTTTAGCATTTGCAAAATACACTAAAGCATTTATAAAAGTGGCATTGTCATTTGCATTATCTTTAGTTATTTCACCTTTTTCTATTATTCCCATAGATATAGCGTATTCAACCCATAATTTATTTTTATATTCAAGTTTTGATTCTAATTCATCTAATGACATTGAATCATTATATCCTTCTACATACTCTCTTACTTCTAGAAGTTTTGTAATATTAGTTTCATTTGACATAGAGGCAATAACCATTTTCACTGCTTCAGATTTTGTAACTAAATCGGTTGGTTCTGCTGTTTTATTATCATACATAATATCAAAACCATACGCTTTCATATTACTTTGATAATCTACATTAGTTTTATTAACTTTATTTACAAATAGTTTATAAATTCCTACAGAAACTAAAATAACAACTATTACTATAATTGCAATTATAATTATTCTAGAAATTTTTGATTTAACTCTTTTTTTCTCTTCTTTTACCTTAGTATTACTATTTTTCGCACCTTTTTCATATGAAGGCACTACTTTTTCATTTTTGTTATTTTCTTCCATATCAACACCTCAAAACACTTTTACGTATATTATATATTAAAATAAAAAAAGTATCAAGAGTTTTTTAGATATTTTATCTGTTATTTATTTTACTAAAAAACACAAAAGTGTATTAAAAAATAACGTTAAATTTTTAATACACTTTTTTATTTCTATCCAATAAATATTGGATTTTTAGAAACAACAAGACTTACTCCATTTTTTTTATTTTTACTAAACAATACTATACTTTTATGTATTTCATTATATGAAATAGTACACAGTTTTGTCTTCATAATAATATTTATTCTATACCTTCTATTAATTTTTTGTATAAAAGGTTTTCTAGGACTATATACCTTATATATACCACTTTTCGAGCTTTCTAGTATTTGATATAATCTATCTGCTTCTTCTTTTACATTATAATAATTTAAACCTGATATTTCAAATAATACAATATCATTAAATGGTGGATAACCAAAAGTAAAACGATGTTTTATTTCTTTTTCATAAAACTCTTCATAATCATTTTTTGTTACAGCATCTAAAATATAATTTTGTGTATCAGTAGTCTGAATTATAACTCTTCCTGGAAGTTTTGATCTTCCAGCCCTTCCTGCTACTTGAGCTAAATTAGAAAATGTTTTCTCAGAAGAAAGATAATCATCCATAGCAAGCATGGAATCTACACCTAGTATTCCAACTAAAGTTACATTTGCAAAATCATGACCTTTACTAATCATTTGTGTCCCTATCAATATATCTATTTTATCATTTTTAAATTTTTCTAGTATATTTTGATATGAATCTCTTGTAATAGTACTATCAGCATCCATTCTAATTATACTTGCAACTGGGAATAATTCTTTTATATTTTCTTCTAATTTTTGAGTACCCATTGTGTTGCTTGTTATGTTATCGCTGCCACAATTTATACATTTTAATATATTTTTTTCTACATGACTACAATAATGACAATGTAGTAAATTACTTGTTTTATGATATGTCATAGCTACATCACAATTTGGACATTTAAATATATTTGAACATTCATTACATCTTAAATATGAAGTATAACCTCTTCTATTTAAAAATATCATAGTTTGTTCTTTTTTATTCAAATTTAATTCTATTTCTTCTTTTAATCTTAAACTAATAGGTGATACATTTCCAAGTACTCTATCTTGTTTCATATTTACTATTTCAACTTTAGGTAAAACTGCATTACCAGGCCTTTGCTTCATAGTAACAAGTTCCATAGAATTATTTTTTGCCTTGTAATATGTTGAAACTTCTGGAGTAGCTGAGCCAAGTAACAATACAGCATTATTTTGATTACATATATATGCTGCTACCTCTTTTGTTGAATATTTTGGTGTAGTCTGTGAGTAATAGCTTGAATCATGCTCCTCATCTATTATTACAAGTCCAAGATTTTCAATAGGTGCAAATATTGCAGATCTTACTCCAACTACAATATCAACTTCACCATTTTTTATTCTTTTAAATTCTTCCTTTCTTTTAGCTATTGTCATTTTACTGTGTAATATTGCTACTCTATTTCCAAATCTTGAAACAAATCTAGTAACAGTTTGAAAAGTAAGTGATATTTCTGGGACTAAGACAATAGCTTTTCTTCCTTGAACAAGTACCTTTTCTATAAGCTGTAAATATACTTCTGTTTTTCCACTACCCGTAACACCAAACAAAAGACATTTACTAAATTTTTCTTCATATATTAAACTTCCTATTTTATTTATAGCCATTTGCTGTTCTTCTGTAGGTATTTTTGCACTATCTCTTTTAACTGAAAATTCTTCTAATAAATCTGGTTTTATATCTACTTTTTCTAAAATTATATAACCATTTTTTACAACAGTATTTATAACAGCCCTTGATATTTCTAGGCCATCTATAATATCATTAATTAAAACATAATCATTATACATTAAAAACGTAAGTAATTTTATATGTTTTGCACTAGTTATAACATTATTTTCTATATCATTTATAATTTCATCATGTGATTTAATAAGTTTTACTAAAGTATTTTGTTTTGTATTTACACTTTTTTTACTCTTTTTTGATTTCGTACCAGGTGGTAACATTAATTTTAGTGCATCATAAACATTACAAAAATATATATGTGATATATACTTTGCAAGTTTTAGTCTATCCTCATTTATATATGATTCTTCGTCTAATACATTTACTATTTCTTTTAATTTATATTCTAAAGATTTTATATATTCATTACCTTTTTCTTCTAATTTTACAATTATACCTTCTTCATTAGCTCTACCACGTCCAAAACTTACCTCTACACGCTTTCCAAGTATTGCGCTTTCTTCAAATAAAGGTGGTACTATATAATCATATACTTTATTTAATGTTTTAACTGATGTATTTATAAGTACTTTTGCTATCTTCATATTTTTACCTCTTAAGTATTATATAAAACAATAGTTTGTTTGTCAATGAAAATATATTCTTCTTTTATATATATCAAATTTTATTACTTTTGTGTTATAAAAATACTATTTTTAATATTTAAATACCAAAAATAAGGTGATTTAAAAAATCACCTTATTTCATTATGTTCTTTATTACTTATTTATTATAGCACCTGTATATGAAGTGTACTTATGTCATTACTTATACTTTTATTTACTATATTTCAAATACATTGAAGTTTTCAAATCCTTCAAATATTATAACATACTTTTTTAAGTTTTGTCTACTACTTAATCTTTTATCTTCTATATATCTTTTCATTTGTTTTATTGCTTCATCTTTTAACTTTTCATAATTTGCACTTTTGGCTTTTTCTTTATTTAAATATTTTAACTCTATTACTGCTTCATATGTTGCTAAACTTGTTGTTGATTTTTCTACTAATATATCTGCAAATCCTTGTCCTACTGGAAATTCTCCATACACATAATACTGATTACTTAATCCGAAATATTAATGAATATACATATTTTAACATTTTCTCGTTAAAACCTTCTTTATCTCTTACACTTTGGTATGTTAAAAAGTTACTTACTACTTTTGTTACATCTTCTATATTTCCTTTCTCACCAAATTCTATTATACTTTCTTCTATTTCACTTATTTCTAATTTATATGCCTTTCTTGAATCTATTAACTTTACAAAATAATTTGCATATAATACTTCTGATACATAATTTGGTACACAAAATTTTATTTGCATTCCTACATCTTTTATTGTGATGTATCCATTATAAAATAGTAGTGATAGGAAGCTATTCTCATCAAAGTTTAAATTATTTAGCTCAAACTTTTCTACTAATATCCCACTTACTTGTCCTGTTGTTATTAATTCCAATAGTTTAGCATAATTTCTTTCTTTGTTTACTAAGTTTACTATTGACTCTATTTTATTTCCTGATGTTGCTAAATTTGCATCTATTGGTGTTAATGGCGGTCTTCCATTTAATAGTAAATCCCTTAAATAATACATTAGTAATGTTACATTAAATGTTAATTTTTCACTTACTAAAGAAAATCTATAACCATTATAATTTTTCTTTAACTCTTCATATACTTCTTCTTTTAATCCTATTTTATTTAATAGTTCTTTTACTTCTTCTTCTGTAAAACCGCACATTGCTACAAAATTTTCATTTAATGTTATATCTGTTGCTATATTAAATCCTGATGTTAAACTATCTAGTGTTAGTGGTGCTATTCCTGTTGCAAAAAATCTATCTACTACACTATCTGTTCCCTCTGCATACATTTTTATTACTTCATAAAATGCTCTTACAAAACCACCTTGTCCAAGTGATGTTACAAACCTTGATACATTTCCTTCTAACATTCCATTTGTGAAATGATCATATTCATCTATTACTATGTATATTTTATTCTTTTTTTCTAAATTCTTAAATTGTGATAAAACATCTAATAATACTATTGATGCTTGTTTTTTATCTGGTAATTTCATATCAAGTTTATATTTATTTATAAACTCCCTGCAACTTATATATACACTTTCGTTAAAACTTTCTTTTATATTCTTTATATTTTCACTTTCATTTATATTCATTCCTGAAAAATTAAATTTCAATATATAATAGCTGTTTTTCTTTTCTGTTGGATTTTCATATATATATAATCCTTTATATAACTTTTCAAAGTTTTCTTTTTCTGATATATCATAATAATATGAAATCATACTTGTAAACAAACTTTTTCCAAATCTTCTTGGTCTTACATATATTGATTTTTTATAATTTTCTAATTTTTCTATATACATTGTTTTATCTACATATATATTATTTTCTTCTCTTAATGTTTTAAAGTCCGATTCTCCATATGGTATTTTTATTTTTTCCATTATTTCCACCACTTTCTTACAAATATTTTACTATACTTAGTTCCTCTTTACAAGTATTTAGGAAAAAATAAGATAAAAATGACTATATAAAAAGTAATATTACATACTTTCATATAGTCATTTTTTACAAACATTTCTTAAATTTTTAAATTATTTACTATAATTTTATTTTAGTCTTTCTTCTATAAGTCCAGCAACAGATTTTGCTTTTTCAGTTATATATTCTATATTTTCTCCTTCTATCATAACTCTAACAAGTGGTTCTGTGCCTGATGGTCTTATAAGCACTCTACCATTTCCTGAAAATTCCTTTTCTATTTCTTCAATTTCACTTCTAATAACTGCATCTTTATCAAAATCATATTTCTTATCATTACTAACCTTAGCATTAATTAAAACTTGTGGAAAAATATTTATTATATTAATTATTTGAGACGCTTTTTTATTTTCTTCTAGGATTAATTGAATTAACATTAATGAAGTTAATACTCCATCTCCTGTTGGATTATAATCTAAATATATTATATGCCCTGATTGTTCTCCTCCCAAATTGTAACCATTTTTTAACATTTCTTCTAATACATATCTATCACCAACTTTGGTTTGTAATAAATTTAAATTATTTTCTTTTGAAAATTTAGTAAGTCCCAAATTGCTCATAACAGTTGCAACAATTGTATCTTTTTTTAACTCACCTTTATTCTTTAAATAACTAGAAGTAAGTGCAAGTAATATATCACCATCAATTATATTACCTTTTTCATCAACTGCAAGACATCTATCACCATCACCATCATATGCTATTCCTAAACTATATTTATGCTCTAAAACATATTTTTTTAACATTTCAAGATGAGTAGAACCACAGTCTTTATTTATATTAATTCCATTTGGAGTATTATTTATAACCGTAAAATTAATTCCAAGTCTTGCAAATATTTTTTCAGCCACTTTATATGTTGCACCATTTGCTGTATCTATTACTACTTTAAAATCTTTGCTTTTGTTAATATTTTCTTTTATATTTTTCTCAAATATTGAAACTATAAAATTAACATAATCATCAATTAATTCTTCACAATTTTGTGAAATTCCAATATTTTCATTTACAGCTGTAAGCTCATTTAACTTTCCTGAGTCCATTATTTCTTCTATTTCTTCCTCAATTGAATCAGATATTTTCATACCTTTATTACTAAAATATTTTACTCCATTGAATTCAAAAGTATTATGTGAAGCTGAAATTACGACACTAGCATCTGCATTTAATTTTTTTGTAAGATAAGCAACTGCTGGTGTTGGTAATACACCTAGTAATTTTACATTTGCCCCATAGCTTAAAAAACCTGCTGTCATAGCACTTTCTATCAAAGTACCAGATATTCTTGTATCTCTACCAATTAAAATTGTTGGAGCATGATTTGCATGTTTAGATAAAACATATGCTCCTGCCTTTGCAACTTTAAATACTAGCTCTGGCGACAACTCAGTATTTGCAATTCTTCTTATACCATCTGTACCAAAATATTTTCTCATAAAACCCCTCCTAAACAAACTAAAAAGCAACAACAAGTAAAAGAATTGTCACTGCTTTTTTTAATAAATATATTATCTACTTTTCTAACCATTTTAAATATTCTTCTTTTACAATTTCAAAAACTTCATTTGGAGTGCGATTAGTAGTATCTACTACTAAATCATAATTTTTCATATCTTCTCTTTTTATTCCATACTCTTCAAACCAACGTTTATTTTCTTCATTATACCTATATAATATTAGTTCTTTTGCTTGTTCAAAAGACTCAAATGGTTCTGTATCTTTTCTTTTTTCATCTTCAAAAGCCCTTTTGGCTGCAACATTTATATCTACTTTTAAATATATTTTGAAAGAATAAGGAACTGCAAACCATCCAAGTTTTGCATCAATTACTAAATTCTCATGTGCACTTGCATATTCAGTTGCACTACGTTCAATTTGTTTATCTAAATCTGGATGTTCATTTAAGTAAACTTGAAATTCGGTTATAGTCATTCCCATTTCTTTTGCAAGTTTTCTTGCATATTGTCCATTTCTGTAAACTTCATAGCCAAATTCTTCTTGAAAATATTTAGCTAATGTTCCTTGGCCACTGGCATGATCACCAGTAATAGTTACTATATGTTTTTTTTTCATAATTTACTCCTTTACAATATCAGTAACTTCCTCCGCAATTATATCTGTATTTTCTTTTTTTACAACATATTCGCCATTTTTCTTAACTCTAACTTTACCTTCTGCAATTTCTTTAGATGCAATATCTACTGCATCTGTTATATCTCTGTCTCCTTCTGTAATTCTTCTGTATTCTATATTTCTTGCCCTTTTTGCAATTGCTAATGCTGATTCGTATCGATTACCAACTTTTGGTATTATTTTTGAAACATTTGGATCTGATAACATTTTATTTCCCCTTTCATTTATACTATTATATTTTAACATATTTTACGTAATATTACAACAGTAAAAATTTTTTTGTATATATTTTATAAGATTATTAATTTAATTTTAAAATTCACATATAGTAGTAATACCACATGGCAGAAAAAATTCACTGTCTTTTTGCTTTAAACCAATTTCATCAAATGATATACTTTTTATATTTTTACCTAATTGCATTTTTATTACATTTTGTATAATTGTTCCAGATAATCCACCTGTATATGTATTAACCAACATAAATAGAGGATTATCAGATAAAACATTGCTACAAAGTTCTATCAAATCTGCAAAGTCTTTTTCTATATTCCAAACTTCACCATTTTTACCTCTACCATATGATGGTGGATCCATAATTATAACATCATATTTATTACCTCGTCTTATTTCTCTTTTTACAAATTTTATTACGTCGTCTACTAAAAATCTAACATTCGAATCTTTTAAACCACTAGATATAACATTTTCTTTTGCCCAATTTACCATACCTTGTGATGAATCTACATGACAAACACTCGCACCAGCATATAAGCATGCAACTGTAGCACCACCAGTATATGAGAATAAATTTAAAACTTTTACTTTTTTGTTATTTTTTACCTCATTAGAAATTTTATCTATCATATAGTCCCAATTAACTGACTGCTCTGGGAAAAGACCTGTATGTTTAAATCCCATTGGTTTTATATTAAATGTTAAATCTTTATAATTAATTTTCCAATCATCTTCTATTTTTTTTAATTTTTCCCAATGCCCTCCACCTTTACTACTTCTTATATACCTTGCATGTGCTTTATTCCAAAGTGATGGGTTTGTTTTTCTATTCCATACAATTTGTGGATCTGGTCTAATTAATATATATTTTCCCCATTTTTCCAGCTTTTGACCATTTGCCATATCAAGTAACTCATAATCTTTTAAATATTTACTATAACGCATATTATTTACTCCTATTTAATAAAATATATAAGGTGTTAAAATGAAAATATATAAAAGCTATAAAATTAAAAGTATATTTAAACTATTTATATTTGTAATAACTCTATTTTTACTTCTTTTTCTTTCTAAAGAAAATTTTAATACAGTAAAAAAAAGTGTTAATATATTTTTTAGTAATGTAGTCCCATCACTTTTACCATTTATCCTATTTACAGAAATAATATTAAAAACTGATATTATTTTTTTACTTACAAAAATATTTGGAAATTTAATATCAAAAATATTCAAAGTAAATAAAAACTCTGCTAGTAGTGTTATTATAGGATTTTTATGTGGATTTCCAATGGGATCTAAATCGGTAAATACACTTTATGAAAATAAAAAAATAAATAAAAGCGATGCTAATATATTATTAACTTTTGTAAATAACTGTAATCCTGCATTTTTAATATCTACTATTGGAATAGGAATTTTTAATGATATAAAAATAGGATTTATACTTTTAATTTCACATGTTCTATCTTCAATAATTATTGGATTAATATATTCAAGAAAACACCTATTTTCTTTAGATAATATTATACATAAAAATAATGAAAATTGCAAGAGAATTAAAAATTATAATATAAACACTTTAAATAGAGGAAAAAATAAAATCAATATAAATCAAAATTTTTTTATAGTAATACGAAATAGTATTTTAAACTCTTTTGTTACTCTTGGAAATATTTTAGGATTTATAATAATTTTTAATTTATTATCCAATATTATAAATATATTTTTGGAAAAAATAGGAATTTCAAACTATATTACTACATTTATATATGGATTATTTGAAATAACTAATGGATGCAATGAAATATATTCTTTGCAAATGGATTATAAAATAAAAATTTGTATTATATCATTTATACTTGGTTTTAGTGGTATTTGTATACTATGTCAAGTATTTTCAACTATATGTGAGCAAAACTTTAAATTTCTAGATTTAGTAAAAAGTAAATTTTTACATGGTATACTTTCTTTTATATTAACATATATTATACTAAAGTTTGTAAATTTAGAAGTAATACATGTATTTAAAAATGTGGAAATAGCAAATGCTGAACTTGCATATTATATTAATAATATGACCATAGCGTATTTAATTTCAACATTTGCTATTTTCCTAATAATATTTATATATTACGTATATGTAAAAATAAAAACTATAAAGTAGCTCAAAAGAAAGGAAGAAAAGCTACAATATATTAAGAAGGGGGATGTAAACAATTTTGTTTACATTAATATTATAACCATGTTTTTACATTTTATACATATTTAATTAAAAAAAATCAAAAAAAGAAAGGAGGAATAAAATGGATAAAAATCAGCCTTTTTTTGACCCATATAATTTTAATATTCAGCAACAAAATATTGCACATCAACAAATGCCACAAGATATCCAAAATGGATATGACAATCCACTAAACCCAGCTATGTATTATGAACAACAATATATGTATTATAAATATTTAACACAAATGTTAGAATACAAAATAAAAATGAAAGAGTGGGAAAATATGCAAAATAAAAAATAAAAAATAAGATAGCCAATTATACTAAAATTGACTATCATTTTTTGTTTTATTGATGGATTTTCATATACTCTTGTATACTTGATATATCCGCCAAGTCTTTTCTAGATTTAGTAAATTCTCTTTTTTTACCTGCGCATATTTTTTTAAATTTAAGTATCGTTTTTAAATCTTCGACCAATACATCTCTATATATCTGACATTTAAAATCTTTTCTTTTTTCCAAAAATATCTCTATTAAGTTTCCAATTCGATATTTATTATCTTTTACATGTATTACATCAAATTTTGAACTTAACATTTCAAATGCCTTTATATCAACTACCATATCTACATCCCTTATTTCTTCTCTTAAACCATAAACCATTAAAGAACATCCAGATAATAAGTAAAAATGATCTTTATATTCATCATCTAAAAGACCTAATAGATTAAGTATTTCTACTAAATCTTTTTCTTTTAATGATAAACCTTCAATATCAAGAAAATCAAAGAAAAATATATTGTTATCATAAAGATTGTTTAGCATATTATAAACATCTGGAATTACTATAAATTCTCGATAAATCTTTCTATTTAAATATGCTGCTTTTAATAGTTTAACAAATTTTAAAATTTGCTCATTCTTATAATAAAATACCATCTTACCAGTTTCATCAACTCTACAATTTAATTGTTTGTATTCAAGTGGTAAACATTCCTCATCTAGTATTTCATATAAGAACTGATAATAAAAAAAACCATATGTATTTATAGAATCTAAAGACACAATTTTCTCTACAAATTTTTCTAATTTCAAATTTATAGGATATTTTATCCTATTATTTTTCTTTTCTTTTTTTATATTGAAGTTATTTTTCATTCTTACTTTTAGATTTAAATATTCCTCAACTGTTTTATGCTCATATTTATTATCATACATAATTCTTTTTTCACCTCTAAAATTATTCTTTGGTCTACGATTACAGTATTTATTATTATAGCACAATATTTTTTATTAGTCAAACTTTGCTTATATTTTCACATTATTTTCATACGTAAATTACATAATTTTACAATATACAACATTTTTTTACAAAAAAACAACTCTAATGCTTACTTAATATACAGTTGGACTCGACCTCCCATACTAGTACCAGTATCGGTTGTTATATTAGTTCGTCGAAGAGATACTGGATAGTAGTATCCACTACAATTATAGTTACTTCCTCTACGTATTCGACCTAAACTTATAGTATCAGATCCAATGTATGTCTCCATTGTCCATTCCCATACATTTCCTACAAAATCGTATATGTTATTCAGACAATATTTGTCATTACTACCTGTTGATATTATTTGGTTTGATTGGTCATACCCATTTATACAGTTTATTCCTAAATTTCCAAATCCAGTACTATCTTTATCTATATTTTTATATTCATCCTTTGTTTTTAAAAACCTTATAGTCTCATCCCAAGATACACCATATATTAAAGTAGATACCACATTTCCCTTTTTTAATTCTTTTCTATCTGGATACATACTTCTTGCTTTTTCTACTATTCCTCCACCTAAGCTTGTCATACCATTACTCCACATTATATTGCTAGCACATGGTGGTTTATTTTTTTTACTTTGTGCCCTTTGAGAGCCATCTTCAGTTAGACTTATTTCATATCTTCCTATATAAAATCCTTTATATTCTTCTACGCTTGCCATCATATTTTCATATTCCTGTATTTCACTCTCACTAGCTTCACTATATGGCTCTTCACATTTTTCAAAATCTATCACATGATTGGCTGATGTTTGTATTTCTCCTTTACAATAACCTACTTCTCTTACAAAGGTACTCATATCATCTACTGGTATCCATACAAATTGATTTCCTACATCACCTGTATCATTTGCTACATCTGATATTACTAATCCATCCTTTATTACATCTT
>CANAIR010000011.1 GCA_947361355.1 uncultured Clostridium sp.
AAAAGATGTTAGAAGTGAGAAGAAATGAGAAAGTTTTTAGAAAATTTAAGAAAAATATTAATTGTAATCTCTTTTATTATTTTTGGATTAGGTATAGTATCAGCGATAGGTTTATTTGTAGATTTAATTAATATATCATCAATAGATAGCTTTTTAATTGATAATTCAAATTTTTCTTTAATAGCAAAAGTAGGTACAATCGTATTAATGTTATTCTTATCTATACTAGTTATAATTTTTAGTATATTGTTAGATGGAATAATTTGGTTAATTTATTTTATAATTTACAAATTTTTAAAAAGAAAAGATGTTAGAAGTGAGAAGAAATGAGAAAGTTTTTAGAAAATTTAAGAAAAAATATATTTTTGTATACTATTATTTTTTTATTACTATTTATTATATCACACTTTGTATTAAATATATTTAATATTCAATATAGGCAGTGGATATATTGGAGTGTATTAGCAGTATTTATAATTGGAATAATTTTAGGAATAGTACAAATAGTAAGAAAAAAAGATGAAAATATAAAAACAGCCTTTATTATTATGGGTATGTTTGTTACAATCATAATTGTAGCATTTTGGAAAATGTTTTTATTATTATTTGCTTTTTTATACACTCCAGAGCATGTGATTGAAAAAGATGATAAAAAATATGTAGCATATGTGGATTCATTTTTACAAGTTAATGTAAATTATTATGACTATATAAATTTATTTATAATGGGAAATAAAATTAGAATAAGAGAAGATTATGGAAATGGTGGTTATGATCCATTTGATGGTAAGCATGATAATAAACCAATAAATTGTTATTATTATGATAAAAATGGAAAAATAATTAATAACGAAGATAATAGTTTGGATAGTAAAATTACAAATTCTAACGATATAATAGAAGGAACTTTAAAAGAAAACATATCAAACGATAATTATAAAAATGATAGTATTAATGAAGAAAATGAAATTTTATATGAAAAGAAAATTGATGATAAAAAATCAATTAGAGTGATATATAAAGGTTCAGTACTAGCTCAAAGATCAATAATTGGTATTGAGAAAACTTATGATGGTGGAAAAACATGGATAGAACAGCTTGATAATCTAGATAAATTTATACAAATACATAATGGTGCTAAGTTTGTTTTTATAAATGAAAATGTTGGCTTTATAAATGATCCAGGAATTGCAGGAACAAGTGGTGATAATAGAGAATTATTAGTTACGATAAATGGTGGAAAAACTTTTGAAGTAGCAAAAATTCATAAAAAAGCTGAAGATGTATATATAGAAGATGTGCCATATGAAGAAAATGGTATTTTAAAATTAAAGGCTTATACAATAGAGAATCTAGAAGAAAAATATATTTATTTTCATAGTGAAAATAACGGTTTAGAATGGCAACAGTATTAAGATTATGTATATAATGAATACATATACAATTGATATTTTAATGATTTTATGATATAATTATATATAGCTTTATAAAATGTACCAATAAATATATGGTATTAAAAAATTCTACTAATTATGCAGGAGGAGCAAAATGAAAACAGAAAATAGCAATGTAACAATTAAAATTCCAAAAGAGATATGTTCAGTTATTTATATAACTGGGCACAAAGAATTACATGATAAAATGTTATTTTTAGATGAGTCTGGAGTATCACGGTTTATTTTAGGAACTAAAGATAAAGATATAACTGTTAGAAATAACGTTATTATTATTAAATGGTTAGATATAAAAAGAGGAATTAACCTCTTATCAGTAGGAAATGGAAATTATCTTGTTTTGTTTGTTTATGATGGTGATTTAGGTTATTTGATTCCTGCAGATACTTCAAATTTGGAAAAAGTGCAGCTTACATATAATTAAATAATATAATAACAAAGCGGAGTGAAAAAAACTTCGCTTTATTATTATATTCAATGTTATATATATTAAAAATTGACATAAATACGTATGTGTGATATAATTACTTTAGCAAAATAGTTGCTATACATTTAATTTTGTATAGGAAAATTACATAGTAGGAGGAAATGTAAGTATGTATGGTATTGAAATGCTAATGGTTCTTGAGGTATTTACGGAAATGGATGAAACACGCTTTAATGATTTGGATATTTACTTTAGTGGAACTTATTATGCCTCCATTCATGGAAAAATTCCATATAACTTGGCAAAGCTGTTATTAAAAAAGTATCCAAAATATATACATGATATACGTATTAATGGTGGAGCAGGTGGATTTTTAGATAATAGAAAATACTATAAAAAAGATGATTTGGGTAATGAATATATTGGATGTTACCATATTGATTCAAAAGAAGGATTAATATATTTTTTATCTGAGTATAATTATTATTATGATAAAATAATTTATACTCAAAAATTGAGGAAAAATTTATATCATTTTCAAAAAAAAGTATTAGCTGAAGTAAATCGAAGATTGCTTGAAATAGGAAATCCAAAAATCACTACAGAGATGTGGCTTAAAGCTCATGATATGAAAGAGATAGAAAATGTTAATGTGTCACAAGATTTGTTTTCTTGTGTAAAGGAATTTGATTCAATAGTAAACCCATTTTCAAATAAAGCTTGTTTGATGAAACATCCAAGTAATTATATAGATGATGTAATACTTAGTATAGCTTCTGATTATAACAATTATTTTAAAATGACAATAACAAATGATAATGGTCAAATAGATCATGTAAGAGATACAAGAGGAAAAGATGATTATATAGCTTATAGGATATTTTATGATGTAAATGAAAATACTATTATGGAAGTAAATCATTATATTTCATATAATGAAAAAGAAAATGTTATATGTATATATAGATTTAATAGAGATTATTCTAATTCTGGGAAAATTGATTTAAGATATGATTTTTTATCAGGAAAAGCATATTCAACTTATGGTAGTAAAAATAAAATAACAATTAAAGAAAAAGAATTGTTAATTTATGAAATGAAAAAAGCAATAAATCAAGTAAAAAAAATTACTGTAAAAAATATGGTACAAAAACAACAATGCTATTGTTAATAATAACCTATTTAAGTTCAAATTTTGAGCTTAAATAGGTTATTATTTTTGTTGACTTGGTAAAATATATATGTTATACTTTCAGTACAAATTAAAACATGGAAGGAATAAAATTATGTTAGTTAGCTTAAGAGAAATTTCAAAAAGTTATGGAAGTGACTTAATATTAAATAAAATTTCTTTTGATATAAATAAAAATGACAGAATTGGATTAGTAGGAATTAATGGTTGTGGTAAGTCTACATTATTGAATATAATCACACAAGATATATACTATGATTTAGGTAAAATTACGAAAAAAAATAATTTAACAATAGGGTATTTAAAACAAAATGTATTTTTTAATAGTACTAATACTTTAAAAGATGAATTAAAATGTGTATTTAATAATATATATACTTTAAAAGAAAAATTAGATTTGTTAAACGTACAAATGAGTGAAGCTACTGATGATGAATACAAATTAAAAAAAATAATACAAAAATATGAAAAAGTAAGTTCCTTATTTGAAGCAAATGATGGATATAATATAGAATATAAAATAAATAATGTATTAAATGGACTTGGATTTAAAGATTATGATTTAAATTTAAAAATTTCTAATTTAAGTGGTGGAGAAAAAATACGTTTTGCACTAGCTATAATATTACTTAAAGAACCAGATTTATTGGTGCTTGACGAACCAACAAATCATTTAGATTTTGATATGTTAAATTGGTTAGAAAATTATATGAGTACATATAAAGGTGCTATAATAACTGTATCACATGATAGGTACTTTCTTGATAAAATATGTAAAAAGATATATGAAATAGAAAATCGTAAATTATTTATTTATAAAGGAAATTATAATAGTTTTTTAATACAAAAAGAAGAAAAAATAAAAAAACAAGATAATGAATATGAAAAACAACAAGAGAGAATATCCAAATTAAAAGAATTTGTTAATAAAAATTTAGCAAAATCTTCTAGTGTAAATGGTGTAGGTACTAGAGTAAAAGAATTAGAAAAAATGGAATTATTAGAAAGACCAATACATAACAAAAGTATAAAATTAAACTTTGAATATGAAAAATCTTCTTTTAAAGATGTTTTACAAGTTAAAAATTTGACTGTGAAAATTGATTCAAAATTAATATATAATAAAATAAATTTTAATATTTTAAAAGGTGAAAAAGTAGCAATTATAGGAAAAAATGGTATAGGAAAAACTACATTATTAAAAGCTATACAAAAACAAATAGAATATGATGGAATGGTTAAATGGGGAGAAAATGTTAAAATTTCATATTTTGATCAAGAAAATAAAAATATTAATTTAGAAAATACTGTAATTGATGAAATACATAATCGATTTAAAAATATAACAGACTTAGAATTAAGAAAATTATATGCAAAATTGCTGATTACAGATGATATGGTATTTAAAAAAATAAAAGAATTATCTGGCGCAAATAAGGCAAAAGTTGTTTTTGCAATACTTATGTTAGAAAAATCTAATGTTTTAATATTAGATGAACCTACTAACCATTTAGATTATCTAGCAAAAGAAGAGTTAAATAGAGCTTTAAAAGATTATGAAGGGACTATAATTTTTGTATCACATGATAGGTATCTTTTAAATAACGTTGCTACTAAATTAATAGAAGTATTACCAGAAAATATAAATATATATGAAGGAAATTATGAATACTATTTAAATAATAAAATTGAACAAAAACAAGTTAAAAAGATAGATAACAGTATAACAAGAGAAAAAAATATTTTATTACAAAATGAAAAAAAGAAATTAGCTAGTATAGAAAGAAAAATACAAAAGTTAGAAGATGAGATAAAATGTTTAAATGAAAAAATAAGTGATGTGAATATAGTCTGCGATTATGTAGAACTTGTTAAAATAAATAGTAAAATAGAAGAAAATAATAAAAAATTAGATGCTTTAATGAAGCAATGGATTGAAATTAATGAGTGTATAGAAACAATAAATATCAAGTAATAATTACTTGATATTTACTCAAATATAGTATTAAATATTATTTTGATTAAAATAATATTTTAATTTTTCAATAGCTTTATATCTTGCACTAATTTTATTTTTTTCTTCTATTGATAATTCTGCAAGAGTTTTGTTAAATCCATTAGGTATTAAAATTTCATCAAAACCAAATCCATTTGTTCCTTTTCTTTCAAATGATATTCTTCCATTTATTTTTCCTTCTAGTGAAATTTTGTTATTTCCATCATAAAATGAAATACAGCAAATAAAAGAAGCTGTTCTTTTATTATATGGACAATTTTTTAATTTATCTAATATATTTTCATTACGTTCTACTTGTGTTGTATTTTCACCCAAAAATCTTTTTGTAAATACACCAGGTTTTCCATCAAGAAAATCAATACATAAACCACTATCATCCGCTATACATGGTATTTTTATAGCGTTATAAATTTCAATGGCTTTTTTTAGTGAATTTTCTTCAAAAGTAATACCGTCTTCTATAACATCAATATCACAGTTAACATCTTTTAATGTAAGTATACTATAATTGTCACCTAACATATTTTGTAATTCTTTAACTTTTCCAATATTATTAGTTGCAAGTAAAATATCTTTTTTCATACATAATCCTTTCTAAGTATATAATAATATATTTATTATATATTAAATGTATTATAATGTCAAATAAGAAATAGGAGTAATTAATTTGACATAATTTTTATAGTATGATATAATGAAAAAAATAAATAGCTTTTTAAATAATTTTAAGGAGGAAAAGGTGAATATGAGTTATCAAATATGTATAAGTGTTTTGTTAAGCATTGGTTTGTTTGCGATATGTTGTAAATTATTACATACATATTATTTACGAAAAGTAAAATGTGAAAAAGAGGATATTAAAATAACAATGATAACTGTAATTTTATTTGTTATTGTTAGCTTAATATTAATATTTTATGGTAAAAATATTATATTATTTTACATATTATTTTTAATATTTTCAGGAATAACATCAATTTATTTTATCAATTTAATTTCTAAAAATAAAAATGTAATTGATGATGATTTTAATATTATTTTTGCTAATACTATGAGTTTTTTAATAAATATTTTAATACTTGAGATTCAAAAATTAAATTCAGATAGTCTTGAAAAAAGTTTTGTTGAAATATTTTTACTTACTTTTATAATAGAAATTATAGTGATAAAAATGTTATCAAATCAAATTGTAAAAGAAAGAATAAGAAAAGAAACAAATAGAGTTTTAGGAATTTGTGCAATACTATATATATTATATGTAATTTGTATAAATCCAGACTATTTATATGTAAAATTCATTAGTGCAATATTTTTAATTATTTTAACTCTTATATACACATTTAATAAATTTAAATTTTTCATTAAATATATTTTTCTTTTTATAAGTTTCATACTTGGAGTATTTGTTATATTTTTGGTATATGAATCAAAAATAAATTCAGAAGTTTTAGCAACAAGTGTAAAAAGAATATATGTAAATCAAAGTAAAAATGAATTGATAAAATATAAAAATGGTGATAGATTTATTTTTTATGATGAAGAAAAAATAAAAAATAATGATAAATTGATTATATATGAAGTAGTAAACGATAATGGACAAGATGTTATAAAAGAAGATAGAATAATTTCAGATTTTGTTCATGAAAAATATGATATATTAGGAGAAAGTTGGTATTTGGAAGAAACAACTGAAAAAATTATGATTACTAATAATAATCGTAAAAAAGATAAAAAAAGTTATTACGATTATACATATTATTATTTATATTGTGATTAATTAGATATCAAAGTTTTCCAAAAAGAGTATTTTATATTAAAATAACGCCAAACGAAAGGAGGCGTTATTTTTTATGGGTAAATATTATAATTAAAAAATATAAATTTATATTAATACTTTCTAGTTAGCTTTTTTACATCTAATTTTTAATATTTACATAAAAATAAAAAAAAGTATAGTTTATTTTTTTATTTTAGTATATAATAAGTTATATAACAAAAGATAAAGTTAAGGAGAACTTATGATATTTGATTTATTTTTTATGATAGTAGGATTTGCTTTATTAATAAAAGGAGCTGATTTACTTGTTAAAGGTGCTACTGAAGTAGCAAAAAGATTTAATATATCAGAAATGCTTATAGGTATAATAATAGTAGGTCTTGGAACATCTTTGCCTGAAATGATTATAACAATAACATCTTCCATAAGTGGACATCCAGATCTTATAATTGGAAATGCTCTTGGAAGTTGTATATGTAATTTACTTTTAGTAGTTGGTATTGCAAGCATTTGTAGACCTTTAAAAATTGATGAAAGGCTTTTAAAAGTGCATCTTCCATTATCTTTACTAGCAATAATAGTCTTTTTAATAACTACTAACTTTGGGGAAAGATATGAAATAACTAGAATAGAGGGAATAGTATTACTTTTAATAACATTAATTTATTTAATATATACCTGTATAGAAGGAAAAACAGAAAATAAAGAAAACAAAAAGGCTTTAGATAAAGAATTTAAAAGTAAAGAATCACAAAAAAGATTATCTCTTATAACAATAATACTACATATTTTTGTTGGATTTATTGCTTTAAAGTATGGAGCAGATTTTGTAGTAGATAGCGCTTCTCAAATAGCTAGAGATTTTAATGTAAGTGAAAGTCTTATAAGTTTAACTATAATAGCAATAGGTACAGCATTACCAGAAATAGTGACATCAATAATTGCTACTATGAAAAATGATGCGGACTTAGCAATGGGAAATGTAATAGGTTCAAATATATTTAATTTGCTTTTATTGCCAGCGTTAGGTGCAACTATTTCACCATTAAAATATGATATTGAGTTTAATATAACTGTAATATTTATATTATTAATAATATTATACTTAATATTATCAGAAAAGATAAAGAGGCATAAAGGCATAATAACAAGAAAAAAGGGAATTGTTTTTGTAATAATATACTTTATTTATATAGTTAGAATGATATTAATATAATTTTTGAAAAAATAATATAATAAAAATACTTGAGTTGATAGTTTATTTTTAATGTCATACTCAAGTATTTTTTATGATCTCCAATTAGCAAATGGATAATTTAAAGTGCATTGTGTATTATTAAAATTATTAATTTTATATTTTTTTATTAAATAACTTTCAACTTTATTAGAGAGTTTTTTGTCCATAGTATCATTGTTGCATTCTATCCATGCAATGTAAAAATCTTTATTATTTTTTAATTGCCAAATTGCTCTTCCACCAGAATGATTTTTACATTCTCCATATCCAAATTGTATGTATTTTTTAATTCGTTCTTTTAATCCATTAGAACCTTCGGCTTTTCCTATATATAGTATATTATTATATTTATAACTTATAATACTTTCATACTTTTCAATTAATTTTGGTAGTTTGTATAGATTACCCTTGTATTTTTTTTCGTTATTTAGTTTAACAATATCTAATATATCAGATTTGGTAATACTTTTTGATGCAATAACAAAATATATACCATTATTCTTTGAAATTTGTTCATAATTATTATATAAATTTTTTATTTTTTCTACATATATTTTATTTTTTAATTCATTTTTAGTATTTTCATTAACTTTGAACCATTTTGTAATATTTTCTAAATCAGTTATCTCAATTAGAAAATTACTAATTATATTTTTTACATATTCTATGTCATTCATAATTTTCCCTTTCTTAAAATTATAACGTTATTAATAATTATATCATAATGATTAATAAAAAAATAGTTTATTAGTATATTTTGTTATTTATTAAAAGTGAAAATATGTTGAAAAATGTAGTAAAATTTGATATAATGTTTGCTAGAAAAGAGTGATTAAAATGATAGAATTAAATAACAAAAATGTAAAAAAGATATTACTTATTATTACATTTACAGTTGTACTTTATTGGGGATTACAAAATCTAAATATAGTGGGAGATATACTGTATACTATATTTAAAGTAATATTTCCATTTATATTAGGTCTTTGTATTGCATTTGTATTAAATATACCTGTAAGGGTAATAGAAAGAAACTATTATAAATTAATAAGAAAAAAAGGAAAAGAGAAATCTAAAGATAAAGAAAACAAAAGAATAAAAAAAGTGGATGTTGGTGTAAGATTATTAAGCGTTATACTTTCAATTTTAATAATTGTATTTATATTGTATTTTGTAATGTTTTTAGTAATACCAGAGTTAATAAATACTTTTGATATATTAAAACAAAATATACCCAATGTAGCAAATAATGTAAAGACTTGGTTAATAGATATGACAAAAAATTATCCTGACATAAAATCTAAAATTTCAAATGTATCAATTGATTGGAAATCATTAGAAGAAACTATAACAGCACTTGCAAAAGGGGGAATAACTACTATTATTACATCTTCATTTAGTATAGTTGTTTCAATATTTAATGGTATTTTTAATTTTGTAATGGGATTAGTGTTTGCAATATATTTATTAATTCAAAAAGAAAAATTACAATCACAATTAAAAAAGATTGTACTTGCATATTTACCAAAAGAAAAAGTGGATAGTATATTTGAATTTGGTAATATTACAAACGAAACTTTTTCAAAGTTCATAGGTGGACAATTTATTGAAGCTTGTATACTGGGAATATTATGTTTTATAGGAATGACAATATTTAAATTTGAATATGCAGCAGCAATTTCTGTACTTATAGGTGTAACAGCTTTAATTCCATTTTTTGGAGCTTTTATAGGAGTTTGTATAGGTGCAATACTTATATTTGCAATCGATCCAACAAAATCATTTTGGTTTATTATATATTTTATAATATTACAGCAAATAGAGGGAAACCTAATATATCCAAAAGTTGTTGGAGAAAGTGTAGGGTTACCTGCAATTTGGGTAATACTTGCTGTAACAATAGGTGGAAGTTTATTTGGTGTAGTTGGAATGTTAATAGGCGTACCTTTTGTATCAGTTTTATATAAAACTTTAAGAAAGAATGTACATAAGAATTTAAATAAAAAGAAAATAAATATTAAATAGTAAAAATAAATTTTAAACTTCAATAGAAAAAATTAAATATAAAATTAAAAAGTAGTGAATTAGTTATTAATTTCACTATTTTTTTGTAATTAACATTATTTTAACAAAGTAATATAATAAAATAGGTGATATTTATGCAAATTTTATTAGATAGTATAATTTATTTATTAGCAGTTATGGGAATCATATTTACAACTATATCTTTTTTTGAGGTATTTGTACAAAAAAGAATAATTAATAATAGTTATAGAATATTTATAAACAATAATGAAAATAATAAAAATATAGAAGTTATAATTTGTATTAAGAATTTGGATGAAGAAGAGGAAAACGAATTAATAGAAAAAATAATAAAAAGCAAAAATATAAACATAGAAGAAATTGCAAATTCTGTAATAATACAAAAAAATTAAGGCAAAATAAGTTTAATTGTTAATTGACTTTAATTTCTTTTTTGTGTAAAATATAATATCAGAGGTGATAATATGTATGCACAATTTAAAGGGAAAATAGATAGGTTGCTTAATGATAGAATAATTTTAGATGTAAATAATATAGGTTATGAAATATATATGCCAGAAAGGGAAATATTAGAACTTTCTAACAAGCTTGATGAAATAAAAGTATATACACATTTTAGTGTTAGAGAGGATGATATGAAATTATTTGGGTTTATGTCTTACGAAACATTGGAATTTTTTAAGAAATTAATAAGTGTTAGTGGTGTAGGTCCAAAAGTTGCCTTAGGAATTATATCAAATATAGATGCAAGTGATATGTGTATTGCAATTGCAACTGAAAATGTTGCTGCGTTAAAACAAGTTCCTGGAATTGGTCCTAAAATGGCTCAAAAAATAATATTTGAATTGAAGGATAAGGTGCTAAAAGAAGAAGTTATAAATATAAATAAAAAAGTAAATAAAAAATTAGTTGTAAATCCAAATATTACAGAGGCTACAACTGCGCTTCAAGTGCTTGGGTACAGTGAAAAGGAAATAAATGAAGTGATAAATAATTTAGAAATAGAAAATGATAGTGTAGAAGACATTATAAAAAAAGTATTAAAACATATGCAAAATATATAACAAGTTGTAGACAATTTTTACGTTTTATGATATTATTAACGTGAGATAAAATGTTTAGTGAGAGGTAAAATATGATTGAATTTGTAAATGTTTCAAAAAAGTATAATCATAGTATTGTTGCTTTAGAAAATGTAAATATAAATATACAAAAAGGTGAATTTGTCTTTTTAGTTGGTCCATCTGGATCTGGAAAATCTACATTTTTAAAATTAATGATAAAGGAGGAAGAACCATCTTCTGGGAAAATATTAATAGATAATAAAGATATAGGAAAATTAAAGCAAAAAGAAGTTCCATTTTTAAGGAGAAAAGTTGGATTTGTATTTCAAGATTTCAGATTATTATATGATAGAACTGTTGAAGAAAATATAGTTTTCGCACTGAGAGTTATTGAAGCCTCAGAAAGAGAAATAAAAGCACAATTAAAGTCAACTCTTGAAATGGTTGGTCTTGAAGGGAAAGAAAAATATTATCCTAACCAATTATCAGGTGGTGAGCAACAAAGAGTAGCGCTTGCTCGTGCGCTTGCAACTAAACCACCAATACTTATTGCAGATGAGCCAACAGGAAATTTAGATCCAAGTACAGCAAACGACATATTTAAAACATTACTTGATATTAATGCAAGAGGTACTACAATACTTGTTGTAACTCATGCAAGAGATATTGTAAATGAGTTAAATAAAAGGGTTATAGCACTAGATCATGGTAGAATAATAAAAGATGATCAAAGAGGAGGATACTAAAGATGACAACCAATACATATTTAATAAAAGAAGGATTTGACAATTTAAAAAAACATGGTTCTAAAACTTTTTCAACTATGCTTATAATTTGTGCTACTATGTTAGTACTTGGAATCTTTATTTTATTATTTCAAAATGTTAATAAAAATGTTGCCACAGTAAGAGTAGAACAAGGTTTACAGGCTTTTATAGATGATACAGCTACTGATACAGAAATTGAATATATGAAAGATGAAATAGTACAAATTCCAGGCGTTCAAAGTGTGGAATATCTTGATAAAGAAATGGCTTATCAAGACGCACAAGAAGTTTTTAAAGAACAATCATATTTTTTAGAAGGATTAGATAAATTAAAAATATTTCCTGCATCTTTTGTAGTAAAATTTGCTGATATAAATCAAAGTGAGACAATAAAGGTAGCAGTAGAGGATGTTGATGGAATATATAAAGTAAAATATAACCAAAGTACAATAGATGCAGTTGTATCTATTTCTAAAATAGCAAATATATTTTTACTTGGTGTTGGGGCAGTAATGTTAGTTGTAAGTATATTTATAATTTCTAACACAATAAAGCTTGCAGTATATTCAAATCAACGTGAAATATTTATTATGAGATATATTGGTGCAACAAATAGATTTATAAAAAAACCATTTATTGTTGAGGGTGCAATAATGGGAGTGGTTTCAGCAATTATATCATTTATATTAATATCTCTAGCTTATGTTGTAATATATGCAAGATTGCCACAAATTGGATCATCACTTGGAGTATTTGGATTTATTCCATATTCTGATTTATGGTACCAAATATTGGGATCATATATAATCCTTGGACTATTTATAGGAATTTTTGGAAGTAGTATATCAATAAAAAAATATTTAAAAGCATAAAAAGCATGGGAGAAAGAAAAATGTTAAATATAAAGAAGAAAAAGATTAAATTTTTAGCAATCATTTTCATAATTACTATTTTTTTCTCTATGATAGATGTGTATTCTTCTGGTTTTACAGATTATGAAAAAGAATTAGAAAGTATTAGAAAAGAAGAAAGTCAAAATATGAAAAAACTTTCAGGTATAGAAAAAGAGCTTTCACAATATAACTATGAAATTGTAAGTTTAGATATAAAAATGAACGATGCAACTAAAAAGATGATTGAATTACAAGGGAAAATAGAAAATGTAAATAAAACATTAAAAGAACAAGAAGCAGCTTTATCTGATACTTCTAAACTTTATGATTCAGCACAAAAAGAATATTTAGAAAAATTAAGAATAATATATGAAAATGGTATGCCTAGTATAATTGAAATGTTAATAAATTCAAAAGGAATTACAGATTTTATAAGAAAGATAAATGTTTATACTAGTATTTTAGAGTATTATCAAAATAAGTCTGGTAGTATTAAAAATCAAAAAGAGTATATAGATTATATAAAAAAAGACATGGTTTCAAAAAAATTACAAGTAGAACAACTAAAAAAAGATGTTGAAAAAAGTACAAATGAATTATCATCATCTTTAGAAACAAAAAAGAAAAAAGTAGAAGAGTTAGAAAAAACACAAGGAAATTTACAAGCTAATATTGATGCTTTTACTGCAAAAAAACAAGAAGCAGCAAAGTTAGTAGATGAAGAAATACAAAGAATAGTAAACGAAGCTAGGAAAAAAGCTGAATCAGGTACAAATACTACATTTACGGGTGGACAATTTGTATGGCCTGTTGACGGGTATAATATTATTACTACAAGGTTTGGTACTATATATAATTTGGTAAATCCTGCTGGAAGTGCACATACTGGATGTGATGTAGCAGGAGGTGGAATACTTGGAAAACCTATAATGGCTATTGAAGCTGGAACAGTAACAACTGCAAAATATGGTAATTATGGTTATGGAAATTATGTTATAATAGACCATGGAAAATGTACAGATGATGATAGTAATTACCTTTCACTTTATGGACATGCGACAACATTAGCAGTTGAAGTAGGACAAAAAGTAGAAAAAGGTGATGTTATAGCGTATGTTGGTTCTACTGGTAACTCGACAGGACCACATTTACATTTAGAAGTACGTGTAAATGGAAAACTTACAGATCCAATTTCATATTATCCAGCAATGCAATTTCAATATCCATATGGTTAAAATATAAGTAGGGGGTTTATATGATATTAAGAAAATGTAAAAAAGTTATAGGTGCAGTGACTATTAGTGTTATGATTGCAAATAGTTTGAATTTTGTAGTGGCTACTTCTTTAACAGATAAACAAAATAAAGCAGCTGATATAAAAAATCAGATTAATAATAATAAACAGCAAATAACTTCTACACAACAAGAAGCTGACAAATATTTAAAGGAGATAGGCGTATTAGATAAAGAGATAGGAAAATATTCTAGTGAGTTAGATGAATTACAAAAAAAAGTAGATGAAGTAAATGAAAAAATATCTTATTATGAAGACTCACTTCAAAATTCTGCACAAAAATATAGTAGCGCAGAAGATATGTATACAACAAGACTTAGAGCTATATATGAAAATGGTATGCCTAGTATAATTGATATTTTATTTCAATCTGAGGGAATATCTGATTTCTTTTCCAAGATGAATGTTTATCAAGGAATATTAGAATATGATAAATCTTTAGTAGGTAATGTAAAAAACGAAAAAGAATATATAAGTAATATAAAAAAAGATATAGAAGTACAAAAATTACAGTTAGATCAATTAAAGTATGATATGGAAAAGTCTACAAACGCTTTAAATAATGCAAAATCACAAAAGCAAAATAAAGTAGATTCATTAAATGCTTCAAAAGAAAAATTAGAAGCAGTTAATAAAGTTTTAAATGATGAAGCAGAAAAATTAAATAAAGAAATAGAAAATGAAATTGCAAGAATTATTGCAGAAAGAAAGAAAAAAGAAGAAGAGGAAGCTAAAGAAAATCATAATAATGGATCTACTGGAAGTTCGAATGTAGTAAATTCGAATGGAAAATTTGACTGGCCACTTAAAGGATATGGAAAAAATAAGATAACAGCAAATTTTCCTAGATATCCAGATGGAACAAGACATGATGGTGTTGATATAGGTGTTCCAATTGGTACACCAGTTTATGCAGCAGCTTCTGGAGAAGTTATAAGATCAAAATATTATTTAACTGGAAGTTATGATGGCGGTTATTCTGATGGATATGGTAATTATGTAATGATATATCATGGTGATTATACAACTTTATATGGGCATCTTAAGTATCAAAAAGTAGTTTCAGTTGGACAACAAGTAAAAAAAGGTGATCTTATAGGTTATACAGCAAGTACAGGAAATTCAACAGGACCACATTTACACTTTGAGGTAAGAAAAGGAACTGTCGCTGTAAATCCAATGCAATTTTTTAATTAAAACAAAATAATATTTTTGTAAAAATATATTTTTATTAAACAAAATATGAAATTTTATGACAAATTATATAAAATATAAAAAAAAGTATTGACTTATTTTATGTTTTATTGTTTAATAGAATATATAAGTATCGTAGGGGGTTATTAAGATATGGGTGCAGCTATAATAAATAAGTTTATGAATATGATGGGAATCGGTGATTCTGAAGATGATATGTATGATGATGTAGAAGATTATGATAACAATGATGTAGAAACAGACGATATAGAAGAAGAATACAAAAGAGCTTCATATAAAGCTCCAAAAAGATCATTTAGTGAAATAGAGAGAAATTCACAATATTCATCTACAAATGTTCAAACAAAAGTTATTCCAATGAATTCTGGAATTTCATCTTCAAAAATGGTTATAACTCAACCAACTTGTTATGATGAAGTAGAAGGAATGGGAGAATATTTAAAAACTAAAAAGTCAGTTATAATAAACTTAGAAAATGTTAGTAAAGAAGACGCAAGAAGAATATTAGATTTTTTAAGTGGAGCTGCTTTTATGGTAGATGGAACTATTCAAAGAGTTTCTAATCTAATTTATTTGATTACACCTAAAAATGTAGAAATACAAAATGATTTAGAAAGAAATCAATATAAACAACAAAAATTGTCATTTTCATGGCTAAAATAGTAATTTAAATTAGCAGGCAGTTTGTCTGCTGTTTTTGTTAAAGGGGGGAATATATATGTTAACACCACTTGATATAGATAATAAAACTTTCAAAAAAAGTAAATTAGGTGGATACGATATAAATGATGTAGAAGAATTTTTAGTTAAAGTAATGGATGACTATGAGATGTTATATAAAGAAAATGCAGAATTAAAAAGTAAATCTGATGCTATGCAAGAGTCAGTTTCATATTATCAATCTATTGAAGATGGAGTAAATAAAACAATAGAAAATGCACATGAAGCAGCAGACAGTATAAAACTTGCAGCCCAAAGAGAGGCTGAAACAATTATGCAAAAGGCAGAACTTGATTCAAAAGGAAGATTAGATGAATTGAAATTTGAAATTGCCAAAAAAGAAGCTGAACTTGAAGAAAAAAGAAAACAAATGCAAGTATATAATATACGTGTAAGTTCTATGCTTGAAGCACAACTAAAAATATTAAATGAAGATAATAATGAATGTTAAATAGTAATAAAGAAGATATAAACCTAATTAAATATGCTCTTTAATTAGGTTTATTATAGTATATTTGTAAAATAGTATTATGAGAGGTGATATAGTTTATGGAAAATAATGAATTTAAACAAGAGCCAGATTTAAATGAAGTGGAAATGGAAAATGAAAATAAAGAATTTGATTATTCTGAGTTAGAAGAGCGTCTTCCGTTTGATGATGAACCAGAAAGCGAAAATGACAAAGAAGAAACTGATAAAGGAGAAAATCCATTTGAAAATGAAGAATTTTTAGAAGGATTAGAAGAATAACAATCTAATGAAGAGTAATTTATATAAATAGTTATAAAAATATAGGAATAAAATACAAAAAAATATACGAGTAATTAACTCGTATATTTTTATTTTTTTTATAAGGGTCCATCCCGTGGATTATAATTCATTTTTTTCTCCTGTGCCAGATTTATATTTTATTAGTTAATTATTTATACAGGTCTATCTCTTGTCCTAAACCGCGATTTTACCGCCATGTGGTCTCCTTTCTTTTTTTGTTCAATATCACTGTCTCAGGCTAATAACTCTGATCTGATAGGTAGAGATAGTGATATATTAATATATACATAGTATATATTTGTATGTATTAAAATTTAAGTCTGATCTCTAATCCGAATCATTTTTTCTCCTCTTCTGCTGGGGCTTTTGCTGCCGGTTATGATATTATGATTTTTTACAAGTTTCCTTTTTTTTCGGATGCCCTCTTGTCATGGCGTTTCTCCTTTCAAATATTTTTTTGAAATTAAATATTTTTAACTACATCTTTATTATAACATAATTTAAATGTTATGTCAACTAATTTTAAAAATTTTTTTAAAATTAGTTAAAATTTTAATTTAAAAACTCTGTAAGGTGCTATTTTAGCTGATTTTTTAAATACAGAAAAAAACTAATATTTTTTTAATTTGTATTCAAAATAGGTGAATTTATATAAAAAAATAAGTAATTATTTTTGTAGTTTTTGTTAAATTATGTAATAAATGTTGAAAGTGTGTATAACTTATGGTAAAATATGTGTGCTAAGTAAGTTAGAATATTAAAAAGGAGAATATAATGTTTGATAAATTAGAAGAATTAGAAAAAAAGTATAATGAATTAACAAAACTTATATCAGACCCAGAAGTTATAGCAGATCAAAATTCTTGGAGAAAATATATGAAAGAGCAATCTGCAATGAAAGATGTTGTAGATAAATATATAGAATATAAAGCCGTAAAAAACAATATGGATGAAGCAAAAGAAATGATGTCTGACCCTGAAATGAAAGATATGGCCGAGGAAGAATATTATTCATCAAAAGAAAAATTACCAGCTTTAGAAGAAGAATTAAAAATATTATTATTACCAAAAGATGAAAATGATGATAGTAATGTAATTATAGAAATACGTGGAGGTGCTGGTGGAGAAGAAGCTGCACTTTTTGCATATAATTTATATAGAATGTATACTATGTATGCAGAGCTTAGAAGATGGCAAGTTGAAGTAATAGATATAAATGAAACAGGTATAGGTGGTCTAAAAGAAGTATCTTTTATGATAAAAGGAAAAGGTGCATATAGTAAGTTAAAATTTGAAAGTGGTGTACATAGAGTTCAACGTGTACCTGAAACAGAAGCTAGTGGAAGAATACATACGTCAACAGTAACAGTAGCAGTTTTACCTGAAGTAGAAGATGTTGAAATAGAAATAAATCAAAATGATTTAAGAATAGATACATATAGAGCAAGTGGTGCAGGTGGCCAACATGTAAACAAAACATCTTCTGCAATAAGAATAACCCATATACCAACTGGAATTGTAGTTGCATGTCAAAATGAGCGTTCTCAATTACAAAATAAAGAAACAGCTATGAAAATGCTTCGTTCTAAATTATATGAGGCAGAGCAAGAAAAGCAAGATAGTGAACTTGCAAATACAAGAAGGTTACAAGTAGGAAGTGGAGCAAGAAGTGAGAAGATAAGAACATATAATTATCCACAAAGCAGGGTAACTGATCATAGAATTAATTTTACTATTTACCAATTAGAAAGTTTTTTAAATGGTAATATTGAAGAAATGATTGAGGCTTTAATCGCAGCAGATAGGGCAGATAGATTAAAAGAAGGAGAAATATAATTTAAATAATTTAAAATGTCAGTTGAAATATTTTCAACTGACATTTATATATACTTTAAAGATGAAATTTATTATTTGATGCTACATAGGTACTATTACCAGAATCAATGTCACCACTACAATTTCCTTTGACAGTAGTAGAGTTACCAGACTCGATATTTCCTTCACAATTGCCATAAATCTCAACAATATTACCTGCGTCAATATTACCACAACAGTTTTTTGAAACTTTAACTATGTGATCTGCTTTAATATTTCCTTTAACATCCCCTTCTACGGTAACATCGTGTACATTTTCAATTCTATCTACATTACCTGTAACAGTTATATCAATATGTAATTGCTTTGTAAGTGTTGAAATATCTATAACTTCATCATCACATATAACTTTATTATTAACAATAGAGACTTGTTTTCCCTTAAATATTTTTCCATTAATATTGACAATAGATTCATTAAAAGTAGAACTGTTTTGATTGAATGTTTTCATTTTTCCCTCCATTGAAATTTCTTTGAAATATATATTTATAGTATACATATTATACTATTATAAAAGTAAAAAGTCAAATTTTATGTATAATTCGAATTTAAAATTATAAATTGATTTACTAATATATAAGTGATATAATATGAAAAAGAGGTAAAAAATGGAAAAAATAATAAATACAATATAATAGTTTAAATTAGGAAAAATTTTAATAGCTTATTTTACATTTTATAAAATGGTATAAAAAAGAGTATGGAAGAATATGTGCTTGTAGAGTTACAATGTAAGCAATTTTTATAGATTAAACATATAATATTTAACATAATTTTATAAAAATGTATTGAAAAAATAATATAAATAGTATATAATTTTTATATATTATGACAAATTTTGCAAAAAGGAGGTTTTATTATTGAATAATAACTATAAAAGTAAATTTATAGAAAGTACAATAAAAAAAAGATATAACATATGTTTTATATTTATATTTTGTATTATATTAAATATATTACCAATAAACTTAGCATATGCTACTTCTACAAGTAGTAATGTAAATTTAACTGAGAATCTACAACTTACAACTTTTATATATGATAAAGATGGAAATAAGATAGAAGAGTTACATGGAAATGAAGATAGAATACTTGTAGAATATAATGACCTCCCAAAACATGCAATTAACTCTATTATTGCAATTGAAGATGAAAGATTTTTTTCTCATAAAGGTGTAGATATTAAAAGGACAGCAGGAGCAATATTTACTTATATAACTAATAATGGAAAATCAGATTTTGGTGGTAGTACAATAACACAACAATTAGTAAAAAATATAACAAAAGATAAAGAGAGTAGTATTACAAGAAAAATAAGAGAATGGATTAGAGCTTTAAAACTTGAAAAGGTAATGAAAAAAGAGGATATTTTTCTTGCATATGTAAATACTATATATTTTGGTGAAGGATCTTATGGAATAGAAGTAGCCTCTAAGAATTATTTTGGCAAATCTATAAAAGATTTAAATATTGCTGAGGCTGCTATTATGGCTGCAGCTATACAATCACCTGAATCTACTAATCCATATAAAAGTGAAGAATCAAAAAATAGACTTTTAGACAGACAAAAAGTAGTATTAAATAAAATGTTGCAACTTGGATTTATTACACAAGAAGAATTTCAAATTGCAAAGGAAACAAATATAGAATTTAAAAAAAGTGGAGATATAACAAAAGTTCAAAGTTATTTTATTGATGCTGTTATAGAACAGGTTATATCAGATATAATGAAAAAAGAGGATGTAAATTATCAAACAGCAAAAAAAATGATTTATACAAATGGTTATAAAATATATACAACTTTGGATCAAAATATTCAAAATTCAATTGATTCGTGTTATGAAAGAAGTAATTTGTTTGTACCTGATGCCGATGGTAATTTAATGCAATCTGCAATGGTTGTGATAGATCAAAAAACAGGAAATGTATTAGGAATAAAAGGTGGAGTAGGAGAAAAAACATCTAATTTAAGCTTAAATAGAGCCACTCAAAGTTATAGGCAACCAGGTTCATGTATGAAGCCGTTAGGCGCATATGGACCAGCTTTTGAAAAAGGAATTTTAACTCCAAATTCAAGATTAGAAGATGCCCCAATAACTATTGGAAAATGGAGTCCTAAAAATTATTATGATTCATTTTATGGTAATGTATCTGTAAAAGATGCTATTGCTAAATCTATGAATACTCCAGCTGTAAGGGCAAATCAAAGAGTTGATAAAGAATTTGCGTTTAGCTTTGCAAAGAATGCAGGTTTAAAAAGCTTATTACCAGAAGATAAAGATGCTTCACCATTATCTTTAGGAGGACTAACTAGAGGAGTTACTCCACTTGAAATGGCAAGTGCTTATGCTACAATTGCAAATGGTGGTATGTATAATGAACCAAAATTTTATACTAAGCTTTTAAATAAAAATGGTGAAGAATATATAGTAAAAAATTCTGAACCAAAAAAAGCTATGAAAGAATCAACAGCATATTTTCTTACTACATGTCTTAAGGCTGTTGTTGAACCAGGTGGAACAGCATATGGAGCAGTAAAGGTCGGAAATATGGGGGTTGCAGGTAAAACTGGTAATACAAATGATGATTATGATCAATGGTTTTGTGGATTTACACCACATTATACTATTGCGTGTTGGAATGGTTATGATAAAAATAAATCAATTAATAGACCATATCCGTATTATTCTGTAAGAATGTTTAATATGGTAATGAATGATATTTCAATAAATCAAGAAGTTAAGGATTTTATAAAACCAGCATCTATTGTTGAAGTAGAAATTTGTAAGTCTTCAGGTCTTTTACCAACAGAAGCATGTAGAAAAGACTATAGGGGTTCTCAAGTTATAAAAGATTGGGTAGATTTAGATTCTATTGGAAATAGATCTTGTGATGTTCATGAAATGGTAAGAATTTGTAGTATTACTAATTTAAGAGCAAGTGCAAATTGTAATTACGCATATATGAGACCATGTATAAAAAGAAGTGACGATCCAGAAAAAGATAAATATTATTTAACTCCAGTTGGTTTCTGTGGTGGCAGACACAATGGTAATTATAACAATAATAATAATAACAATTTTTTTAATAATTTATTTCAATAAAAAGTATAAGAACATGTTATATTTTCAAAATAACATGTTCTTGAATTTTTACATAACTTGTTGAATTAAAGTAGTTATATAAAAAAGTAAGTTAAAATTGCAGTTAAAATATTGAAAATTCTAAAAAAGTAGTTGACTAAAATGATTATTATGTGTTATAATAAGATAAATATTGTTTCTATTATATATTACTATGTAAACTATAAGGTAAAGGATGGTTGAAATAGTTGGAAAATGTTTTGAATTATAAAAAATAAAAATATGTGTAAGATTCAAATTAGTTGATTATGTAAACTAATTTGGGTTTTTGACGTCTTTTTAAATTTGTATGTGTGGGGGGAAAATAATGGTTCATGAAGTAAATAATGGAAAAGCAAAAAGAATGAGTTTTTCAAATATTAAAGAAGTAGTTAAAATGCCTGATTTAATTGATATACAAAAACAATCTTATGAATGGTTTTTAAAATCAGGGTTAAAAGATGTACTATATGATGCGTCACCTATTACTGATTTTTCAGGTAATTTAATGTTAGAATTTGTTGACTATAGACTTGAAGAGGAAACTAAGTATACTATAGAAGAAGCAAAAGAAAGAAATACTTCTTATTCATCAAGATTGCAAGTACAAGTAAGATTAATAAATCGTGAAACTGGTGAAATAAAAGAGCAAGAAATCTTCTTTGGCGATTTACCACTAATGACAGATAATGGTACTTTTCTAATAAATGGTGCTGAAAGAGTTGTTATATCACAACTTGTACGTTCTCCAGGTGTATATTTTGCTGCTGAAAGAGATAAAGCAGGTAAATTTTTATATTCAGGAACAATTATGCCTAATCGTGGTACTTGGATAGAACTAGAATCAGACTCTTCTGATATGCTTTATACTAGAGTAGATAGAACTAGAAAAGTTCCTTTAACTACTCTTATAAGAGCTTTAGGTATTGAAACAGATAATCAAATAATGGAACTTTTTGAAGATGATATGCTAAATGAAGTTTTATACAAAGATACTGCAAAAACTCAAGATGACGCTTTACTTGAAATATACAAAAAGATAAGACCAGGTGAACCTTTACATGTAGATGCAGCTAAAAGCTTATTATTTGGCTTATTATTTGAATCAAGAAGATATGATTTATCAAGAGTTGGAAGATATAAATATAATAAAAAGTTAAGCATTGCAAATAGAATAGTTGGTGAAAAATCTGCTGAAAATATAGTTAATCCAGAAACAGGAGAAATATTTGTAAATGCAGGTGAAACAATTTCTGAACAAGTTGCAAATGAAATAAAACAAAGTGGAATTAATGTAGTTTATGTATTAAGAGATGATAAAAAAGTAAAAGTAATAGGTAATAATACAGTAGATATTTCAACATATCTTGGAATGGAAATTGATAAAAATATTATAAAAGAAGAAGTATATTTACCAGCATTAAAGGAATTATTGGAAAATAACAGCAATGCAGATGAAGCAACATTAAAGAAAAAAATAAGACAAAATAGAGAAAAATTAGTCGTTAAATCTGCTACTTTAGATGATATTATGGCATCTATAAACTATTTTTTAAATTTTAGACATGGTATGGGACAAATTGACGACATAGATCATCTAGGAAATAGACGTGTTAGATGTGTTGGTGAGTTATTACAAAATCAATTTAGAATTGGTCTTGCAAGGCTTGAAAGGGTTGTTCGTGAAAGAATGGCTACACAAGATCTTGATATTGCTACACCACAAACATTAATTAATATAAAACCAATTGTTGGTTCTATAAGAGAATTTTTTGGAAGTTCTCAATTATCACAATTTATGGATCAAATTAATCCGCTTGCAGAACTTACACATAAAAGAAGAATATCTGCTCTTGGACCAGGTGGTTTAACAAGAGATAGAGCAGGATTTGAAGTTCGTGATGTTCATCATACACATTATGGTAGACTATGTCCAATTGAATCTCCTGAAGGTCCAAACATAGGTCTTATATCATCACTATCTACTTTTGCCAAAATTAATAGATATGGTTTTATAGAAACACCATATAGGGTAATTGATAAAGAAACAGGGGTAGTAACAGACAATGTAATTTATGTTACTGCAGATGAAGAGGATAAATATATTGTTGCGCAAGCAAATGAACCATTAGATAAAGAAAGCAAATTTGTAAATAAAAGAGTTAAAATTAGACATCAAGATGAAATTATTGAAATAGAAAAAGAAAAAGTTGACTTGATGGATGTATCACCAAAACAACTTGTATCTGTTGCAACTGCAATGATACCTTTTCTTGAAAATGATGATGCTAAACGTGCACTTATGGGTGCAAACATGCAAAGACAAGCTGTTCCATTAATAAAAGCAGAAAGCCCAATTGTTGGAACAGGTATTGAGTATAAAGCAGCTGTTGATTCAGGAATTGTAATTGTTGCTAAAAATGATGGTATAGTATCATATGTAGATAGTAATAAAGTAATAATAGATACTAAAAAAGGAAAAGATGAGTATCATTTGATTAAATATCAAAGATCTAACCAAGGTACTTGTATAAATCAAAAGCCTATTGTAGTAAAAGGTGAGAAGGTAAAAAAAGGCGATGTAATAGTTGATGGACCTTCAACTGAAAATGGTGAACTTGCCTTAGGTAAAAATATTTTAGTTGGTTTTATGACATGGGAAGGTTATAACTATGAAGATGCGATTCTTATCTCTGAAGATTTAGTTAGAGATGATGTACTTACTACAATACATATAGAAGACTATGATTGTGAAGCTAGAGATACAAAACTTGGCCCAGAAGAAATAACAAGAGAAGTACCAAATGTTGGTGATGATGTATTAAAAGATCTTGATGAAAATGGTATTATAAGAATTGGAGCAGAAGTAAGACCTGGAGATATACTTGTTGGTAAGGTTACACCAAAAGGTGAAACAGAGCTTACTGCTGAAGAAAAATTGCTTCGTGCAATATTTGGAGAAAAAGCTAGAGAAGTTAGAGATACTTCTCTTAGAGTACCACATGGTGAGGCTGGAACAGTTGTAGATGTAAAAATATTCACAAGGGATAATTGTGATGAATTATCTGCTGGAGTTCATAAAGTTGTTAGAATATATATTGCACAAAAAAGAAAAATCTCTGTTGGTGATAAAATTTCTGGACGTCATGGCAATAAAGGTGTTATATCTCGTATATTGCCAAGAGAAGATATGCCATATCTCCCAGATGGTACACCACTTCAAATAGTTCTTAATCCACTTGGACTGCCTTCTCGTATGAATGTAGGACAGTTGCTTGAAGTACATTTAGGATACGCTGCCAAGGCTTTAGGATGGAAAGTTGCAACACCAGTATTTGATGGTGCAAAAGAATCTGATATTCAAGAATTATTAGAAAAGCAAGGATTGAATCCTACTGGTAAATTTCCTATTCGTGATGGTAGAACTGGAGAATTACTTGATGCAGAAGTAACAGTGGGTTATATGTATATGTTAAAACTATATCATATGGTTGAAGATAAAATTCATGCTCGTTCTATTGGACCATATTCTTTAGTAACACAACAACCACTTGGTGGTAAAGCTCAATTTGGTGGACAAAGATTTGGTGAAATGGAAGTTTGGGCTTTAGAAGCATATGGTGCTTCATATACATTGCAAGAAATGCTTACTGTAAAATCTGATGATATAGTAGGACGTTTGAAAACTTATGAAGCAATTGTAAAGGGAGACAGTATTCCAAAACCAGGAATTCCAGAATCATTTAGAGTTTTAACTAAAGAATTACAAAGCTTAGGATTAGATCTTCAAATGTATAGGGAAGATGAAAAATTAGAGCTTAGAGAATCAATGGAAGATGACACAGATGGTATTGAACCAAATTTTGATGAGGATGATAACATGACTGTAACTGATAGCGACTTTGCTGGAATGTCATTAGAAGATGAAGATGGTGAAGTAGTTGAAGATACACTAGATGAAGAAATCATGGAAATTGATGAATAGACAAGTGTAAGGAGGAATTTTAAATATGCAAGATATGGATAATTTTGATAGATTAAGTATTGGTCTTGCCTCACCTGATAAGATTCGTGAATGGTCTAAAGGTGAAGTTAAAAAACCAGAAACTATCAATTACAGAACACTAAAACCAGAAAGAGATGGTCTATTTTGCGAAAAAATATTTGGACCTACTAAGGACTGGGAATGTTATTGTGGAAAATATAAAAAAGTAAGATATAAAGGTATAATTTGTGATAGATGTGGAGTTGAAGTTACAAAGAAAAAAGTAAGACGTGAAAGATTGGGGCATATAGAACTTGCATGCCCTGTCTCACACATTTGGTTCTTTAAGGGTGTACCTGGAAGAATGGGTCTTATACTTGATATATCTCCTAAAGCTTTAGAAAAAGTGTTATATTTTGCATCATATGTTGTATTAGATCCAAAATCAACTGGATTTAAAAAAGGTGATGTAATTAATGAAAAAGAGTATAGAGAAGCTTTAGAAAAAAATGGACCAGATAGTTTAAGAGTTGGAATGGGCGCAGAATCTATAAAAGAGCTACTTTCAGCTGTTGATTTAGTAAAATTAGAAAAAGAAATAAGAAAAGAATTAGAAAAGACTACTGGTGCTAAAAGAACTAAATTGGTTAAGAGATTAGAAACTGTTGAATCTTTCATTAAATCTGGAAATAAACCAGAATGGATGATACTTGAAGTGTTACCTGTAATCCCACCAGATTTAAGACCTATGGTACAATTAGATGGTGGAAGATTTGCTACATCTGATTTAAATGATTTATACAGAAGAGTTATAAATAGAAATAACAGATTAAAAAGATTACTTGAGTTAGAAGCACCAGATATTATTGTAAGAAATGAAAAAAGAATGCTTCAAGAATCAGTAGATGCTTTAATAGATAATGGAAGACGTGGTAGACCAATAACAGGTGCAGGTGGAAGAGCATTAAAATCATTATCTGATATGTTAAAAGGAAAACAAGGTAGATTTAGACAAAACTTACTTGGTAAAAGAGTTGATTATTCTGGACGTTCAGTTATAGTTGTAGGACCAGATTTAAAAATACACCAATGTGGTTTACCAAGAGAAATGGCACTAGAACTTTTTAAACCATTTGTAATGAAAGAATTAGTTAAAAGAGGATTAGCATTTAATATAAAAAATGCTAAAAGAATGGTAGAAAGAACAGCTGTTGAAGTATGGGATGTTTTAGAAGATGTAATTAAAGATAGACCAGTTATGCTAAATCGTGCACCTACACTACATAGACTTGGTATTCAAGCTTTTGAACCTGTTTTAGTAGAAGGTAGAGCTATAAAACTACATCCACTTGTTTGTACAGCATTTAATGCTGATTTTGATGGTGATCAAATGGCAGTGCATGTTCCATTATCACCAGAGGCTGTTGCTGAAGCTAAAATGTTAATGCTTGCTTCTAATAATTTACTTAAATTACAAGATGGTAAGCCAGTAACAGTTCCATCTATGGATATGATACTTGGAAGCTTTTATTTAACGGTTCAAATTGATGATGAACCGGGTGCTGGAAAAGTATTTTCTAATATAGATGAAGTTATGATGGCATATGATGAAAAAGTTATAGGAATGCACGCTCCAATAAAAGTTAGGGTATCAAAAGAGATAAATGGAAAAACTTATACTGGAATTATAGATGCAACTGCAGGAAGACTTATATTTAACAGCTATATTCCTCAAGACATTGGTTTTGTTGATAGAAGTAAAGAAGAAAACTATTTAAAACTTGAAATAGATTTTGAAGCAAAGAAAAAACAATTAGGTCAAATTGTTGATAAATGTATAGCAAAACATGGTATTACTAGAACAGCTGAAGTGTTAGATGATATTAAATCTAATGGATATAAATATTCTACACAGGCAGCAGTTACAGTATCAGTTTATGATATTGAAATACCAAAAAATAAGTCTGATATACTTGCAGAAGCTGAGGAAGAAGCAGAAAAAGTACTTAAAAATTATAAACGTGGACTTATATCAAATGATGAAAGATATAATGAAGTTATAAAAATTTGGTCTAATGCTACTGATAAAATTCAATATGAAATAATGCACAATCCAAATAAAATGAATCCGCTTCAAATGATGGCAAACACTGGTGCCAGAGGTAATCCAACACAAATAAGACAACTTGGTGGTATGCGTGGACTTATGGCTGATACAATGGGTAGAACAATCGAGCTTCCTATAAAATCTAACTTTAAAGAAGGTCTTGACGTTCTAGAATTCTTTATAGCATCACATGGTGCAAGAAAAGGACTTGCTGATACAGCTCTTAGAACAGCTGATTCAGGTTATTTAACAAGAAGATTAGTTGATGTTAACCAAGATGTTATAGTTATGGAAGATGACTGTGGAACAGAACATGGATTTGAAGTAGAAGCTATAATGGAAAGTGGAGAACCAATTGAAAAATTATATGAAAGAATTGAAGGAAGATATTTAGCCGAAGATATTACAGATAAAAATGGAAAAATTCTATTTGAGAAAAATACATATGTTGATGATGAAATTGCAGATAAAATAGTAAATTTAGGAATAGAAAAAGTTAAAATTAGATCTGCATTTACTTGTGAATCTGTTAGAGGTGTTTGTGCAAAATGTTATGGTAAAAACCTAGCTACTGGTGAACCTATAACTCCAGGTGAAGCTATTGGTATAATTGCTGCACAATCTATTGGTGAACCAGGTACACAGCTTACAATGAGAACAATTCATAGTGGAGGAGTTGCAGGTTCAGATATAACTCAAGGTCTTCCTAGGGTTGAAGAAATATTTGAAGCAAGAAAGCCAAAAGGTGTTGCTATGGTTTCAGAAATTGACGGAATTGTTGAAATAGGGGAACATGGTAATAATAAAGAAGTTATAGTTACAAGAGATGATAAGCATACTGAAAGATATATAATTCCTTATGGTATGAGACTTGTTGTTAAACCTGGAGATGAAGTAAAAGCAGGACAAAGAATTACTGAGGGTTCACTTGATCCACACGATATTATAAGAATTAATGGTGATATTGCAGTTGAAAATTATATAATTGAAGAAATTCAAAAAGTATATAGAACTCAAGGTGTTCACATTAATGATAAGCATATAGAGATTGTTGGACGTCAAATGCTTAGAAAAATATTTATTGAAGATGCTGGTGAAACTGATCTTATTGCAGGTTCAACAGTAGATATGATGAAATATAATAAAGCAAATAAAAAAGCTTTAGCAGAAGGTAAGAAAACGGCAAAGGGCAAGAAAACATTACTTGGTATTACTAAAGTTGCATTACTTACTGATTCATTCTTATCATCAGCTTCATTCCAAGAGACAGCTAGAGTTTTAACTGACGCTGCTGTTAAGGGAAAAGTTGATAAATTACTTGGACTTAAAGAAAATGTTATAATAGGTAGACTAATTCCTGCTGGAACAGGTATAGTTGATTATGATAGTATAGAAGTTGAAAGTGATGAAATTTTGCAAGAAAATAGTAGTATAATTGATGATGAGATTATTTCTGATGATTTAATAAATATTGTACATGAATAAAATAAAAATGAGAAAATAACATATAATGTTGTTTTCTCATTTTTTAGTTAAAAAATAGTAAAAACAATACATAAATAAAAAATGTAATGAAAATGAAATTTAGAAGAAATAAAAATGATATATTAAGCTTTTTTAGCTTTTTTATTATATTTTCTATTGAATAAAATAAAAATATATGGTAAACTTTTTATATATTAATATAAAAAAGGTGATATTATGTTAGTAAAAAAATATGATTATTTAAAAATATTTTTGTTATATAAAGATGTTAAAAATATAAATATTAACTTAGCTAGTAATAAAAGTTGCTAGTTAGGTTTTTTTATGCGTATTTTTTTGTAATCAAAATGTAAAAAAAAAGTAATAAAAATGTAATTTTATTGTTTGTATTGGAGGAATTATATGAAAACATTAAATATAATAAGAAGCAAAAACAACCAAGATAAAAAAGGTATAACCTTAATGACACTTATAATAACAATAATATTAATAGTTGTGTTAGCAGGTGCAGTAATTTTAACACTAAGTTTTTCTGACCCAGTAGGTGAAGCAAATGAGGCAAGATTTAAGGCAGATATACAGTCAATGAAAGATAGTTATCGAGTATTATATGATGATTTGTTATATAAAAACTTGGGTAAAGAAGAAAAGATAAAAGACACTGATTTTAAAGATGTAGTACCAGATGAATATAAAGATGAATTTAAAGCTGGAAAAGATGGATTAGAATATATAGGTGATGATGAAGAAAAAAAAGAAATAGCAGAAGAAATGGGACTTGGCAAAAAGGGTATTACAACAATAGAAGATATTGTTGTAATAGCAGATATAACAAGCATTGAAATAGAGACAATAATAAAAAATGGAGAAAGTGTAGATGAGTATATATATTATATAAAAGAAGTTGGAAGCGAAGAATGGACAGAGTATAGATCACAAGAAAACAAATATACAATAGATGGAGTAAAAGAAGATACAGAATATGAAGTAATGGTAGAAATTCTAAAAACAGAAGCAGATGGTGAACAAAAAAGAGAAGAAAGTGAAATAAAAGTAGTAAGAACAAAGAAATTAGAAGCTGGAAAATTAATAATGAAACTAAATGATGAAAATGGAGATAGCTATATAGAAGGAACATGGACAAAAGAAAATGTATACTTAGAAGTACAAGGAGAGAAAACAACATATAGTGTAACAGGAGCAAATGAAGTAGAAAGTACAAGTGAACCAGTAGTATTAAGAAATGAAGGAGAGTCAAAAGTAATACTAAAAACAAAAGATGGAGCAAATGAAATAACAAAAGAGTATAAAGTAAAAATAGATAAACAAGAACCAGAAGGAAAGATGCAAAAAGAAATAAGATTAAAGACAGAAGAAAGTGCAAATGTAATAGTAAGTGCAGTAGAAGTAACAGACAATTTAAGTGGAGTAAAGGAATACGAATATTACATAGATGGGAAACAAGTAGCAGTAAGTAAAGAAAATAAATATACATATGAAAATGTAAAAAAAGGAAAATATGAATTAAAAATAGTAATAGTAGATAATGCAAAAAATAAAAAAGAATTAATAAGAACAGTAGAAGTAGGAATGCCAGATATAAATGATGAAAGTAAAGTAGATATACAAAAAACACCAGTAGAATGGACAAATGGAAATGTAAAACTAAAAATAACATTTACAGCAGAGGATGAATATACACCACAATATTCAGAAGATAAAGTAAGATGGACAGATGTAGAAAGAGTGTATGAAAAGCAAATAGAGGAAAATAAAAAAGTATATATAAGGTTTGTATATCATGGAGAAGAAGATATAATAGGAAATCAAAGAGAAATAGAAATAGCAAATATAGATAAAGAAGTACCGGTAATAAATAGTATAGAATCAGAAGTAGGGAATATAGCAAGTGAAGATGTAAAGATAATAGCAAAAGCAATAGATACATTAAGTGGATTAATAGGATATCAATTTAGTAGGGAAGAAAGTTTAACAGCCACATCAAGTGGCTGGGAAACAATCCCAAATACAAAAGAAGAGATAGTAAAAGAATATTTAGCAAGTGAGAATGGAAAATATTATTTTTATGTAAAAGACGAAGCAGGAAATATAGCAAAGGAAGAAATAGAGATAGGAAGCATAGATAAAGAACCGCCAGTGTTAGAAAGTTTAAATGTAACAAGTCCAGATGAAGGAATATATAAAGCAGGAGAGACAGTAACAATAGTAGCAACATATAGTGAGAATGTATATGGAGAGATACCAGAGTTAAAAATAGCATTTGGAGAAGGAGAAGAAAGAGTAGCGCAGGCAGTAGGAGAAATAGTAGAAAATAAAATAACATATACATATGAGATAAAAGAAGGAGATAATGGAAAACTAGAATGTAAAAGTTATACAGGAACGTTAAGAGATAATGCACAAAATGAATTGATACTAACAAAGAAAACATTAGGAGGAAATGAGATAACAGCAGATACGACACCACCAACAGATGATATGCCAATATTGGTATCAAATACAAATAGTATAACAGCAACATTTCAACAAACAGATAATATAGGAATAAATAGAGCAACAATAGAGTATGCAATAAAAGCAGAGGAAGATGGAGCATGGGGAACATGGATAAGTGAAAATGCAGATACACATACATTTAGTAATTTAGTGATGAATACATCATATGAAATAAAGACAAGAGTAAAAGATATAGCTGGAAATGAAAGAGAGTCACAAGTAGCAAAGATAAGTACAGTAAATATAACAAAACCAACGATAAGTGCGCCATCAGCATGGACAAAAGAAGATGTAACAGTAACAATAACATATCCAAATATAGAAGGAACAACAAAACAATATAGTACAAATGGAACAAGTTGGACAGATACAGATAGTAGTGTACAAACAGTAACAGTGAGTACAAATAATACAACAGTATATGCGAGGTTAATAGATAATACAAATCAAACAAGTGAAAATGCAACACATACAGTAACAAATATAGATAAATTACCTCCAAATATATTTACACCAACAGCAAGTGGAGCAGGAGATATAGATGTAAATATGATAAAAGTAACGGCAACAACAAGTGATGTAGCAAATGAAACAAATGGAGCAAGTGGAATAAAAAATTATAAGTTTAGTAAGGATAATGGTGCAACATGGACACCAGAACAAACAAGTAATGTATATACATTTACAGGACTTACAAGTAATACAACATATAATATAAAGGTAATGGTAACAGATAATGCACTAAATGAAATAATATCAAATGTAGCAGCAATAAAAACATTAGAAGCAGTAGCAAAGATAGGAACTACTGAATACTCATCAATACAAAAAGCATTTAATGCAGCACCAGATAATACAGCAACAACAGTACTTTTGTTAAAAACAACAACAGAAAGTCCAACATTAGCAGCAGCAAAAAATGTAACATTTAATATGGATAGTAAAACAGTAACAGGAACTATAACATCAAATGGAGCAATAGCTATGCAAACAGGTACAGTTACTGGAGCAATTAGTTTACAAGGGAATAAAACAGATTCACTTACAAATATAAATACACAAAGACTTAGTATAGGTTCAAGTTCTACTGTAGGACAAACAAAAGTTACAGTAAGTGGTGGCTCTTATACTGGAACAGGTAATATAATAGTTACTTGGGGAAACTTGACAATGGGAGGAAATGTAACTGTAAAAAATACTACAGGAAATGCAGCAATATATAACGAACCAGGAGCTACTTTAACAGTAAATGCTGGTACATATGAATCACCATACGCAACTGTTAAAAACTTAGGAAATGCAATTATACAAGGTGGTACGCATACATGTTCTAATACTTCTACAACAAATGCTGCTTTATGTAATGTAAGAGAAGCGAACTTAGGTAATACACCAACAATGACAATAAAAGGAGGAACTTTTACTGGAAATAAACAGGGAGCATTAGTAAATGTTCAAGGAACTGTTAACATACAAGGTGGAACGTTCACAAGTAATATAGATACAGTTAATAATAACGGAGGTACGATGAATATATCAACTGGTAAAATAAAATCAACAGGTTCAGGTACTCATACGGGTATTTATAATTATGGTAGTGGAGCTATAACTATGACAGGTGGAACAATTGAAGGAGTTACATATGGAATATATAATGAGAAGGGGTCATTTGCGTTAAGCGCAGGTACTATAACAAGCAATTCTGCCCCTGCTATTATGAATGAAGGTTCAAATTTCACAATTTCTGGAACAGTACAAATAACAGGAAAAACTACTACTGCCATTCAAAATTTAGAGGCTGGTGTTATGGAAATAAAAGGAGGAACTATAACTTGCCCATCAACAAATTCATATGCAGTTGCAAATAAAAATACAGCAATATTAAAAATGAGTGCAGGCACAATAAATGCTTCTTCTGGTTCAGCTATGATTAATCAATCAACTGTAAATACGTCACAAAATATTGCTTTTGCAATGAGTGGAGGAACTCTAGCAGGTGGGGTTAGTAATGCAGGCGCAGCAAGAATAAGTGGAGGAAAAATTACTGGTTTAATACAAAATAGAGGAACTTATTGTGAAATAAGTGGAGGAACAATTGATGGAGCTGTTGTAAACAATACTGCTGCTACTAATATGCTTATGATTTCTGGTACAGCTAATATTTCTTCAAAAACTTATGCACAGGTTGTAACTAATGATGCAGGTATAATGAGTATTGCAGGTGGAACAATTACATATTCAGGTACAAATACCGATGCTGGAGCTGCAATATGGAATTGTGCAGTGCTTACTATGAGTGGAGGAAATGCCAGATCAACAGTATTTGGTCTTGTAAATCAAGGTGCTAACGCTTCAACAACTCTTATGGGAAGTTCTAGTATAGCGGTAAGCGGTTCATCATTTGCAGTACTTATAGATTCAGGTATAGTAAATCATAGAGCTGGTACAATTGCTTCTAATGGAACATCATCTTGTGCAGTAGTAGTGCCATTAAATGCAACGTTTAATGTTAATGGAGGAACTACAACTTCAAAACGTACAGGTGTAATAGTAAATGGTGGTACAGTTACTATGACATCTGGAAGAATAACTCCAGCATCAGGTTATTACGCAATACGAAAAAATAGTGGTTCAGTTAGAGTAACTGGAGGTACAGCAGTTCCAAGATATAATTGTTAGTATAAATATTTTTAAATTATCAAATATTTAGAATTAAAATATAGTATAAAATAATTAAAGAAAAGATGCAAAGATATAAATTTATTTTTGTATCTCTTCTTTTTATTTATTATACTAATTTAGTAAAATTACTTAATATTTTTTCAAATTTATTGCAAAAAAAAAATAAATATATTAAAATATTATTGTATACTTGAAAATTCAAGTAAAAACTTATGAGGTTAAAGAATATGAAAAAAATTATTACTGTTTTGGTAACATGTGTAATAATTTTGTTGTTGACATATTATCTTTGGTCTAATCCTAATTTAGTAAAAGATATGCTTGAACCTGTTTCAAATATAATAGAATCATTTACTTTGGAAAAAGAACTTCCTTATACACAAGATTTTATGGTAAATGAAATAACAATTAAAACAACAAATTTTTATTATAATAAATTACTACCAAATGAACAGGCTATATATAAGTCTCTTGCCAATGCCATAAAAGAATTAAAAACAGATTTTATTATACAAGATTATGAGTTTTTTAATAATGATCAAACAATGAAAGATGTAGAAAAAGCATTAAATAGTTTTTTATTAGATCATCCAGAAGTTTTTTATTTAAATGATAAGTATGCTGTTTCTACTAATAAAAACATATTTGGAACAAAAATAGGCTTAAATATATCTTATACTGTTACTTCAAAAGAGGAACTTAATAATCAAATAGAACAAATTAAAGTTGGTATGCAAGAAATTTTATCTAAAGTAAACATTTCAGAAAATGATTTTGAAAAAGAGCTTAAATTGCATGATGTTTTAGGTAAAGTTGTAAAATATTATGAGTATGATGATATAAATCAAATACCACATAGTGCACATACAATTTATGGAACTTTTGTACAAAAAAGTGCAGTTTGTGATGGATTATCAAAATCAATGCAAGTTTTACTTGATAATGTTGGAATAGAATCGATAGTACTTACAGGAAGATTAAATAATGAAGCGCATGCTTGGAATATGGTTAACTTAGAAAATGATTGGTATAATCTTGATATTACATCAGATAAATCAATTAAAGACTATAGTAGTGTTGTTATACACTCATATTTTAATATAACTACTGAAAAAATAAAACAAACACATAGTATTGATTATGAAGAAATAATTCCTATTGCTATTTCAAAAAAATATGATTATTTTGTATATAAGGATAAGTTAATAACTATAAATGACAATTTTAATACTAAATTAATAGATATATTAAATAGTAATTCTGATAGTGAAAAAGTTGAATATACTGTTGAAAATGTTGATAATGTTCCTGAAAAAACAATAAACGTGTTGCGTAGAGGAAGATACTATCAATACTTAGATGAAAGTTTAAGTAGATTTGTGTATTATAATGTATTAGATAATTATATAATTATAAAAAAATAAGAGGGGGATAAATATGAATGATATTATTGACGCATTAGAAGATTTTTATTATGACCATCAAAGGGGTATTATAGCTTCTATTATAATTGTAATTGGAATTTTAATAGCATATATAGTTTTTTTAATTATATATAATCCTATTAAAATAAAGTTTGATGGAGAAGATTATAAAATACTTGCAACTAAACCAACTGAGTTAGTGTATAAAGCGATAGCATATGATAAAAATACAACTGATTATCCTATCAAATGGGAAGTATCTGATGGAAATTTAAGCAGTAATGAAGGATCAGAAGTGCGCTGGGAACTTCCTTCTAATGCGGGAACATACACTATATCAGCTATATCTGGAAATAAGGTATTAACAAATTCAGTAACAGTTTTGGAAAATATTTTAGTTGATAGTTTAGAGGATGTTGAAGTTATTTCTTCTGATACTGATATGGATGGACTTACAGATGAATATGAGGAAAATGTTAGTAGAACAGACCCAAAAAATGCGGATACAGATGGCGATGGAATGATGGATGGCGATGAAGTCTTATTAGGTTTAGATCCAACACTTGCAAGTACAAAATCTGATGATTTAAATGATTCTGAAAGAGAACTAAAATACAAATTTACTGATAAAGAAACAAATGTTACTATACAAATAGTTGGTAGTGGTAATTTAACAAAAACAACTGTTGATGCTTATGAGACTGATTCATTACAAAAATTAAATGAAATGGCAAGTCCATTATATTATATATTTTCAAATGCTAAAATAAAATCTATGGATGTAAAAATAAAATATAATAAAGAAACATTAGCTAAAAGAGGATTAAAGGAAGATAGTTTAAGCATATATAAATTGGATGAAGGGGCAAATAAATTTATAAAGTTAGATTCTAATTTAAATAAAGAGGACTCATCTATATCTACTCAAATTAAAGAAAACTGTAAGTTGTTTATAGCAGATTCGAGTACGATGAAAAGTAGATTAACAACAGAGCTTATGTTTGTAATAGATAATTCTGGCTCTATGTATTCAAAGGAGCAAATAGCAGAAAGTAATGAAAACGATGTTAATTTTAAAAGATTAACAACTGCTAATAAAATGATAGATAAATTAAAAGGCGATTATAAATTTGGAGCTGGTAAATTTACATTTGATTATACAAATTTAGCAGAACTTACAACTGATAAGGAATATGTAAAATCAAAAATAGATAGTGTTAAAAATTCTACTGAAAGATTTACTGGAACATATATTGGTGAAGCTTTAAGTAGCGGATTAAAGCAATTTCCAGATGAAAACAAGACTGGTGCTAGAAGGTATATGATATTGCTTACTGATGGTAAAGATACTGAAAATGTAAGTGGTTATGATCGTGATAGAACAAAAAATGCTATCGAAGAAGCAAAGAAAAAAGGTGTAAAAGTTTATACAATTGGTCTAGGAAAAGAAATAGATAAAGAGGTATTGAAAAATATAGCTACACAAACTAGTGGAAAATTCTTTTATGCTTTAAATGCAGATATATTAGATAATTTATTTGAAGTTATAGCTGCACAAATGAATTATGATTTTATAGACAATAATAATGACCATGTTGATGATAGTATATTACTTGCAGATTCTGAATTTATTACTAAACGTGATGGTTTATCTTTTGATAATGTTCCATTAAAAGAAGATTTAAATGGTTGTACTTACGGAATGTCATTATTATCAAAATTATATTTTGAAGGTATTTTACCAAGATCTCTTAGTCAAATGACAGTTAAAGTTGCAAATTCAGATAAAGTAGTAAAAGCAAAAGGATTTGAGTCTAATGATATGAGATTAGAAGGTTCAATGTATGAAAATAGTATAGAAAAACTGGAATTTTTGTCTGATTCACCAAAAGATTTAAGAGCTGGTGGCTTAGAAAAATCTGTATTAAGATTAAAAAATGATTATAAAGTAGCATTAACAGCAGCAGGATTTGAAACTTATACACAAGCATACAAAAAGAGTAAGTCAAAATTTAATAATTATGAAAATTATATATTGGATATGCAATCAGATAAATATATAAATGGTATGAGTGATATTGGCAAAGGATTTTTTGAAGCTATTGCAAGATTAGATATTTTAAAATATAGAGATGAAACTATATCATTTAAAAATGAATCAGATAAAGCTATGAGATATTTAAAACAAACTTTATTACAATCAAAGCCATGTTTATTAAAATTAAATGATACGTATACTGTTAGTGCAATAAAATTAATAGAGGATAATTCAAATCCAAATAAGTTTAGAATTGAAGTGTATGATCCAAATGTATCAGGCGTTATTAGATATGTTGAATGTATTAGAAGTGTAGTATCTTCATTTAAAACAGAAGATGGAGCTTCTAAAGAAATAGTAAAAAATTATATTTATGGATTTACATATAATAATAAACCAGTAGATGTAAAAGTTAGTATTCCAAATGTTGATGCTAACGTATAGATAAGAAATACAAGAAGTTTTAAGCTTCTTGTATTTTTTATTATTTATTTTTATATTTTGACAAAAGTAAAATTGAAATTTCTTTTAGGACAAATTTATCTTCTATACTTAATGTATTAAAATATGTAAAAAAATCATCAGAAGTATTATTTATGAATTCGCATAATAGATTATTTGGAGTTGTGTTTAGTATACTGCATAATTTTATTAAATTTTGTATTGTACACGAATTTTCTCCTCTTTCAATCCTACCATAATGATTTGTAGCAACGTCTAGTTCTTTTGCAACAATTTCTTGAGTTAAGTTATTAAATTCTCTATATTCTTTTATTTTTTTCCCTAAAGAAATGTTAAAATTGTAATTTTTTTCTCTCATTATAATCACCAAAAAAATTATATCATTTATTATCTATTATTATAACATCTTAGTGTGTTTGAAAGAAATTTAAAACAAACACAATATGTGTTAAAATATAATCTTTTTGAAATATAGACATTAAATATTTATTATAAAATAATATTTGTATTATTTAAATATGATAGTTTAATAATAAAAAGTTAGGATTGATAAAAGTCTTAATATTTTGAGATGCTATTAAAACAAATACATGAGCAAATGATAAAAATTGGATATAAAATATTTTAAAAAATTTAAAAATATTGAATGTTTTTAATTAAATCTTGTATATAATATTTTAAATGTAATAATTATGTAATATTTTGTAAAAAATGTTGACTTTTTAAGGAAAATTTATTATAATAAATATGTATTATGTAGTTTTAAATAATACATTTTATAAAGAAAGGAAGGTGAACTTAAAGTGCCTACATTTAACCAATTAGTTAGAAAAAGAAGAGAAGATAAAGTTACTAAATCAAAATCTCCAGCTTTACAAAGAGGTTATAACTCAAGAAAAAAAGCTGCTACTAATCAATCTTCTCCACAAAAAAGAGGTGTTTGTACAGTTGTAAAAACTCAAACTCCTAAAAAACCCAACTCAGCTTTGCGTAAAGTAGCCAGAGTAAAATTATCTAACACTATGGAAGTAACAGCATATATTCCAGGTATTGGACATAATTTACAAGAACACAGTGTTGTTTTAATCAGAGGTGGAAGGGTAAAAGACTTACCAGGTGTTCGTTATCATATTGTTAGAGGCGTACTTGATACTGCTGGGGTTGCAAATAGAATGCAAGCTAAATCAAAATATGGTGCAAAAAGAGCAAAGAAAAAATAGTATTTAAGTTAGGCGCTTAAAGTTTAAGATATATTAAACAAAGCCCTTACAAAAATTAAAATTTTTGAGTACCTGAACTTAAGTTTTTAAAGTTCATAAAATAATATAAGGAGGGAAGAAAAGTGGCAAGAAAAGGACATATAGCAAAAAGAGAAATTATGCCAGATCCAGTTTATAATTCTAAAGTTATAACTAAGCTTATAAATAAAGTAATGTGGGATGGTAAAAAAGTTACTGCACAAAAAATTGTTTATGGAGCATTTAATATAGTTGCTGAAAAAACTGGAAGAGAAGCATTAGATGCGTTCCAACAAGCACTTGATAATGTAACACCACTTCTTGAAGTAAAAGCAAGACGTGTAGGTGGAGCTACATATCAAGTTCCTATGGAAATTAGAGCAGATAGAAAACAATCACTTGCAATTAGATGGTTAGTTGAATATGCTAGAAAAAGAAATGAACATAGTATGGAACAAAAACTAGCTGGTGAAATAATGGATGCTATCAATGGTCAAGGTGGAGCATTCAAGAAAAAAGAAGATACTCACAAAATGGCAGAAGCTAACAAAGCATTTGCTCATTATAGATGGTAATATAAACCAAAGGAGGAAAATAAATGGCAGGTAGAGAATATCCTCTTGAGAGGACAAGAAATATCGGTATCATGGCACATATTGATGCTGGTAAAACAACTACTACTGAAAGAATACTATTTTATACAGGTAAAACTCATAAAATAGGTGAGACTCATACAGGTGAAGCTACAATGGATTGGATGTCTCAAGAACAAGAAAGAGGTATCACTATTACTTCAGCTGCTACAACTTGTTTTTGGAATAATAACAGAATAAATATTATTGATACTCCAGGACACGTTGACTTTACAATTGAAGTTGAAAGATCTCTTAGAGTATTAGATGGTTCTGTTACAGTACTTTGTGCAAAAGGTGGAGTTCAACCACAATCTGAAACTGTATGGAGACAAGCAAATAGATATAACGTACCAAGAATGGTATATGTTAATAAAATGGATATTACAGGTGCTGATTTCTTTAATTGTGTAAAACAATTAAGAGAAAGATTACAAGCAAATGCAGTTCCAATTGCTCTTCCAATAGGTAAAGAAGATACATTTAAAGGTATTGTTGATTTATTAAAAATGGAAGCTTTAGTTCATTATGATGATTTAGGAAAAGATGTAAGACATGAAGAAATTCCAGAAGATATGAAAGAATTAGCTGAACAATATAGAACAGAACTAGTTGAACATATCGCTGAGACTGATGATGAATTAATGGAAAAATATCTTAATGGAGAGGAATTCACATTAGAGGAAATGAAAGCAGCAATAAGAAAATCAACTATTGCTAACACAATGGTTCCTGTAACTTGTGGAAGTTCATATAAAAATAAAGGTGTTCAAGAATTACTTGATAACATTGTTGATTATATGCCAGCTCCAACAGATATTGAAGATATAAAAGGTGTATTAGAAGATGGTACAGAAGAGAGTAGAAGATCATCTGATGAAGAACCATTTGCAGCATTAGCATTTAAAATAATGACTGATCCTTATGTTGGTAAATTAACTTTCTTTAGGGTTTATTCAGGAACATTAAGTAGTGGTTCATATGTTTTAAATGCAAATAAAGGTAAAAAAGAAAGAATAGGAAGACTTATTCAAATGCACGCAAATAATAGACAAGATATAGACAAAGTATATGCTGGAGATATAGCTTGTGCTGTTGGTTTAAAAGATGTTGTTACTGGTGATTCACTTTGTGAAGAGGGACATCCAATTGTTCTTGAATCAATTGAATTCCCAGAACCAGTTATTGATATAGCTATTGAACCTAAATCAAAAGCTGATCAAGAAAAAATGGCAATAGCCTTACAAAAATTAGCTGAAGAAGATCCTTCATTTAAAACTTATACTGATCAAGAAACAGGTCAAACAATAATTGCAGGTATGGGTGAATTGCACTTAGATATCATTGTTGATAGAATGAAAAGAGAATTCAAAGTAGAAGCAAATGTTGGTAAACCACAAGTTTCTTATAAAGAAACAATTAAAAAACCAGTAAGAGTAGAAGGTAAATTTATAAGACAATCTGGTGGTAGAGGTCAATATGGTCATGTATGGCTTGAAGTTGAACCAAACGAAGCTGGTAAAGGATATGAATTTACATCAAAAATTGTTGGTGGTGTAGTTCCAAAAGAATATGTTAAACCAACTGACGAAGGAATACAAGATGCTATGAAATCAGGTGTACTTGCTGGATATCCAGTTGTTGATGTTAAAGTTGCTTTAGTAGATGGATCATACCATGATGTTGACTCATCTGAAATGGCATTCCATGTTGCTGGATCTATGGCATTTAAAGAAGCTTGCCGTCAAGGTGGAGCAGCTTTACTTGAACCTATAATGAAAGTTGACATTATTGTTCCAGAAGAGTATATGGGTGATGTTATTGGTGATGTTAACTCAAGACGTGGTAGAATGGAAGGTATGGATACAGTTCAAGGAACTACAACTATACATTCATTTATTCCACTTTCTGAAATGTTTGGATATGCAACAGACTTAAGATCTAAGACTCAAGGTAGAGGTGTATATTCAATGGAACCTTCACATTATGAGGAAGTTCCAAAATCTGTTTTAGAAACAATAGTTGCTAGCAGAACTAAAAAAGAAGACTAATTTAGTCTAAATAAGTATAATTTACATTTGAAGTATTGCAAAATACTTATTGATGTAGTAAAATAATAAATGCAAAGTAATGTCTAAAGATAATTAGACATTAAAATATGAATTTAAGGAGGAATTTTAAATGGCAAAACAAAAGTTTGAAAGAAACAAACCACATGCTAACATTGGTACTATTGGTCACGTTGACCATGGTAAAACTACACTTACAGCAGCTATAACTAAATATTGTAGCTTAACTGGTGGAGCAGAATTTAGAGCATATGATCAAATTGATGGTGCTCCAGAAGAAAGAGCAAGAGGTATCACAATCTCTACTGCGCACGTTGAATACGAAACTGCAAATAGACACTATGCACACGTTGACTGTCCAGGACACGCAGACTATGTTAAAAATATGATTACTGGTGCTGCACAAATGGATGGTGCTGTATTAGTTGTTTCAGCAGCTGATGGTCCAATGCCTCAAACTAGAGAACACATACTTCTAGCAAGACAAGTTGGTGTACCTTATATAGTTGTTTTCATGAACAAATGTGATATGGTTGATGATCCAGAATTATTAGAATTAGTTGAAATGGATATAAGAGACTTATTATCTTCTTATGAATTCCCAGGTGATACAACTCCAGTAATTCAAGGATCTGCATTAAAAGTATTAGAGTGTTCTTCAACAGATCCAGAAGCACCAGAATACAAATGTGTAAAAGATCTATTAGAAGCAATTGATACATATATTCCAACTCCAGAAAGAGATACTGATAAACCTTTCTTAATGCCAGTTGAAGATGTATTTACTATTACAGGTAGAGGTACAGTTGCAACAGGTAGAATTGAAAGAGGTACATTAAAACTTTCTGAAGAAGTTGAAATTGTTGGTCTTACTGACGAGCCAAGAAAAACAGTAGTAACTGGTATTGAAATGTTTAGAAAAGAACTTGCTTCTGCTGAAGCTGGTGACAATGCAGGTATCCTTTTAAGAGGTGTTCAAAGAACAGAAATCGAAAGAGGTCAAGTTATTGCTAAACCTGGTTCTATACATCCACATACTGAATTTGAAGCTGAAGTTTATATCTTAACTAAAGAAGAAGGTGGAAGACATACACCATTCTTCCAAGGATACAGACCTCAATTCTATTTCAGAACAACAGATGTTACAGGTGTTATCGAATTACCAAAAGAAAAAGAAATGGTAATGCCAGGAGATAACGTAACTATGAAAATTAAACTTATAACTCCTATCGCTATCGAAAAAGGATTAAAATTCGCTATTCGTGAAGGTGGTAGAACAGTTGGTGCTGGTTCAGTATCTAACGTTATTGCTTAATTTAAGTAATTAAATATAAGTTATTTAAATAAAAAATTAGATGTAAATGTATATTTATCGCATTTACATCTTTTTTATATTTAGAAATAACTTGATATTTTAGTCTAAAAGTTTTATAATGTTAAAAGAAAATATGTATTTAAAAACTTTAAATAAGTATTATCCAATACTAAATTTTAACTTTAATAATATTTATATTTAAATTATTGTAATAATAAATATATTTCATCGATAAATATAGGTTAAACTTTAATAGATACTATATTTAAATACATTTGTTTGATTTGTAAAAGTCTTTAAGCTTTTTGTTGAAATTTAATATTGTTATATTAAATTTATATTTTTTGGAGGGAGCAAAAATGAATAAGGAAGATATTGTAAAATACTGTTTAGAATTTCCACACACGTATGAAGATCATCCATTTAAAAATGATAATTTTTCAATAGTTATGAAACATACTAAAAATAACAAATGGTTCCTTCTTATAATGAATGTCAATAATAAGTTGTATGTTAATGTTAAAACACAACCTGATTATTCAGATATACTAAGAAGTACATATGAATATGTAATTCCAGCATATCATATGAATAAAGAGCATTGGAACACTATTATAATTGATGAAAATGTTGATGTATTTCTTGTAAAAGATCTTATATATCAAAGTTATGAATTAACAAAAAAGTAGGGGGAGGTATATATTGTGATAGAAATGTATGATAAATGGGTAAAAGAGTTTATGGATTCTTGGAAAGATTTGAATTGGATAAAAACTTTGGCAACATTAGATAGTAATGTTAAGTATTATGAAAATCCAATAGACAAGCCATGTAGTAACTTTAATGAAGTTATAGATTTATGGAAAATAGTAGCAGATAATCAAAAAGATATAGAGTATACATATAAAATAATCACTTGTGATGAAAAATTTTGTATTGTTAATTGGCAAATGAAAAGAGTTATATTACCTAGTAATATTGTTCAACAAATTGATGGTATATTTCAAATTTCTTTAAATACATCAGGAAAGTGCACATATTTTAAGCAATGGCGTTTTACTAGATAAAATATAATGAATTGAATTATGTAAAATAATGTGGTATAATGTTATATAGTGATTAAAAATGAGAGATATAGTAGTAATATTTGGTATAGTATTTTTTATAGGGATGATATTTGTTATACCAAATGAAATTAAAAGTAGCAAAGATGAGATAAAATATTCGCATAATTATTTAATGAAAAAAAGTGAAGTAAAAAAGATAGATAAAATATCATTTAATATGGACTTAAGAACAAAATCTAAATATAGTTCAAAGGACTATGATAAAATGTTGCATGGAACTAATTTGCATGGTTTAGGTAGCAGTTTTAAGCAATGTGATGATATTGGTATTAATTCTTTATTTATTGTTGCACTTGCCTGTCATGAGAGTAATTACGGAAAATCAGCATTAAGTAGAGATAAAAATAATATATTCGGATTTATGGCATATGATAGAGATCCATATAATAGTGCTAAGGCGTTTTCAAGTAAAGACGAATGTATACAATATGTATCAAAGTATATATTAAATAATTATTTAACTGAAAATGGTAAGTTTTTTTATGGATATACTATATCAGATATTAACGTTAAGTACGCAAGTGATACTAGTTGGTCTACAAAAATATATAATATTATGCAAGACTTAGAACGTAAATTGTGATTTTGAATATAATATATAAAATAGTAAAAAAATATATAAATTACAAAAAATGTTAAAAAAAAGTGTAATACTATTGACAATAATGAGTAAATATAAGATAATAGAAATATAATTTACTATACAAGTCAAGGAGGTGCGAAAATGGAAGCTATTTTTGAAAGAGTAAAAGAGGTTATAGGAGAACAATTAGGTATAGAAGATTTAGACACAATTACTATGGAAACAACATTTATTGATGATTTAGGTGCAGATTCTTTAGACATAGTAGAATTAATAATGGCTTTAGAAGAAGAATTTGATATGGAAATCCCAGAAGCAGAGGCTGAAAAAATATCTTCAGTTAGTGATGTTGTAGAATATATAAATGAAAATGAATAAGTTTTATAAAGACGAGTTATTTTATGCTCGTTCTTTTTTATGCTTAGCAACTTTTTTACTTGACATAATTTTAAAAAAGTTATATAATAGTGTAACAAAATAGATTTGCATCAAATTTAAGTAAAGGAGATGGATAAGTTGTGAAGAACTCAAAAAACGTAATATTTTTATTTTTGCTTATTTTTATTATATTAACTTTTACAGGATGTAGAGGAAAATTACTTCCAAATGACACAATAAGTTTTGAATATTGTGAAGATAAGACAGTAAAAATAATTAATAATATTGACGATTATGTCTATGTAGATTTTAAAGTTAATATATTAGATGAAGCAGGACAAAAGTTATATGGACAGACTTATAGAAACAAGCGCTTAGAAAAAGTATATGTTTTAACTTTTGAAGATATAGATTATAACTTAGAAAACACTGATAGCTTAAAAATAGAAATTTTACAAATCCATGCTTTTAGTCATTTGAAAATGATTATATTAGTATTTTTCATTATGTTTACTGTTGTATTTTTAGCTTCAATATTTTTTATTTGTCGAAATTTGCAAAGTTTAGAAAACAAAAATTATGAAAATAAAGAAGTTTAAGTATATACTATTGTTAATTTTTGTAGTTTTAACTTTTTCTGGTTGTAAAAAACAAAATGATTTTGAGAATATAGAATATGATTATGATGAAGAAAAAAAAATTTTGACTATACAAACAGATTCAACAAGTAATTATTGGGTCACATTTAATGTTGTATTGTTAAATAATTCTAAAGAAATTATTTTTTTAAAGCAATATAACAATAAATTTTTAAGTAAAGGATATAATATTAATATACCTATTTTGGATGTAAAGCCTGAATATATAAAAGAAGAAAAGGTAAAAAATGTTGAATTGGAGGATATTTTAGTCTGTGAAGTTGATAAAAATAATGTAAACTGTATTATAAGTTTTAGTTTTGTGTGTATTTTAATTTTGATAAAAATGTTGCTTGAGTGAAGTTAAAAAACAATAAAAACAATTCATATTGGAGGATAAGATGAATCGGAAAAATAGAAAAAAAGCGTTATTATTAGTATTTGTGGTTTTAGTAATGTTAACATTTACGGCCTGCAAAGGAGAAGAAATTAAAAAAGATACAGTAAGTATAAATTATAACAAGAGGATAGAGTCAATAGAAGTAATTAATAATTCAGATGAGAAAATTTATGCAACATTTAATATAATGCTTTTGGACAAAGAAAATGAGATTTTAGTAAAAGAGGATTTTACTGATATGATTATGTCAAAAGGAGAAACTTTTTCCGTCGATTTAGAGGATATAAAACCTGAATGGTTGGAATATGAAAGAGTTGATTCTATGGATGCTGAAATAATAGAAGTTTTTATATATGGTACCTTTATAGATATGCTAGTAATTATTTTATTTATTCTTTTGGTGGTGTTACTTATCTTATGGTTGAAATGGTGGTTATAATATTAGTACTTTAAATAAAAATTGAGAGAAAATATAATGAAAATAAAGTATAATATTAAATATTTATTATTATCATTATTAATTATAGCTGTAAGTTATATGTTAGTAGGATGTAAAGGAAAAGAAATAGATAATGAAAATGTAGTTTATAAATATGATGAAAGAATTGAAGCTATTTTTATTTCAAATAAGTTAGATGAAGTAATTTATACAAGCTTTAATGTAGTACTTTTAGATGAAAATAATGAAGTATTATATAAACAACTATATGAAGATAAAAAATTAGGTGATAAAGAAGAGCTTAATTTTAATTTGGAAGATATAAAACCAGATTGGTTACAGTACGATAAAGTAAAATCTATTAATATAGAGATCCTAAAAGTATATGATTATTGTAACTTTGTTAAATATATTTTAATTTTTTTAATGTGTTTTTTCTTATGTATATTTTTTATAGCTATTTATATAATGGGTATAAATAGATTTGCATAAAAATATTTAAAAATGGGATGATTTAAAAATCGTCTCATTTTTTATATCGATTTTTAATTTTTAAAACTTTGTAAAAAATATATAAATAATAAATTAAGATATTTTTTCTTGAAATTATATAAAATTTTATGTATAATATAATAGGAAAGAAGGATGAAAAATGAAAGAACAAGAAAAATTACTTAGGTTTCAAACTAAGCTACAATATATATTTAATGATATTTCATTACTTAAACTCGCTTTAACTCATAAGTCATATGCTTATGATATGAATGTACAAAACAGTAATAAAAAGTATAATGAAAGAATAGAATTTTTAGGAGATGCAATACTTGAACATATTATATCAGATATGCTATATAATTGTAAACCAGTATTATCAGAGGGGGAAATGACAAAAAAAAGAGCGAGCATAGTATGTGAAACTTCTTTAAGTTCTGCCATGAAAAGAATAGAAGGACAAGATTATATATATCTTGGAAAATGTGAAACTACAAATAATGGTAAAATGAAAGATGCAATTTTAGCAGATGCTTTTGAAGCAGTACTTGGTGCAATATACTTAGATGGAGGTTATGAACTAGCAAGGGATATTGTTCTTAGACTTTTGGATAAGGAAATAAAATTAACTTTACAAGGAAAAAATTATAATATAGATTATAAAACATCATTACAAGAGAAGTTACAAAAGCATGGAACAGTAAAAATAGAATATTTATTAATTGACGAGATTGGTCCAGAACATGATAAAACTTTTAAAGTAGAACTAAAATTTAATGGTAAAAAGATAGGAGAAGGAATTGGAAAAAGTAAAAAACAAGCAGAACAAAATGCAGCAAAATACGCCTATGAGACATATAAGTATTAATTTAAATTTAGATAAAGAATTAAAAAATATTGCAAATAAGGAAAATCAATATACTATTCCTATATTTATTCCTCATAAAGGATGTAAAAATGAATGTGTATTTTGCAATCAAAAAAAAATTAGTGGTAAAGTTAAGAGTGTTTCTACATCAGATGTTGATAATGAAATTAAAAATTATTTAAAATATTTTAATAATACTAATAAATGTAAAAAAATACAAATAGCATTTTTTGGAGGAAGTTTTACAGGCATTAGTATAAAAGAACAAATAGAGTATTTAAAAGTAGCAAACAAATATATAAATAATAAGAAAGTTGATAGTATAAGAATATCTACTAGACCAGATTATATTTATCCATATATACTTAAGATATTAAAAAAGTATAATGTTGAAACAATCGAGCTTGGAGTTCAATCAATGGATAATGAAGTTTTAAATGCTTCAAAAAGGGGGCACTTAAAAAAAGATGTGATGAGGGCTTCTAGATTAATAAATTTATATGGAATTAATTTAGGTCATCAATTAATGATTGGTTTGCCAAAAAGTAGTTATAAAAAAGAGGAATATAGTATAAAAGAATGCTTAAGATACAATCCTATAAATCTTAGGATTTATCCTGTTTACGTTATAAGTCCAAGTGAATTATATGATATGTATATGAAAAATGAATATATTCCTTTATCGCTTAATGAAGCAATAGATAGAACATATAAAGTGATAAAAGAATGCAAAAAGAGTAATGTGAAGATAATACGTATTGGACTTCAAACTACAGATGAAATAACTGCAAGTAATGAAGAACTTGTAGGTCCAGTATGTGATAATTTTGCTGAATATGTATTATCAAAAATTGTATTAGAAAAAGTTGAAAAATTAATAAAAAAAGAAATAAAAAATTTATCAGAAGATATGAGTAATATTAATACATTAATACAAGTTGGTGTACCTTTAAGATATACATCAATGTTATCAGGACCAAAGAAAAAAAATAAAATGTATTTAGAGAAAAAATATAATGTAAAAATAAAAATAAAAGGAGTATAATGTGAAAAAAGTTATATTTACATCTAGTTCAGGTGGACATTTATCTGAGCTTTTAAAATTAGAGCCATTATTTAGTGAATATGAATATTTAATTGTTACTGAAAAAACAGATGTAACTGAAAAGTTAAAAGGAAAATATAATGTAAATTTTTTTAAATATGGACCAAATAAGAATATAATAAAGTATTTTGGGGCAATAATATATAATATATATATTTGTATTAAAACTATTATAAAATTTAAGCCAAATACAATTGTTACAACGGGAGCTCAAGTTGGCGGAATAATGTGCTTTTTTGGAAAAATATTTGGTAAAAAGATAATTTATATAGAATCTTTAGCAAAAGTAGATTCGCTTTCAAAAACTGGTAAAAACGTATATTATTTTGCTGATAAATTCTATGTGCAATGGGAAAACTTATGTAATAAGTATAAAAAAGCAGAATATATAGGGAGGCTTATGTAGTGGTTTTAGTATTAGTAGGAACTCAAAAACAAGATTTTTCTAGGTTATTTAAAGAAATTGAAGAATCAAATGAATTAAAAAATGAAAAAATTGTTGCACAATCAGGCTATACCAAATATGAAAGTGAAAAAATTCAGTGTATACCTTTTATACCACATGATGAAATAATAGAAAAAACAAGGCAAGCAGATTTTATTATATGTCATGGTGGTGTTGGTACAATATTTGATAGTTTGTATCAAAAGAAAAAAATTCTTGCTATGCCTAGATTAAAAAAATATGGAGAACATGTAAATGATCATCAAATAGAAGTATGTAATAAGTTACAAGAAGAAGGTTATATACTGTGTGTTAATGATGGTGATAGTTTAGATGAAAAAATTAAGCTATTAAGAAAAACTTCTTTTAAAGAATATATTAATAATAATAAATTTATTGATATTTTAAAAGAGGAGATTTAATAAGTAAACGTTGGATTATTCATATTATGATTAGTTTTTGAGTTATGTTTTAACTAGGTGTATGATATGAAAGAAATTATAAAAAAAGATATAAATAAAAAAAATAATTATATTAAATTAATTAATTCATGGCATTTTTTTAAAGATATTATGTTGATGATTATAGGCTCATATTTAGTTAGTCTATCAATTAATATGTTTTTACTACCACATAAAATGTCAACTGGTGGTGCAAGTGGTATAGCAACAATTATATATTATATTTTTAAAGTTCCAATGGGGATTACAATATTGCTTATTAATTTACCTCTTTTTATAATGTCAATTATAAAATTAGGTAAGGGTTTTACTTTTAAAACTATAACCTCTACTGTTTTGTTATCCATTTTTTTAGAGTTTTTTAAATATGATAGTATTATTGCAAAAGCACCAATAGATTTATTGATGTCTTGTATATTTGGAGGAATAATTACAGGTCTTGGATTGTCGCTTGTTCTAAAGTCTGGATCTAGTTCTGGTGGTTCAGATTTGCTTGCAAATATTATATATAGATGCACATCAGTGCAAAGTTTATCACAAGTATTACTTATAATAGAAGCTGTAATAATTTTAGCTACCGTTATTGCTTTTAAAGATGTTAATTTGGGATTATATTCTTTAATATCATTATTTATATCTACTAAAGTTATTGATGTAGTCTTTGAAGGTATTGATAAGACTAAAGTTGCAACAATTATAACTAAAAAAACAGATAAAGTAATAGGTGCAATACTTAATGAGTTACAAAGAGGAGCAACTATTACAAATACATTAGGTGCACATTCTAAAGAGGAAAATACAACAATTACATGTATTATAACAAGATCACAAATTTCAAAATTAAAGCAAATTATTAGAGAAAATGATAGTAAAGCCATGATGTATATAACAACTGCAAATGAAGCAATAGGTAATGGCTTTAAACCTATAATCGAGTAAAGGGGGAAAATATGGAAGAAAAAATAAATAAATTAGAATTAGTTTCAAATAATATTAGAAAAAAAATAATAGAAATGATATATAACGCTGGCTCAGGCCACCCTGGTGGGAGTTTATCTTGTGCAGACATATTAACAGTAATATATAAGTATGCAATGAATTTAAATGAAAATAAAAATGGAGATAGAATTGATAAATTTGTAATGTCGAAAGGTCATGCTGCGCCAGCATATTATGCTATATTATCAGAGTGTGGTTTTATACCAGAGGAAGACTTAAATACACTTAGAAAATATAATAGTTATTTAGAGGGACACCCAAGTAATAAAATAAATGGTGTTGATGTTTCAAGTGGTTCACTTGGACAAGGTTTGTCAATTGCTAATGGAATGGCACTTTCAAAAAAAATATCTAATGAGGATGGAATGGTATATTGCCTGTTAGGTGATGGAGAGTTACAGGAAGGACAAGTCTGGGAGGCATTAATGAGTGCAAATAAATACAATTTAGATAATCTTATAGTAGTTATAGATAATAATGGATTACAAATAGATGGTACAAATGAAGAAGTAAAAAAATTGGATAATTTAAAAGAAAAATTCTTATCATTTGGAATGAATGTTCAAGTAGTAGATGGGCATAGTATTGAAGCTTTAATAAAAGCAATAGATAATGCAAAGATAAGTGGTAAGCCAAATTGTATTATTGCAAAGACAGTAAAAGGAAAGGGAGTTTCCTTTATGGAAAATCAAGTGTCATGGCATGGACGTGGTATAAAAGAAGAAGAGTATAATCTTGCTATAAAAGAGTTGAGTAGGGGGTAGTATATGAAATCAACAAGAAAAGCTTATGGTGAATTTTTAGTTGAAGTTGGAAAAGATAAAAATGTAGTTGTATTTGACGCTGATTTAGCGACTGCAACATGTACATCAATGTTTAAGGAGAGATTTCCAGATAGACATTTTGATATGGGAATTTCTGAACAAGATATGATAGGTACAGCATGCGGAATGGCACTTACTGGTAAAATTGTATTTGCTTCTACTTTTGCAATGTTTCTAGCTGGAAGAGCGTATGAGCAAGTAAGAAATACATCTGCATATTCACATGTTAATATCAATTTATGTGCCACTCATACTGGTCTTGCAGTAGGCGAGGATGGCGCAACACATCAATGTATAGAAGATATTGCATTAATGAATGTTATACCAGATATGAAAGTATTTTGCCCAGCAGATGATATTGCTACAAAAAAAATTTTACATGAGTGTTTGAATATTAGTGGACCAAAATATATTAGACTTGGAAGAAGTGAGGTCCCTGAAATATATAGTTTAAATGATAATTTTAAAATTGGTAAGTCGATTACTTTTGGTAATGGAAGTGATGGGACTATATTTGCTGTTGGTGCAACTGTTAGTATAGCTTTGGAGGCAAAAGAAAAATTAAAACAAAAAGGGATAGATGTTAGAGTAGTTGATTTATATAGTATTAAACCAGTGGACAAAGAAGCTATTGTAAAATGTGCAATGCAGACAGATAAACTTGTATCAATAGAGGATCATAGTATTATAGGTGGGATAGGTAGTATTGTATCAAATGTACTTACACAAGAGTGTCCTAAAAGATTAATAAAACTTGGAGTACAAGATAGATTTGGTAAATCGGGAAAGCCAGATAAATTATACGAAGAATATGGAATAACAGTAGATAAAATTGTAGAAAATTTTTAAAAAATATTGATAGTTATAAATTGTTGCAAAAATATGAATTTTAATATAAAATATAAATAGTAACATTTATTATAATTATATGTAAACAAAAGGAGAGGAAAGTATGAAAATACTACACACACACACACACACACACACACACAGTTATAAACAAAAAATAGAAGAAAATACTTATACAAATTTTGTAAAAAATGTAAATGAAAATAGATATAAAAACCTAGTTAAAGGAGAGGAATTCCTTTAGCTAGGTTTTGTGTGCTTTTTGTAACTAAAATGTAATAAAAAAGAAAGAAAAATGAAATAAATAAAAAAATAGTTGAAAAAAGAGAGATTTGGATAAAAATGTTGCTAAATTGGAACAAATTTCCAATGACTATAGAAGGATAATAGTATAGAATATAAAATAATGGAAAAAATAATAAAAGGCATGTAAAAATAAGAGGTGGAGACATGAAAAAATATATAGAAAATACAAATAAAAAATATGCACAAAAATTTTTTTACAAAGTAGGCCCTAGAGGAGGTATTTCACTAATAGTATTAGTGATAACAATTATAGTAATAATAATACTAGCG
>CANAIR010000012.1 GCA_947361355.1 uncultured Clostridium sp.
TTATGCCCATAGCACCTGTGTGTGTGTGTGTGTGTGTGTGTGTAGTTTATTCATATCTACCTCTCCTTTTGTTTACATATTTAAACTTCTATTATTATATATATCATATTTTATATCAAAATTTTATTTTTTTCAATACTTATAGTGAAACTATTGTTGCCATAAGGCCATAATTTTTCTGTTTATTCTTAGTTGCACTCCTATATGAGAAAAAATCATTACTATTACAAACTGTACATATATTAGAATCTATTATGTTTTTTACCCCTAATTTTTCTAAATCTTTTTTTATTAAATATACTAAATCTATATGAAATCTCTTTAAATTATCTTCGTAAAACATATAATCTTCTTCATTTTTCCAAACATCTGTAAATATTTTTTTAAAGCTTTCTTCTTCACTACTAAAACAACATTTTTTTATAGATGGACCAATACAAACAATTAAATCACTCGCATTACACCCAAACTCATTTATTAATTTTTCACAAGTTTTAATAACAATCTTTTTTATAGTTCCTTTCCATCCACTATGAATATTTGCTACTATGTTTTTTATAGGGTCATAAACAATTACAGGATTGCAATCAGCTGTTGTAATAAGTGTAGCAATATTTTTTTTAGTTACAATATACGCATCATAGTCTTCATCTAAGATATCTTCAATATGATAACTTTCTTTATTATTGCTATCCAATACTAATATATTATCTGTATGATTTTGGTGAGCTTTAAATACATTATTTTTATCTATATTTAAACAACTACAAACTTTATATAAATTATCCATTACATTTTCTTTTAAATCTGCTCTCATATTAAAATTTAAAGATTCAAAATCACCTTTACTTACACCACCATGTCTTAAAGTAATACAATGTTTTAAATTATATTTATTTAATATTTTAAACTGCAAATACTCTATTTCATTATTTACGACATGAATAATATTTTCATCTGTATAATTTTTTTTCATATTAATTTCCTTTCTAACTATCATATATATCTATTTTGCAATCCAAGTTAAAAGAATATATATATGTTTTTTCAACTTTTAACTTAGTTAATCTTTCTAATGCCTCTTTATATATATCAAGTTGTATCTTATATTTTTTTACAAAATCTTCTTTATTTTTTAGCTTATCTGTTTTAAAATCAACTAAAACTATATTCCCCTTTTCATTAATATAGTACAAATCTATAACACCTTGTATATAGCTTGCTTGATTACTATTACTTTTTAATACAAATTCTTCTTCTCTAAAAATTTCCTTAGCATTTTTTAATTCTTTTCCTATGTCTGAATATAAAAAATTAAATATTTTTTCCACATTTATATACTTTGCATCTTCTTTAGTTAATACACCCTTTTTAACTAAACTCACTATATAATTTTTTAATTCATCTTTTGAATTAATTAAATTAAATTCAAGATTTTCTAAAACAAAATGAACCAAAATACCTTTTCTAACTGGTGTATATTTTTCTTCACTTTCTTTTAAACAATTTGGCAAATAATCTTTATCCCCTTTTTCTATGCTATTTTCTTCTATAATTTCATTTTGTTTAAAGTCTTTATCATAGTTTTCATCATCCATAACTGATTTTAAATAACTTTCTTTTAAAGCACTTACACTAATCCTAGTTTGCATATTAACATCATCTTCATGCCCATATTTATATTCTAAATTTTCTCTAATTTCGTTTTCTTTATTAATTATATTTTCATCATCTATTTTTTTTATACTATTTTCTAATTTTTTTACGCTATTTTCTATACTAAATTTATCTATATTGTTATCAACATTTAATTCTCTTTTAAAATCCTCAGTAATTTCTAACTTTATCAAATTAATATCGAATAAATCTTCATCTTTGTAATTTTTTAACGCCATATTTATATTTTGAAAATATGATTTATTTTTTTCTATAATACATGGATCTATTTTTTCATTTTTATACATTACAAACTGCTTTGCTGAAAACTTTTTATAATCGTCTAATGTAGCAAAAATTATTAATTTTTCTTTAGCACGTGTTAAAGCAACATATAACATTCTTAACTCTTCTGATCTATTTTTCCTTAAACTAATCTTTTTTATTGCCTGTTTTATAACAGATGGATAAGTTATACCATAATCCTCGTTTACTACATTTATTCCCATTCCAAAATCTTGATTCATTATTACTTCTTTTGAAAAATCAATTTCCATATAGTTTGTATTAGTATCTGCAAGAATTACTACAGGAAATTCAAGTCCTTTGGATTTATGTATAGTCATTATACGCACAACATCCTCATTCTCGCCTAAAATTTTTGCTTCGCTATTTCCTTGTGATGTATTTTTTATATTATCTATATATGAAATATATGATGATAAAGTATTATCTATATTCTTTTCAAAATCCCTTGCAATGGTAATAAGTAAATTTAAATTCGCTTTTTTACTCTCATATAAATTTTCTAATGCAAACTGATAATATATGTTTGTATCTTTATATAGCCTTATTAAAATTTCAGATATTGAATAAATATATGAATATTTTTTGAATTTATCAAGTAATTCAAGAAATCTATTTATTTTTTCATGTATAATTATTTCATCTTTACTTAAATCTTCTCTATTTTTTAATTCTTCATTAACATATACAATAGAATCATACATTTTTTTTCCTTTATTATCATTAAATAGTTTAATATAACAAAGGTCATCTAATGTAAATTTCCCTATTACACTATACATAATACTAGTCATTTCTATATCTTGCAGTGGATTATCTATAACTTTTAAAAATGCAAGCACAAGTTCTACTTCATCGCTTAAAAACAAATTAGTTGAAGCATCAGAAAAAACTGGTATATCAAATTTTTTTAATGTATTTTCTAATATAACACCTTTTGACTTTATACCTCTTAATAATATAACTATATCTTTATATTTTACAGGATTAAATTTTTTTTCTTTTATATCATAAGTTTTAAAACCCTTCTTAAGCTCAATTATTTTTTTTGCAATTTGAATTGATTCTTGTTCAAACTTCTTTAATTCAAAAATTTCTTTTATTGATTCATCTTCACTTTCTTCATCTTTTTCTATATTTTCTTTTTTATTTAAATCTACTATATTAATTTCTGTTTTATAATTTATACCACCTTCTTCTTTATATAAATCTGCACCAAATTTTAGTACTTCATCATCTGCATAATTGCAATCCCCCATTTTTTTACTCATTATTTGTTCAAAAATATAATTTATACTAGAAATAACTTGATTTCTACTTCTAAAATTTTGTGCAAGTATAATCTTAGTATCTTCACTTGTTTTATCATCTTCAAAATATTGCTTATATTTATCATATTTATAGTTAAAAATTTCAGGTCTTGCCTGTCTAAATTTATATATACTTTGTTTTATATCTCCTACCATAAATCTATTTTTATTACCGGATACTGCATCTAATATACTTTCCTGAACAAAGTCTGTATCTTGGTATTCATCAGTATAAGTTTCAAGATATTTTTCTTGTAAAGATTTAGCAATTTGACTATATGTTTTTTTACCATCTTTATCTTCAGTATATAATAACTCAAGTGTCAAATGGTGAATATCATTAAATTCTAATAATTCTAAAGCCCTTTTTTCTTTTTTATACTCTTCATCAAATAATACTAAAAAATCATACAAATATTTTATATATTCATATGCAATCTTATTATCTTTTAAAATTTCATTTGTATCTGCATATATATTTTTTTTAACTTCCTCAAAACCTTTTTTTAAAATTGTATTTCTAAAATCTTTTATTTTATCTCTTAACTCTATATTTGAAACTTTTTTTCTTGTATTTTCTTTTAAATTTTCAAATTTCAAAATATTAAATAATTTATCCCATGAATTTCCATAATTATTTATACATCTTTCTAATACATTAATATCATCATCCAGTAATTCTACATGCGCTACAAATTCTTCATTTTTGGCTAACTGCTCCCTAAATTCATTTGTCCTTTTTAACAAAACATTTAAATTATCAATTGCATCATCTAAAATTTGTTTTCCAAAATCTGTATTATATAAGTCATCTATTCCTTTTAAATTATATTTATCTACACTAGACTTTAAATATTCAAATGGATATGGAAAACTTTGTATATAATTATATATACTAAATAACATTGAAATTAAATTTTCATCTTTTCCACCAAATAACTCTAAAATCTTATATAATCCTAAAGAGGTTTTATCAACATTTAAATTTGATTCATCCTGATATTTAGATTCAAGAATTTTTGACATAGCTTTATTTTTTAATATATGAGCTCTAGCATTATCACAAATTTTAAAATTAGGATCAATATCTAAATTATAAAAATTTTGTCTCACTAAATCAATACAAAAAGAATCAATTGTAGTAATACTAGCTCTTGATAATAGCTTAATTTGCCTTCTTAAAAATATATTTTTTGGTTCCTCATCAATTTTTTTGTAAAGTGCTACTAACAATCTTTCTTTTAATTCAGTAGCAGCCGCATTTGTAAAAGTAACTACTAAAAGTCTATCAATATCAATATTATGATTAATCATTTTCTCAATAACACGTTCTACCAAAACAGTAGTCTTGCCACTACCAGCAGACGCAGATACTAAAACATTTCTATCCTGAACATCAATTGCCTGCTTTTGTTCCCTAGTCCACATACTCACTCCTCCTAATATTTCATATATTATATCACAAAATTTTTAATATAACATATAAACAAAAAAAATAAGGGTTGGTTTTATAAAAAAGTTTGTAATTTCTATTCTTTTAAGATTTTTTATGTATATTTTACCATTTAAACATGCAAAACCTAGCTAAAGAAAATATTTTCTTTAACTAAAATTTTATTTTTACGATACATATATAATTTTTAGACATGACCAATAATTACATATTACATTTTTTATTAATACGAATTATATATATTATTTAATTTAGATTTTTTTGATAAAACTATCTAGAAAAAAATTATTAATTTAACATTTATATGTTCCCTATGGGTTGCTTTTGTGGCATATCTATTTCTAGACTTCGAGCATACTTATATATATAAGCTACCACTCGCTTAGACTGTGTACCCCACAGCAAGATTAAATATATCTATATTATATCACTTGAATTGCCTGAAATCAAGAGCTTTTTCAAACAATTGATTGACAAAACACGACATTATTTTTTATATAAAAAAAGATACAGACCGCAAAAAATCTGTACCATTTTTATATCGAAATATATTTTTTATAAAACCAACCCTAGTAGAGTTACTTGATGTAGAGCTGCGCACGTCCTCCTGCGTTAATAATATCATAAGTAATATTGTTTATTCCTCGAGATGATAATGGACAGCAAAGTTCTGTGTCAAGATAACTACCTCCACGATGTGCACGGGTACTAGTAGAATAAACCTCCATTGTCCACTCCCATACATTACCTGCAATATCATATATATTATTTAAAGCATACTCATCTTTACTTCCTGTTGGAATAGTACTACTTTTTTCATAATTTCCATACCCACTACTATCTTTTTCTATATTAGGGTAATTTTTCTTTATAAATCTTATTGTTTCATCCCAAGCTACTCCATATACTAATGTTGATACTACTTTTCCTTTTTCCGATTCCACTTCACGGTACATATTTCTTGCTTTTTCTACTATTCCACCATTTGTTTCTGTCATACTATTTCCCCATTTTATATTCACCCATGGCTCTTTTCCTTTTTTGCTTTGTGCTTTTTCTGCCCCATCATTACTTATTTCATATCTTCCTATATAAAATCCACCATATTCTTTTACACTTGCTAGCATATTTTCATATTCTTGCTTTTCACCTAAATTTGTCTCATATGGTTCTGAACATTTTGAAAAATCTACTATTCCATTAGTTTCAGTTTGAATTTGTCCATTATAATATCCAACCTCTCTTACAAAAGTTGTCATATTATCTACTGGTACCCATACAAATTGATTACCTGTATCTTCTGTATCATTTTCTACATCTGATATTACTAATCCATTTTCGATATCTGTCTTTCCTGGCACTATTGCAAAATCTATTGGTATAGTTGCTACATTTCCTTTAGCATCTTGATATTCTTTCGCACTTTCAGTTACTTTTTCTCCTACCTTTGTTACTCCATCTTTTAATGTATCTGGATCTCCTTTTACTACTGATGTTTCTCCTTCTCCATATTTTGTTCCACCTACTTCTACTGATATCAAGCCTTGTTCATCCACATACCACTTTGTTTCACTATTATATATTGGTAACTCTTTTCCTGTATAATATGTTGTTCCACTTTTTTGTCCCGCTTTAAACATTATGTTTCCTTCTACTGCTACCTTCTCATCTGCTCCCTTTATTTCATATTTTGCTACCCCATCTGTTTTACTTACCCCACTTGTTACTGTATTTAACTGTCCATTTTTTATTACCACTACATCTTCATTTTCTGCCATTATCTTTCCTACTGTATTTGTAAATATTGCTTGCATATTGGCTACATCACTGTTTATTCTTGCTTTATTTGCCTCTATCATAGGATTATTATTTTGTAGTGAAATAATTACAGCCGCTGCTAGTATTATTACTACTATTATTGTTATAATATTCTGTTATGACTAAAATTTATTTAGCCAACATTTATTAGTTCGTTTTCATCATCTAATTTTCTAATATTTAAAATATTGAATTTATAATATATTGTAATTTCCTTATCTTCTGATACTTCTATTCTATCTATTAAAGATACCATCATTGTTCTTGTTATTTCTTTTAGTTCTATAAAGTCTTTTACAAGTTTATTTATATCTACCGATGAATCTTCTCTTTCTAATTGTTTTTCTAAATATTTTATTCTTTCTGTTGTTTCTTTCCTTAATTCAGTTTGTTTTGAATAAATCCTACTAAAGTCTTCATCTTCAAATAAACCTTTGCACTTATCTTCATATAACTTGTCTATTGTTTTACCAATATCTTTCACTTTCTTTTCTAAAACTTTAATTTCATTTTGAAAATTAAATCTATCTTTTAAAATTTTATCTTTGGAAGAATTTGCAACTTGCATATACTTATTTTCATCTAAAAACTCATTACATCTTCCTTTTATTTGCTCCAACACATAATTTGTTAATTTTTCTAAATTATTGCTATGTGGAGTACATAAATGCAAATGAGTATTACAAGCATAAGTATTACATCTAACATAAAAAGTAGTTTTATTTTTGTGTTTTTGTGGTACTATACTTAATTTCTTACCACACTCTTTACAAGTTAATAATCCTTTTAATAACCAGTCATAAGATTTTACTCTTGTACTTGTTCTACTTTTTATCATATCTTGTACTATATTGAATGTTTCTTCATCAACAAGTGCTGTATGCATACCCTTTACTATTGTTCTTTCTTCCATAGGCATTGTCATTACTTTTTTGCTTTTATAATTGATTTTCTTGACATTTCCATTTGATACCCAACCAAGATAAGTTACATTTTGCAATAATCTTTTTACTGTATTTCTATTCCAGCCTCGTTTTATTCCATCTTTTCTAACATGATTATTACCGACATATTTCTGATGGTACTAAAACTCTTTCATCTGTTAGAATTTTTCCTATATCTGTTGGTGTCATTCCATTTCTAGCCAACATAAATATTCTTCTAACTATTGGTGCTGTATCTGGATCAGGTACATAATGATTATGGTCTAATGGGTCTTTCTTATAGCCGATAAGTAGGATAAGTGGTCATTACTTTTCCTTCTTTTGCTCTTGTCTTTTTACCATTTCTTATTTTCTTTGATGTGTCCCTCAAAAACCATTCATTAAAAAATGCTTTAAATTGTGTTATTTCTTCTGATGATTCTGCATTTCCTGTATCAATATCATCATTTACTGCAATAAATCTTACACATTTTTCAATAAAGTATTCTTCCAAATAATATGATATTTGACTTGATAATCTTCCAAACCTAGATAAGTCTTTTACAATTACCATATTTATTTTTTTATTTTCAATGTCCTGTATCATTCTATTGAAGTCTGGTCTGTCAAATGTTGCTCCAGATACTCCATCATCAGTATAGTGGTCATATATATAAATATTTCTTTCTTTACAAAAGTTTTCATTAAATATCTTTTGCGTACTTATACTTCCACTTTCTAGTTCATCATCATTTGAAACAACTACTTCGCCACTTGCAACTTCAATATTTTCATTGGATAATCTTTCATATAATCCTGCTCTATACTTTTCAGGATTTGCTATTGTTATCATTTAAACCTCTCTTTCTAATAACAATAGGTTTCCTCCAATCCAATTTATAACTGAATTATACAATTACTATTAAAAAAATGCAACTGGTATTTACAAATTTAGGCTAGTTATATATGCCTCGACCATATATTAACTAGCCTTTTTAACTAATTATTTATTTTTTCAATTAAGAAATTTATAAATACCTCTTTTAATTTTTCATCTAGTGTTTTTGATTTTTCATCAAACACTTCTTTTAATTTGTATTCTTGTTTCATATAAATACCTATTCCTTTCCTGTGAATAGCTATTTATGGCTATTTATTCAGTTATATAAACTTTATCAACCTACTGCTATTCACATATTTTCTAAAATTCTTGATAAATAAAATCATTTTACTTGTTCTCCTTTAAAATTCGAGTAAAAAAATACACTTTGATTATTCAAAGCATAACATTTAAACATATATTTTATTACTCTTTATCATATTTGGATTTATTACATTGCTAACTCTTGTAGCAACTGCATATCCTGCATTTATACCATTTTTCAATACTAAATCACTACTATTTTTATCATATTCATATGCACTTCTATTCCACTCTGCATATTGTTCATCTGATATTTCTTTTCTTTTTGAAAAATATTGATTATCACTATTGATTTGGTTTATCATTGCTTGATATTCTTGTTTTTCTTTTTCTCTTTTGTTTCTAATGTGTTCTCTCTTCTTGGCTTTCGTTCTTTCTTTTCCTTCTATTCCTCTTAATTCTTTTTCCCCAATATATCTATCATCCTTTTGAATTATTTTAGTAACATAAGAATTTCCAACTTTTAATTCTTTTGCTATATCTGTTGTTCTCTTATGTTGTTCATAGAATAGTTCAATAATTTTGTCTTTCGCCTTCTTGCTGTCTTGTTTCATTTTAATTTTTACACCTCCGTTCCTTTTAAAATTTATTTTCTCTCAAACTATCATTCTTGCACCTAACATTACAAATATAATTACTTTATTGTGCTTTTATAGTTTGTTAAAATCATTGTTATTTCAATACTTTTTATATATTTAGTGAAATTTTTGTCTACATATTTTGATACTAGAAATATAATGGTTATGCCTGTTACAGAAACCATTTATCTTTAAAACAATTTTTATTATTAAAAGTATTGTATTATATTTCTAATTATAGTATAATATAATTAGAATGTCAATAACAATTTTAATATTTTTTAGAATTGTTTCTGTTAAAACTTTATAGAATTGGAGGAAATTATTAAAATGAATGCTGATTTACCTGATGTAAGACATTTTGAAGATTTCTATATTTGGTTTAATAAAGAAAAGAAAGAAGAATATTATTCTACCCCTTTATACTTATACAAGGCTGATTTCTCATTTAACTTTAATGATAATGATAAAAATAAAAATAGTAATGGTCGCAAGAAAAATGGTGGTACAAGAAAAATAAAATGGAAAGAAAATGAAGGTACAGATATGGGCTTAAAACAACCAGGCACTTTGTATTTTCCTTTTGTTGAAAGATTAGGTCTTATGCTATTACGATTTTTAAATGCTGACTTATCTACTTATGAAACTGCATATAAAGATTTCTTTTATGCTTATGGATTTGAAATATTAAAAGATTTAGATAAATATTCTAATTTTGAACTAAAATCTAAATATGAAGATGATGAAGAATATTTAAAAGAAACTAAAAAAATCTATAATATTTTAAAAGAACAAATTATATATGTTCAAGAAAATATTAAAGATGCAGTAGATTACATATATAACATAAATGAAAAAGAAGATTTAAAGCCTTTTACATACTCTCAAAGGTATGCTGTATATCTAATAAAAAGAATGGGAAAATTATATTCTTATATAAAAAATGATGAAATAATTGCAGATAACTATTCAAATAAATATGATGAACTTGGAAATTTTTCAGAATTAGAATTACTAAAAAAACTAAAAGAAGAAAGTAAACTTATTTCTATGGTTAATACCCATAAAAGTAATGATATATCAAGTATTTGCTATGCTATATTGGAAGAATTATCAAAAACTGATAACTACCCTATAAAAAGATGTCAAAATTGTAGTATGTACTTTATACCAAGTTTTAGATTAGATGAAATTTATTGTGATTATCTTAAAGAAAATGGAAAAAGTTGTCGTGATCAAGGTGCGATACTTTCTTACAATAAGAGATTACAAGAAAAAAATCCTTATACTGAATATAGAAAACTTTATCAACAAAAATTCGGTATAGTTAATAAAAATAAAGGAGATAAAAAATTAAAAGAAGAATTTGAAACTTGGAAAAAACAAGCTAAAAAGCAAATATTTAAATGGAAACATGGAGAACTTACTGACACTGAAATTTATGAGTGGCTTGAAGATAACAAATAATGAAAAATTTAATCTTTAAGAAGAATAACAAAACCATTGATAAAAAAGACAGAATATGTTAATATAGATATAATTAAAATAGAAAATAATGTAAATAAAGAGGTGTTAAATTGTGGGTTTTTTTGATTTAAAAGTAAAGTGTGCAATATGTGATAATAATATTGGGCTTAATCGTTTCCAATTATCAAAAGATGTATGGATTTGTCCTAACTGTTTAAAAAAACTTGGTGGAAATGCTGCTTTTCCAATATTAAGAAATATGAGTGTAAATGAAATTAAAGAAAAATTAAATAATACAACTGAATCTTTATCCAACTTCGTAGTAACTAAAAAAATTGGTGATTATATTTACTTTGATGAACAAAACAAAAAATGGACAATTCCTCAAGGTATGTTTAAAAAAGTAATAGATGGAAATAGAATATTTGACTATAATGATATTTTAGATTACGAATTAATTGAAGATGGAAATTCAATTTCAAAAGGTGGAGTTGGTAGAGCTATTGTAGGTGGAGCTCTTTTTGGAGGTGTAGGTGCTATAGTTGGTGGCAGTACAGGTCATAAACAAAAACAAACCTGCACTAAACTTCAAATAAAAATAACATTAAATAATACTAATCATCCTATTGAATATATAACTTTCATATGTACAGAAACAAAAAAAGATAATTTTGTATATAAAACTTCTTTCAGCCTTGCTCAACAAATTTTGTCAATGTTAGCTATAATATGTCAATCTAATTCTTCTAATGAAATCTCCTCAACTAAATCAAATTTTTCTGTTACAGATGAAATAAAAAAATATAAAGAACTATTAGATATTGGTGCAATTACACAGGAAGAATACGAAAAAAAGAAAAATGAATTATTAAATATATAACAGTATATTATCAATAAAATAATTATAATGAGTTAACTATCAAAACATTTTTTAGTTAACTCATTATTACATTAGTATTATAGCTGTTATCCTTTATTTTTTAATAGAACTATTAAATCATCTCTAAATAGAGAAAAATTCTCTATAATTTTATCTAATTTTTTCTCAATGTCATCAATTAAGTTTTCGTTTAAATTTCCATGTTTATAAGCTACTAATCTTTCAGCAACTATATAGTAACTCCATTTACTATTACCATCTTTTTGAACAGCCACTCCTATAGGAAGTTTATCTCTTCTCATTCCTATAGCTACTGCCATTGGTGCAATTTTTAAATAATCTCCTGCTATTTTACAAGTTATTTTTTTCATATTTAAAATATCAACATCCGTATATTCTTTCATAAACGCCTCCTAAATTTCAACTTAAAAATCCACAGTATAACTGTGGACTTTAAGTTGTATTATACTATCAAAATACCTTCATTTTCAAATGTTTTACTTATATTAAATTTTAAAATTCATATTAAATCTTAATTTCTCACTTCCTCTCTTATAATATTCAAGTCTTTTATATTATCCAAGTCAGATAAATCTTTTCTATAATACTTTTGCAAAAATTTTTCTAATGGAGATTTCCTAACTTTTAGACTTCCTAAATTTAATGCTAGTAAATAAACCTTTTTTTATTAATATAGCAACTTATTTTACTTTATATATCATCAAACTATTATCTCTTCTCTTTACTTTTAGGAACTTCATTAACAAAACATCCTATATTTAATAATTTCATTTTGTTAATTGCATCATCAAGTTCTTTTTCTGTTCTTATACCAAATTTATTCAATTCAAGCCATATTTTTTCGAATTTCAATTTTTCTTTTTCATCAATTTCTTTATTTTCATATTTGTAACTTTGTTTCGGATCTAACTTGTCATTTATCATTTTTAATTCTAAATAAATTAATTTGAATATATCTTCTTTGGTATTATTTTTAATTCTTATTCCTTGAATATATAATCTAGCTGCTTCTTTATCAGCTTTTCCAATGTTTCCAATAATAGATGCAGAGATATTAGGAAAATCTTTTTCTTTAAATATTTTTCTTGCATTATCTATTCCTATTCCTAAAATATCTGATAAATCTTTTGGAGTTATAGTATCAGGCGCATCATCCCAAGTCATAACTGAATCTTTTTTTACTCTCATACACCTTCATCTCCTTTTATTTCAGCATCTAATAATATATCTTTTAACATTTTTAGTTTAGTTTCAGCTTTAATTGCTCTCTCTAATGCTTTTTGATACATTTCCATACTAACTGTATTAGCCCCTACCTTTATCCTATATCTGCCTGATTCTGTAACTTGATATTCTACTTGCTTTGTTTCAATCAAATTTAAAACATTTTTATATCCTATTTTAAATCTTCTCATATATTCATTAATAGTTATATATTCTTCCATTATAGTTCCTCATATCTAGTTAGTTTCTTATTCATATCAACTAACTCTAAATATATTAAATTTAATAAATCATCTTGCTTATTATTTTTGACATCTGCATATTCAAGAAATTTACTTTTTATAATGTTATAATTCCATTGCCCACTTTTACCTTCTACTGCTGTTCCCCAATCTACTTTACCTTGTCGTAATAAAGCTCTAATGTATTCAGCATTCTTTCCAATAATGCTTCCTGCTTCTTGAGGCGTTAATGTTTCTACTCTTTTTATATCTTCTTCCATTAAAATTACTCCTCTTATAATTTTTGATTATTCTTCATTTTTATTTCTTTTTATTTTGTACCATTCTCTTATTGCACTACCTAAAGCAACTTTTTCTTTTCCATAATTTTCACATGGAAAATCTTTAGCATTATAAATAGATAGTGCTGTTGGAATACTACAACCTCTTAACTCAGCAAATTGTGTTGGAGTATAAAATATATCATCTTTTAACTCTTTCAATTTTGTCTCCTTATTTTATATTGTATCTTTTTTATTAATTCCCATATATTCATAAAATTTAAATGGTATTATATTATATGACCATCTTCCGTTTGGTTTCTGAACTGCATTTCCAAAAGGAAATACTCTTTGTTGCAAACCATACCTAACATATTGTGCATCTTTTTTCATTATTTTAGCTACATCTGCAATAGATAATTCAGCTTTTCTTCCCATTTTTAGTCCTCCATTTGCAATATATTATTTCTTATTATATTAAATACTTTAATAAACTCTTTATGTGTATTTACTATTATTGCATAAGAATTTGAACCAATTTGTATAATTATTCCATCATTTGCTTCTGTTATTGATGTTATTTTATCAAATGTTTTATCAAAGCATTCTTTTGTTGATGAATAAATAATTCTTTTATTTGTGATATATAAAGTACCAATATATGTTGTTCTTTGTGTTTCCCTTATTGCCTTTGCACCAGAACCACCCGTTCTATATGTTAGACCTTTCATAACCCTAATACTAACTCCATTACTTTTTCCAGTGTATCCAGTAGTTATTGTTTTATCTTTAAAAGTATATCCTCTATCCACATAATGACATATTTCATTACCTATTAAATTTATATTTGGTACATTTATATTAGGTAATTGTCCATTTTTTATCATATTTAAGGTTTCTGTATTCATTAAAGATTTATTATTATTATTTGTTTTCCCTGTTAGTTCTTTTATAATATCTATTATCCAGCCGATCCCACAAAGTCCTCCTGTAAATAAATATATAATTCCCATCTTATAATCCTTGTCTATAAACTTGTGAACTCCAAATACACCTAAAAATATAACTATCAAAAGTCTTGTTTTTTTATTCATAGTAATTCCTCCATAAATTTATTTGAATTATATAATATTTATATCACAATATTTGTTTTTTCTCAATAAATTATAAATTGGTTTATATATTATTTACTATATTTTCAATTTCTTTTGCTTGATTTTCTGTTATTCTATTATTTACTACGGCTAATCTTATCAATGCCAAAATATTATGATAAGTTGCTATTCCACTATTTCCATTCTGTTTTTTATATTTGTATTTTTCTATTTCATCTTGAACATAATCTGGTATATTTAATTTTCTTTCTCCCATTTGCTTATTCTCCTATAATATTTGTTCTTTTAGACCTAACTTAAATGCTTCCTCTACTTCTAATATTTGTAAATCTCTATCAATTCCTACTATTTCTAAAATCGCTTTCATTTCTTCTTGTGTTAAAGTATTTATTTCTTCATCTTCTATAAATGCTCTTGCCTTTGGATATTCATTTTTTATTTCTTCCATTTTGTTTATCATGCCTTTATAATCTGCTCTATTCAGTAGATTTTTTGATTTTTGTTTTTCAAAATAGTCCATAAAGTCAGCTATACAATTATTAAAAAAATTATCTTCTTTGCTTGTATCTTTTTCTTTCTCTTTTGAAAATTTTTCTTTCCTTTCAACAAGTTCTTTCTTTAAATACATAAAGTCTAAAAAACCTAACTTGTAATATTGTTCATTCCAAAAACACATTTCGCCCATTACAGCACCTTGAAAATCATTTAATTTGTTCAATATCTCATCTAGTTCTTTTTCATCTTTTACCTTTTCTTTTATTAGTTTTGTTAATTCTTCGTCTAAAACTTGTGATTTTTTTATTTCTTCAGGCTGTCCGTATTGCTTTATATATTCACATTCAAACCCATCTCCTCTTGTTTCATATAAGTCATTCAATATTTGATTTTTAAATAATTCCTCCATATTTTTCCTCCTTTATAGTTTGGCGAACTGAAGTTATTTTATCACAATTTCAACTTCAATTCAATAATCTAGTTCGATAAATTGAAGTTTTTTTGTATTTTTTCAATTCGCCAAAGTGGAATTAAATCGTATTTTTATATAATTTTATTGATTTTTCAATACATTAAAAAGGAGTGGATTATTTATGAAATTATCAAATGCAATAAGAAAAAGAATTAAATATTATTTAAAGGAAAACAATATGAATATCTGGGCATTATGCAAAAACTCTGGTATTCCTTGCTCTACTATTTCTACATTTATGAGTGGAAAAACAGAACTTATAAAACTTGATACCTTATTACATATTTGTGATGGCTTTGGAATTACATTAGGAGAATTTTTTACTGATTCAATTTTTGATAATGCAGAGCAAGATAGTAGTAAAGACTAACTTTTGTTAGTCTTTATTTACAATTCTAAATCCCATTCTTTTTGCTTTTCTTCCTTTTTTAGTTGTTTTTCTGGATCAATTAAAATATTCGTTTCTCTTTCAAAATCTCTAACTAGCTCTTTTGATTCGCCTATTCCAAATTTCTTACAAACCCATTCTATAAATTTTTCTACTGTTTCATAAAATTTATCTACTATTTTGTGTAAATGGTTATTTTCTTTTTCTAATGACTTAATTTTGTGCTTATATCTGTACTCAATATCAAACTCCTTTTCTTTAAATTGTTTTTCTAGTTCTTCTTTTCTATTGTTATAATCAAAATCAAGATTATTGCTTTTTCGTTTATATTCTTTTTCTAAATCATTGACTTTATTGTTTAATTCTTTATTATCAGCAAGTATTTTATCTCTTTCTTTTTGATATTTTTCCGCCTCATTTACAAGTTTTACTTGTTTTGATAATTCTTCATGCAACGCCTTATTATCTTTGTATAATTCATTTATTAAATCATCTTTAGGTTTTATTATTTCATTTTCTACTTTTGCTTTGTTTAATTGTAATAATTTTATATCGTTTATATCTGGAACTTCTGGTAATTCTAGTTTTATATTATTCAATACTTTTTTAGTATTTTCAAAGTTAGTAATTTTCTTTAAATCTTCTATCTTTTGATGTTTTGCTCCTGTTTCTTCTACTGGTAATCCTCTTTCTAAATCAAAACCTTTTGATGTTACATATGCGTGAAAATCATTTTGCAATTCTCTATAACTATTTCTACCTCTCCAAAAATCTCTAGCACATATTTTTTCTATTGTATTTCCATCTTTATCAGTTGTTTTTATTACTGGTATATATACCAAGTGCATGTGTGGAGTTGTTTCATCTAAATGTACTGCTGCAGACACTATATTTCTTTCTCCAAGATTTTTGTAATTACATACAAATTTATAACTTTCTCTAAAATATCTCTTTGTTTCTTCTAATCCTATTTTATCAAAGAACTCATTATCTGATGTAATCATCATCTCGCACATTATTATGCTATTACTTCTAATGCTACCTTTTAAATCATATTCTTTTTTCATTTTATCAAATTCTTTTATATATGTGAGTTGGTTTTCTTTACAATAAAAGTTTAAATGTGTTCTTGTTGGATCAATATCTTTATTAGAATGTCCTTTTGACCTTCTATCATTGTGAATGTATGACCCTTGTGCATCCACTCTTGTTAATTTATCATTTCTTATTATTGCGTAGCTCATATTCTCCAACGCTCCTTTCTTGCTCAAGATAAATTTATTTGTCTAACATACTAGTCAAACAAGTTTGACCGTATGGCAGGGAAATTACATTTCCCCACACCCCTATCTCCTAAAAACTGCTAAAGCATTTTTTAGGTTTTATTTAAAGTTGCTACTCGCACCTTTAAATAAAAAGAACAGCCACCAAAGTAGTTTTCTACTCTAGTCGCTGTTCTTATATATGCAAATGTTCTGCATTATATAAAAGCATCTTCATTTGCATATAATCTAGTAAAGTCAAAGTCGTCATATTTTCGTTGTTCAAAGTTCGCCATATTCTTTTTATGAAATCTATTGTCGCAATTATATTTATTATTTATTTTATTATTATTATATTTATTATCCTTAAACTTTTCTTTAATAGGGGGATTAAAGTTTTCTTGGGGAGGGTATTTAACTTTTCTTAAATAGGTATCTTCATTTTGAATTGGTATTAGTTTTCTCATTTCTACTTGTTTTGTATTTTCTTTGTAGATTATTTCTACTTCAATATAATTCTTTTTCTTTAATGAATTTATCAATGTTGAAACTTGGGTTATTGATATATTTAATAATTCACTTATTGTTTTATTTGTTAGAAAGCAATACCCATTTTCTTTGCTTAAATAAATTATTATTGCATATATAGTTTTTTCTTTATCACTTAATTTATCATCTGTTAATATTTCTATTGGTATCCATATACCTTTCAAATTCAAGTTACACATTCCCTCACCTTCTTCCATTTATTCGTTTTATTTTAAATTTCTAGCCTTTTTTATTTGCTTTTAGTATAAGTTTATCTCTTTAAAATGTAGAAAGAAAATTCCCATAAAAAAATCGCTTTGAACTCATCTTTAAATTCAAAGCGTGATTTTTTTATTTGGCAACAGCGGTTGCCAAAATTACTTATCTGACATTTTATCTTCTATTTCTCTTTCAATTTCCTCTATTGTTGGTAAATTTGATTTCAAATCTTCTGGAATTGACTTTATCAATTCATATTCTGAAATTCCAATAGGCTTATTTATATCTTTTAAAGCATATTCAGCTTTAACTTTATTTTTTTCTTTACATAGCAATATACCAATAGATGGATTATCATTTTCTGTTTTTAGTATATCATCAACAGCTGATAAATAAAAATTTAATTTACCTGCAAATTCTGGTTGAAATTCTACTGTTTTTAATTCTACAACTATATATGACTTTAGTTTTAGATGGTAAAAAAGTAAATCTATATAGTAATCTTCTCCTCCTACTTCTAAATGATATTGTCTTCCTACAAATGCAAAGCCAGCACCTAATTCTAGTAGGAATTGAGTTATATGTTTCACTAATTGGTCTTCTAAATCTTTTTCTTTATAATCTTGTGCTAATGTAAGAAAATCAAATAGGTATGGATCTTTAAGTGTTTGTGTTGCTAATTCAGATTGTATTGGTGGAAGAGTTTTCGGAAAATTGTGAGTTTTTTCTTCTGTTGTTGCTCTTTCATATAAGCCATATTCTATTTGATGAATAAGAACACTTCTTGCCCAACCATTTTCAACACATTTATTTATATACCATTTTCTTTCTTCAATATTCTTAACCTTATTCATTAGAACTAAATTATGTGACCAAGTTATTTGTGAAAGTGTAGTCTCAACAATTTTTTCATCAGGATAATTCTCAACAAGTTGTCTCATATTTCTTAAATTTCTTGCTGAAAAACCTTGTATATCTGGAAAAGTATTTTTTAAATCAATAGACAATCTTTCTATTACTCCTGTTCCCCAATCCTCTCTGTTTTTCTTATCTACTATAATATTTCCTATATCCCAATATAATTTTAACAAATAATAATTTGCAGATAAAGCTGCATTTTGTTGTGCCATTTTTATTTTATTTACAATTGAATCTAATGTATCTTTATAATCTCCTGGTAATACTTGATTATTCATATAATTACATTCCTTTCTTTGTTTTAATTTGGCAACAGCCGTTGCCAAATTAAATTTTTCTTTTATTAGTTCATACTATATCATAAAATTCAAGAATTTTCCATTAAAATTGCAAAGTTTTAAACATATATTAATTCTTTCAATATAATCTCCTCTGCTTGTTGCTTAATTACATTCATGGTTCCCACCCAATAAAGCATATCAGTATTTTTCATATCTTCTGTTAAATCACTTTTTGCTTTCATTTCATCAATAATTTGATTAACTCTGCTTGTTGCTGTTTCTTGTATTTCTTCTAAATGGTCTATCAATGTATTTTCAATTAACATCATTGTATATTCTGCTTTTTTATGTTCTTTTAAATAGTTTAATCTCATTCTTCCATATTTATTCAAATGTATTTTCTTTTGTTTTGGTAATACTAAATCTGGTATATAGTAATCTCCTTGTCTTACATATTCTATTCCTGTTCTTTCATCAATAAATCTTTCTTTTAATTCTTTGTTCTCCATAATTATTTAATCTCCTCTCAATTTTTTAATTTAAATTTGTTATTATAAAATCAAAAAAAGATGAAATTGTTATTATTTTTTACAATTCATCTTCTAAATATTTGAAAATTTATGATTTTTACTAAATTGCTTTTAGGAGGAAACCCTTGTTATTACTAAACTTTGAATTTTCGTCATAAGAGAATATTGTTGTTATAACTAGTACTATTAACGATATACCAAGATTAGGGTTGGTTTTATAAAAAAGTTTTTGACTATTATTTTCTAATACTTTTCTACTTATTTTTTCTTTGTTTTTTTCCATCTTCTCCACCTCTTATTTTTACTTTTTTCACGCACAAAACCTAGTTAAAGGAATTCATCTCCTTTAACTAGGTTCATATATATTTTTTTATTTACATTTTTTACAAAATTTGTATTAAAGTTTCTCTTTATTTCTTGCTTATAGCACCTGTGTGTGTGTGTGTGTGTGTGTGTAGTTTATTCATATTTACAACTCCTCTTGTTTACATATTTTTATATTATTCTGATTCATTTATCCATCTACTTGGGCCATATGTATTTTCTCCAACTTTTACTGAAACTCTACCTTTTTCATCAACATACCATTCAGTATTTGCCCCACCATAAATTGGCAATTTATACCCAGTATAATATTCTGTTGCAGTATTGTCACCTTTTGCAAAAATAATCTTTCCATTAGCGTTTTGTTTACTAGATGGATTTGTTATAGTATAGCTTATTTCACCACTAGATTTTCTTACATCAATTTTTACATCGTTAATTATCCCTGGTACAACTTTTACAGTTCCCCTACTTTCAGCAACTATTTTTCCTATTGTATTTGTAACAACAGTTTGAACATTATCTCTATCATTTTCATACTTTGCTCTTTTTGACTGTTTTATAGGGTTTGAACGCGAAACAGTTAAAACAATAGCAGATGAAAGAACTAAAGTTATTACTATAATTACAACTAACATTAACATTGAAATTCCACTTTTATTTTTAGTATATAAACTACTATGTTTAATCATTTTTATCCTCCATATTTTCACTCTTTATATCAAACTTAAAGACTCTTGTTTTAAATTTCCTACTTTATCTACAACAGTAATTTTTACTTCCACTACTTCTTTAGAAACTTTAAAACTAAATTCACCATTTTCATCAACTGTAATAGTTTTTAAATCATTTTTACCATCTGTACCTTCAAATTCATACTTTACATGTGCTATACCACTATTTGCTATGCCCAAATTATCAGTTGCAACACCATTTACTATGAAAAATTCTCCATATTCTTTCGTTTCACTAATTTGAAATGTTGGTGCTACATTATCATAATTTGAAATATCTATTTTTGTATTTCCAATATTTTCGTTATTATAATACTTTGTAAGAGTTATTACTCTATCATCACCTCTTAAATTATTAAAAATATTTATCTCATTATCTGAAAATTTTTCATCTATATATGAATTCAAATCACTTAAATTATTTACTTCAATTGTAGTTTGACCTTCTGGAAGTAACAAAGTTTTTTCACTTATTCCTTTATAACTTATCTTTAATTTTTCTCCTAATTCCATGTTAGCAATTATTTTAATTCCTAAATCTTTATCATAACCTTTGTTTGATTTTGTAACAGTAACTGCTTGGAATGTTTTTACTAAAACTTCAGATGAGTCTTGTTCAACAACTGGTAGCTTAACTATATTTGATAATTTAGAGTTAATTGAAAAATATGTGTTATTATCATATTCAACTCCTCTTAAATAATATACTTTTAAAGAATTCAAAGAAATAACATAAATATCATCTTCTCCATCTTTTCCTGTACCTATTAATGTTTTATCTGCACCTACTTTATTTAAATCTATTTGATAAAAATAGGCATTTTTCCCTTCTCCATTATCATTTAGCTCATCAAAAAAAGCATTTTGATTTCCTACATCAATTAATTCAAGTAAATCTTCTCTAGTAAGCTTTTCAGCGCTATTTGATATAGGTAATTTATTTTCTAAGATATACATAGATCTTGCACTATCTTGAATTTGTGAAATATTATTTGCAAAATTACTCAAATTTGCATTTTCTGTGGTAACAATAATTCCTGATATTACAGCTCCAGCAATAATAACAATCACAATAATTGTTATTACTAATAAAAGAAGCGTAACACCTTTTTTCTCTCTAAGTTTCATAAATAAAATCCTCCATTTTCATATTCAACCCAAAATTTATTTATATTAATATTTTATATCAAAAGTTTTATTTTATCAATCTTTTTACAAGAAAAAAATATTCAAAATAACAAATAAATTTATTTTGCACAAAAAAGTGTAGACATTTTTTATCTACACTTTTTAAATTAACTTATTTAAAAAAACACTCTAATCAAGACATTTGATATAAAGCTGACAACGTCCTCCTAAAGAACCTGCATAATAAGTAGGATTATTATTACTACGATTGGATACTGGATATTTTGCGCCAGAACTCGAATTACTGATACCGCCGCCACGAACAGTATAATCAGAAGATTGATAAGACTCCATTGTCCACTCCCATACATTTCCAGATATATCATATATATTATTTAAAGAATAATCTCCATTACTTCCCGTATCCTGAACAGTATTTGTATAATTTCCATATCCATCACTATCCTTTTCTATATTAGGATGATTTTTCATTATAAATCTTACCATTTCGTCCCAAGCTACTCCATATACTAAAGTTGATACAACACCACCTTTTAAAGCTTCTTCTTCAGGATACATATTTCTTACTTTCTCTACTATTCCTCCAGTTAAATCTGTCATACTATTTCCACATTTTATACTTACCCAAGGTGCTTTATTTTTCTTACTCTGTGCATTATCACTTCCATCATTACTTATCTCATATCTTCCTATATAAAAGCCATGATATGCCTCAACACTTGCTTTCATCTTATTATATTCATCTATTTCGTATTGGCTTGCTACTACTTCTTTATAATTTAATGGTTCACTAAAATCAGTAAATAACAAATTTGTTTGCAATTCTCCATTATAATAACCACACTCTCTTACAAATGTACTCATATCATTTACTGGTATCCATACAAATTGATTTCCTTCATCTGAAACATCGTTTGGCTTATCTGATATTACTAATCCATCTTGTATTAAATTTTTTCCAGGTACTATTGCAAAACCTATTGGAATAGTAGCTGTATCGCCATTTGAATCAGTAAATTTCTTAGGACTACCTGTTACTAATTCTCCATCTTTTACAGCACTTATTTCTTTATATACTTTTATTTCTTTTATTCTTACCTCTTTTTTATTTCCAGCATAGTTTACTACTATTTTTACATATATTTTATCATTTACATCTACTAAATCTTCACATTCTACAACTGATTTATAAACACCATTTCCCTCATCTGATAAATTCAAGTTTTGTTCATCAGTAAAATCTTTTCCATTTGTACTTAAAGATATTTTTGCAGAATCTATACTCTCGCTTGTTTTTATCACATTATTTAAAGTAACACCTTTTTTAGTTGGATTTTTTTCATTTATGCCAATATATACTGGTATTGTAGTATTAAGATTAATAAGATCACTTGCATTTCCAGCTTTATCAAATACTCTAACTTGTATTCCCTCAATATCTTTTGGAACCTTTATAACTGCTGTACCATCTTCTAGCAACTGCGCTTCTTTTCCCTTAATTTTTACATATCCTATATCATATTCTTCTGTATTATTAAAATATAAATTAGCATTTGCAAGTTCATCAAACTTTCTTAAATATTCATATTTTACCTCTTTAACTTCACTTGTATTATCAGCCACTTTAAACGTAACTATATTATTATATTCATCTGATGTGATAGTAGTATCAGTAGTTCTAAATGGTAAATCAGTATCATAATTTGCTAAATCAACAATTATTTCTCCTAATACATAACCATCTTTTTCTTTAGTAATTTTTAATTTTTTTTGACTTTGATCTTTATTTTCAAACCTTTGTATCTCGTCTTTTGTAATACCAGTAACAATAAGCTCACTATTTGAATTTGCAAGTATTCTTGATAATGAATCTTCAAAATAAAAAGTATTAAATCCTCTCTTAGTTTTTATTTGGTGTCTTAGTCCATCCTCTAAACTTACAAAAAGTTTTTCGCCATGTAGCATATTTGCTTCTATTAGTAAATTTAATTTATTAGTCCAAGTTTTTTTTGCTCTTTTAACTGTTACATCAGCAGTAGAAATTATAGTTTTATCTTCATTTCTTACTTCCATATTTGGAGTAATTTTAACTATTTTATTTATCTTACTAGATAGTGAAAAATATACAGTATTTTTTTCACTTAAGCCATTTAAATAATATACATTCATTGATGGATATGCTACTACAAAAATATCACTTTTTAACTCAGCTCCATTTTCATCTTTTTGAATTCCTCTTGTTGTTTGAGTTACCCCAAGTTTAGCTATATCAATCTTATAAAAAGTTCCCAAATTATCATTTTCTACATTATCTTTGTTTAACGTCAATTCTTCATTAAACTTTTCTTTGTTTTCAAGGTCAACAATTTCTAAAATTTCAGCTTTTGAATACGCTTTATCTTCCCCTAAAACAGGAAAAGTATCATTTTGCTCATAATATAATGTTGTTTCATCTTCAACTTTTTTTAAGTCTTGTGCAAACGCTGTTATTCTTGCATTTGCAAGCGCATTAAAAGTTGAAACTGTAATAGTAGCTGAAAATGTTAATACTAAAATAATTGTAACAACTAACATTAATAAAGTTATTCCATTTTTACTTTTCATATATTACCCCTAATTTTTTAAATTTGTAACAATTCACTTAAGAATATTACGACTTATTATATTTTATATTTTTTTATATAATTTTTCAAGTATTTTTTTAATATTATTCTTTGAATTCCAATTTTGTAACATTAATGTAATAAACTAATAAAAAGTGACTATATTATATTTTAATATATAATCACTTTTATTATTTACTTAAATTCTATTTTTTTACAGTATCAATTTCAATTTCTTTTATTCTAGTTTCTGTTTTATTTTCACCATAATTTACATTTAATTTAATATATATTTTATCATTTACATCTACTAAATCTTCACAATTTACACTACATTTATATATATTATCTTTATAATGTGTAAAATTTATTTGTTCTCCAGAAGTGTAATTTACTCCATCTGTACTTATTTGAATTGTTGCACTATTAATATCAATATTTTGATTTAATCTTACTAAATTTTCTAAATCCACACTAGTTTTAGTAGCATCTTTTCCATTTATATCAATATATACTTCAGGTACAATTCTTTGAGTAATTGTATCACTTATATTTCCGGCTTTATCAAAAGCATTAATTTGAATACTTTCAATATCTTTTGGAAGTTTTATTTCAACAAAGCCATCAGACGAAATTGTAGCTTTCTTACCTCTTGATTTCATATACTTTTCATCAAAATTATTAATTCCTTCATAATATAAAACTATATTACCATCATCATCTATTCTAGTAATATATTCATACCTTACCTCTGAAATTCCACTTGTACTATCTATACTATTTAAGCTAATTAAGTTATAATCTTCTTTAATAGAAACATTAATGTTTCCACTAAAACCTGGTTTATCAGTCTCATAATTTTCTAAAGATACAATTACTCTACCTATAACATTTCCATCCAACTGTTTTGTAATTATAATTTTTTTATTACTTGAATCTTTTGAATTAAAAGTAGATAATTCATCTAAATTTACACCTGTATTTTGTGTTTGACCAGTCGTATTTGAAAATATTGTAAAAAAGTCATTTGATAATTTTAATACATTTTGTCCATTTACTGTATTTATTTCATGTCTTATCCCATCAACTATCTCAAAAAATAATTGTTCTGAGCCACTCATATTAGTCTCTATTATTATATCTAGTTTATTAGACCAATTACTATTTTGCTTTCTTACTATTATACCATTAGAAGTAGTAATAGATGTGGCACCACTTTCTACTGTGTCTTTTACCACTATTTTTGTTAAAGACGTTATTTTACTAGTAATTGAAAAAAATATACCATTTTTTGCCCTTAAACCTTCTAGATAATAAATATTCATTGATGGGTATGCTACAACATAAACATCACTTTCAAGTAAATTTCCATTTTCATCTTTTTGAAGTCCCCTTATTGATTGTTCAACTTCTAATTTTGTTAAATCTACTTTATAAAATGATGTATTTTTATCATCACTATTTGCTTGTAACTCTTCTAAAAATTTTCCTTTATACTTTGATGGAACTATATTTGCAATTTCCTCTTTTTTGTATACTTTTTCATCTGCTGTAGGTAACTTATCGTTTTGCATATAATATACTTTTACTAAATCTTCTATTTCATTTAAATCATTTGCAAAAGCGGCTATTCTTGAATTATTTACACTATTTCCAGAAATCATAGTTATAGTACTTACTAAAATTAGTATTAAAATTATTGTTACAATTAAAATTAACAATGTTATACCTTGCTTATTTTTCATTATCCACCTCTATATTTAATAGTTTATATATTTAATATTTTATACTTTTTTATTTTTATTTTCAAGTACTTTTATATTATTAATATAATTTTTATAAATATACTTACATAAATTAAAACTCAATGCAATATTTTACACACAAAAAACTTTTCTATCAAAAAATAGAGTAATTAAAATTTTAATTTTAACTACTCTATTTTATACTCAAACTATTTAATCAAAAGCTCCTTTCTTTTTAACAGTCTTAAATCTTTTCCACTCTTCGTGTTATAAAAATCAAAATGTGAATTAAAAGTCCTGTCAATTTTTAATATATCATACATATCTTCAAACCCATATGGCAAAACATAATCATAAATATACAATCTAAAATATTTTACCTTTTTTGCTCTTTTTTCAGGTAAAAATTCTATGCTCCTAATTTTTGGTATATCTTCATCAAATTCATAAACATCCCTGAAACCTTTTATATATGGAACTTGTTCTTTTTTAAGTCCAATAATTCCAGCTAAAAATTTATCATCTACAATTGCAAAAACAATTGAATTATCAACCATTTTAAATTCTTCCTTTGAAGCAAAATAAATTGCTCTGGAATATGAATATCTACCATCTAACATTGCCATCATATCGGCAACTTTTGGTATTTTGGCTGATTTAATTTTATATCTTGAATCAAAAAAAAGACTAATCTTTTCAAATTTTACAAAATCTCTTATTTTTATAATCGCTTTTTTTGTTGTTCCATATACAGTAAAATTTTGAATATTTTGTGCCTGTTCCTTGCAATAGCTTTCAAAGCTATATTCATTACCCAATCCATGCTTTCCATATTCCCAAACACCATTAAAAGTTAATTCTTTAACATTTGGATTATATAAATCTAAAAATGCAACAGGTCCGTTTTCGGCTGAAAATCCATAGGTAGCTATACTACCTATTTTTTGAGCCAAAAATTCCACTTCATTATAACTGTATTTTCCATCCAACGAAAATGCTGGATCGTTAACCCCATACTTTACTTCTTCTTTTCTTTCTTTCACTTTCCCTAAAAGTATCATTTTTTACTTCCTCCAAAAATAAATTATTATTTTTTTTGATCTTTTATTATAGTTATATATAATACCATATATATTCCTAAAAGTCAATAATTACTTGTAAAATTCACACTAAAAATTACATAATTTTAAAAAAATAAATATTATATTTTCTTGTCTTTTTATGTTAATTGTGATATAATATTTTAAATTTTAAATATTCCATAATAAATTTAACTGGAGGTAAGGTATGAAAAAACGGATAATCACATGTTTTGCTATTTCATTAATAATTAATTTAATTTTATGTTTTTTGGTTAGTTTATTTGTAAAGGATAAAGATGTAATATTTTTTTCAGGGCTTTTTTGTTTTCTTTCATTATTTATATGTATAGAATCAATTTACTTTATAATATATGAAAAGAAAAATATTGCCGATAGAATTTACAATATTATCCTATCAATAACTTTAACATTTTTTATAACTTTATTTACTATTGGAACTTTTAGTAAAGTTACTTTTTTATTTTTACCTTTTGTTATACTTACTATAACAATTACTATATTACTTTATTTAAAAAACGAAATAACAAATATATTAAAAAAATTTTTTAAATGATTTTTTAAGCAAAAAATACAGCAAAAAATTACTGTATTTTTTGCTTTTATTTATATATTTTTTAGTATTAATTGAAGTTTTTAGCAAACTTTGATATAATTATTATGGTGATAAAATGCAAGAATTAAATAATATTAATATAAATGAAAAAATATGCAAAATACTACAAAATAAAAATTATACTTTTGAATATTCATATACATCAAACAATGTAGATGATACATTTTTGCTTGCAAAAACTTTTGCAAAATATTTACAAAATTCTGATATAATTGTTTTAAACGGTGAACTTGGTTCTGGTAAAACTGTTTTTATGCAAGGAATTGCAAAATATTTTAAAATTGAAAACCAAATTTCAAGCCCAACATTTACAATTGTTAATGAATATATACTTAAAAATAATGATAAAATTTTCCATTTTGATGTATATAGATTAGAAGATTCTACCGATTTTTTAGATAGTATTGGAACAGAATATTTTCAAAATGGTATATGTGTTATAGAATGGGGTAACATTATACAAGACATACTACCAAAAAATACTATTTTTATAGATATACAAAAAGATGATAAAAATTATGATAAAAGATATTTTAAAATTTGGAGGAAATAAAATGAATATATTATCAATTGATACAACAACTAAGGTAGCAAGTGTAGCTATTTATAAAAATGATAAAATAATAGAAAATTCTATTTCAAATGAAATAACACATTCAGAAAAATTACTTCCGCTAATAGATTCTACTTTAAAAGAAGCTAACTTGACACTAAAAGATATCGATATTTATGCTACTATAAATGGTCCTGGTTCTTTTACTGGTATTAGAATAGGGCTTGCAACTTTAAAAGCTTTTTCTATGATAGATGGAAAAAATATATTTTCAATGCCTTCTACTACAATTATGGCATATAAATCATATGTAGAAAATATAGTAAATAACTTTTCTACACCAACATACGTAGCCTCTTTAATAGACGCAAGAAATGATAGAGTATATTATTCACTAAATAAAATATATAAAGACAATAATAATAAAGTTCATATTGAAGAAATTTTAAATACTTCAAATGAATTAATAAATTCTTCACTAGATAAAATATATTATGCTTTAAAAGACATAAACAATCTAAACGTTATTATATCTGGTGACTGTGTAAATAACTATCACGAAAAAATAATTAATAAAATTAACAATGCTGTTATATATAATACCTATCCTACACCATCTGATTTAATAAATGCCTATTTTAATATTTACTTAAATAATGAATATATATTTGATACATATACATTAGATGCTACATATGCCAGAGCTTCACAAGCTGAAAGGATAAGAAACAATGAAAAATAATTATATAATTTGCAATTTAGATAATAATCAAATACAGGATATAAAACTAATAGAAGATGAATTAAAAATTAACATATTGCCAAAAAATTCTATACTAGAAGATTTAGAAAATGAATATTTTTCATATTTTGTCCTAAAAGATAAAATTAACAAAAATATTGTAGGTTATATTGCTACCTCACATGTTTATGACACAATGGATATTATTTCAATAGTTATAAAAAAGGATTATCAAAGATTAGGTCTTGCATCTTATCTTTTAAATTATATTATAAATTTTGCAAAAGAAAAAAATATATCTAATATTTTACTTGAAGTAAGAAAATCAAATATACCTGCACAAAGATTATATAAAAAATTCAATTTTAAAAAAATAAATGAAAGAAAAAATTATTATAAAGCTCCTATTGAAGATGCCTTAATTTATAAATTAGAAATAAATAATATAAACTTTAATTCTAATAGGAAGTGATCAAAAATCAATTCACTTCCTATTTTATACAATATTGTTAATACAAATTTTACCTAAAAATTATTATATTCACAAAATTTAGAATATACTTTAATTACTGTAAGTAAGTATATTTTTTATTATTATTTCAACTCTACAATTATTTCTTTTTTAGCCTTTCTATTTCTTTTCTTGATAATTTTGTTACGTCACTTATAAAATCTATATCACTATTTTTCTTTAACATCTCTTTTGCTATTTCTAATCTACTTTTCTTTTCACCTTGATTTATGCCAGTTTCATAACCTTCACTTTTACCAGTTTCATAACCTTCACTTTTACCAGTTTCATATCCTTCGCTTTTACCAGTTTCGTATCCTTCGCTTTTACCAGTTTCGTATCCATCACTTTTTCCTATTTCATATCCATAGTTCTTTCCTGTCTCATATCCCTCACTTATTCCTGAATTATAATCTCTTATCCATTTTTCTCTTAGTTCAGATAATCTTTTTATCTCTTCGTCTCCTGTTAAATATTCGTATTCTTCGTTTGCTTTCTTAATTTCTTTATTTTTTTTCATAGCAACAGACACCCTTTCTTTGTCTTCTCCATCTATGAATGCTAACCATTGAGCTAATTTATCCTCTTCATTAAACTTCTTATTTCTATATTTCTCTAGTTCTATAAAGTAGAATTTTTGCTTTTTCATTATTTCGTATTCTTCATTTGACTTAACTACAGTTTTACTTTCTGTTATATATTCTTCATATGGAAATATATTATAATTTAGTATTAATATTACTATAACTGGTTTTAATTTTTTATACTCTTCTTTTATTTCTAATTGTGATGATATTAACTTACTTGAATAATAAAGTACCCTATCTTCCATATTTTTATAATATCCCATTTGCATTTCTATGTCTACTATTTCATTATCATCTAGTGTTGCTTTTATATCTATTACTCCTAATTTTTCACTTACTGTATTTTTTGCTAGTGACACATCTTTTATTATTTCTACTTTTTCTATTTTTCTTTTTAGTAATCCCGATAAAAAGTCCTGTATAAACGTTTCATTTCCTTTTTTAGAGAAGATCTCTTTAAATACTATATCATTTTTTACTTTTAATTTTTTTTCTTTCAATTTATACCTCCTATTATATACGATTTTTAATACTAATTCAATAGGTGTTGATTAATATACTTATATTTTGTATTATTTTTTCTTATTTTTTAATTGATTTTTAGAATTTACTTTTAGAATTAATTTTGAAAAAAACAAATAATTACATATTATCATTTTCAATACGATTATATATTTTTATTTTATTTGAAAATATATGAATTTTTAGATAAAAATTATCTAGAAGAAATTTAATAATAAAACATTTTTATTAAGTCTTAAGATTTAACTTGTGGCATATCTATTTATAGAATTTAAATAAACTTATTATCCATTCTACAAACATTTTAATTAAATATTCATAACATGATCTATATTATACAATCCAAATACTCAAAAATCAAGCTTTTTCTCAAGGAATCGGTTGACAAAATATGACAAAGCCAATATATAAATTAACATAAATATGTAGCTTGAATATTGACTACATCACTGTTTATTCTTGCTTTATTTACATCTATCATTGGATTATTATTTTGTAATGATATTATTACTTCTGTTGCTAAGATTATTACCACTATTAGGGTTGGTTTTATAAAAAAGTTTTCGACTATTATTTTTATAAATATTTTCTATACTCCTTTTCATATACTTCACTTACATTTTTTACAAAATTTTCATTATTTTTTCTATTTTATGTATATACATCTATGTGTTAACTTTATAATATTTTTTTATCATTTTGTTTACATATTTTTAATATTAACATTTTAATTATATACTAAAAAATATTTTTACAATATTAAAAAATAAAAATTAAATTTTTATATAAATTCAATACACTAAATGAACTGTAAATTAATAAATATTTAATAAAATTTATAATATTTATTGAATATTTTTTTTGTTTATAATAAAATATTAATGTAATTAAATTTTGTACAAAAGAGGTTTGGAGGAAACAAAATGAAAATTAAGGAATTAAAATACACTGAATTAAAAAATAGTTTTAATGAGGAAAAATTACCATTTGAAACTACTGGCCAGTTAGAGGCATTTAATGGTATAGTTGGTCAAGAACGTGCATTAAATGCAATAAAATCTGCAATGCAAATACCTCAAAAGGGATTTAATTTATACATTTCTGGTAGCATTGGTATAGGTAAAACTGCTTATGCCTTATCTGTCGTTAATCAATTAAGTCAAAAACAACCTGTCCCAAATGATTATTGTTATGTATATAATTTTGAAAATCCTAATGAGCCTATTGCTATATGTTTAGAGGCTGGTCAAGGCTCTGAATTTAAACAAGACATGAATAGGTTTGTAAAAAAACTGCTTGAAAGATTAGAAAAAGATTTATCTGGAGAAATATATGAAAAAGAGAAGAAAAATATATTAGATAGATATAATCGTGCTAAAGAAAATATAATGAAAGAGTTTGATAAATCTACATTTGAACAAGGCTTTAAAGTTAGAAATACTGAGCAAGGAATATTTTTCTCACCTGTTCACAATGGTGTTATATTAAATGAAAAAGATTTTAATGTATTAGATGAAAAAACTAAAAAATATTTTGAAGAAAAAAGTCCACAAATTCAAGAACAAACTATAAAAGTTTTAAAAGACTTAGATGCACTTGATAAAAAAGCTGAACAAGTTATTGAACAATGGCAAACAAATATGACAACTTTTGCTGTTACACAATGTATGAGTGATTTAAAAATAAAATACAAAAAGAATTTAAAAATACAAAACTTTTTATACTCTATACAAAGTGATGTTGTTAAAAATATAGAATCTTTCAAACAATTTGAAGATGCTGAAAAATCTAAAAAATCAAATAATATGCCTCCTATGATGATGGCAAGTTTAATGCAAAAACAACAACACAAACCATGGGAAAATTATAAAGTTAATTTACTTATAGATAATGATAGACTTTTACATGCACCTGTAGTTCTTGCTAAAAATCCTAATTATTTTGATTTATTTGGGAAATTAGAGTTTGAAACTGGTCCAACTGGTGCAAAAACAAATTATACAATGTTAAAACCTGGTCTTATACATAAAGCAAATGGTGGATATTTAATTGTAAATGTAAGAGATTTATTAAATAGTATGCCTACATGGGAAGCTTTTAAAAGAGTTTTAAGAAATCAAGAATTATCTATTGATAGCTCAAGAGATATTGCACAACCTGTTACTGTTGTTTCTCTAAAACCAGAGCCTATCCCAATAAATTTACAAGTCATTTTAATTGGTTCTGAAATGCATTATCAACAACTTTGTCAAATGGATGTTGATTTTAAAAAGTTATTTAAATTTAAAGCTGACTTTGATGAATATTATCCAAGAACTAAAGAAAATATTCTAAAACTTTCTCAATATGTTGCATTTGTTTCTAAAAAATATAATTTACTTGACTTTAATGCTAGTGCTATTAGAGAAATTATTGAATATAGTTCAAGATGTGCAAATAATAAAAATAGGCTTACTGCTATTATGCAAGATATTGCTGACCTTTGCATTGAAGCAAATTTAATTGCAAAAAATACTAAGAAAAAAATTATATCTGATTTAGAAATAACAAAAGCACTAAAAACTAAATTTGAAAGGTGCTCAAAGTATAATGATACATTAAATAATATGATATCTGATGGCGACATTATAATTTCTACTGATGGTGAAAAAGTAGGTCAAATAAATGGCCTTACAATTGCAATTACTGGTGATTACTCCTTTGGGCAACCAGTTAGAATTACAGCTAACTCATTTATTGGTAAATCAGGTGTTGTAAATATTGAAAGAGAAATTGCAATGAGTGGTACTAGCCATTCAAAAGGTGTATACATATTATCTGCATATATAGGTGAAAAATATGCACAAGACGCTCCATTATCTCTTACAGCAAGTATTTGTTTTGAACAATTATATAATGGTGTTGATGGTGATAGTGCTTCTTCAACTGAACTTTACGCTATACTTTCTTCCCTTGCAGGAGTACCTATCAAACAAAGTTTAGCTGTTACTGGTTCTGTAAATCAAAAAGGTGAAATCCAAACAATTGGTGGAGTTACAGATAAAATTGAAGGATTTTTTAGAGTTTGTAAAAATAAGGGGTTAAATAAAGAAAATGGTGTTTTAATACCATATCAAAATGTTAAAAACTTGACTCTTAATGAAGAAGTTATACAAGCTGTAAAAGAAGGAAATTTCCATATCTACCCTATTTCTACTATTGATGAAGGAATAGAAATTTTAACAGGAGTTAAAGCTGGTAAAAAAGATGAAAACGGAAATTATGAAGAAGGAAGCATTAATTACCTTGTATCAGAAAAATTAAAAGATTATGCACAAAAAAGCAAAGGATACAATTAGTAAAAAGTATATTTGAATAAATAAAAATATAGAATACGAAAATAACCCAAAATATTAATATTTTTAGGTTATTTTCATTTTTTATCTATTTTTACATAATACTAATCATTTAATTATAATACGTAAAAGTTCCTTCATCAAAACCTAGTCTTTTGCTTAAATAACTAATTAAACCATCAACATTTTTATAATGACATTCTTTAAGATTAATACTAACCTTTTTCTTACCTTTTTCTGATAAGTATGCCTCTACACTACAACAAGCATTACGAATTTTAAAAATTTTATAAAAAAAATCGTTTACAATTTGTATCATTTCTTTAAGATTATATTCACAAAAAATACATTTTTCTAATTCCTCCATACTAGAAATTCTAATAATATTTTTCTTTAATAATGTTTCACTACTTATATCTTTATTATGATATGTACTATAAAGTATTTTTACTTCAGAATTTCCAGTTAAATTATCTATTCTATCATCAATAAAATAATCTGCTGACACAATGCTTTTGTTACCGCCAAGTATAAAATTACTTGGTTTTAAAAACGGAAATGTTTTATATAAAAAATCAAATTTATTTTTAGCAAATATTCCTGATTTTTCATTTATTTGTCCAACAAAAAAGGATGTGAAAATAAAAACTTCATAATTTACTGCAAGCCTTCTTAATAGATGAATTGCTTGCACATCCACTACTCCATAATCATATAAATCGATTGTAGAAATATAATCATAGAATTTTTTTAATTTTTTTTCATCTTTTATAACAGCTTTTTCAATATAATATTCTTCTCCTATAGAACCAATATCTATTTTTTCCTCTATAAATTCTTCTACTATCCGTACAAAAGTCTCATTAACGATAACATCATCCAAATCAAATACTACAGTTTTTTTCTGCATTTTTACCCTCCCAAATAATATTAATTATTTTATTTATATCAAATCTCTTAAATTGTAGCATAATTTCGTATAAAAGTCAACATAAATTAAAAAGTAAAGTAATTACAAATATTTATAACTACTTTACTTAATTTCACATTTTTATTTTATAATTTTTTATATAACCTACTTTTTTCATACTCGTCTATATATTTTTTTATAACCTGACTATCCCCAAAATATGGGACATAATCTCTACCCACTTTTTGTTTTATTTCATTACCTTTTCCAAGTAATAAAATAATATATTTTTCGTTAGATGAAAGTACACGATTAACTGCTTTTTTTATAGCTTCTGCCCTATCTTCTACTATCTCATAATTTTTTGTATATTTTTCAACATACTTTGCTACTTCTTTAGATATTTGAATTACACTTTCAAAAGCTGGGTCATCAGCGGTTATATATATGTAATCTGCATTTTTACCTGACTCTTCTCCCAGATCTTTTCTTCTTATTTGAGCCTTATTACCAGTACATCCAAATAATGCTATTATTTTTCTATCTGGATATTCTTTTTTAGTTGTCTCAAATATTTTTTCAAAACTTATTTTATTATGCGCATAATCAACAATAGATAGTATTTTTTTGTCCTTGCTATAATACATCTCCATTCTACCTGCTGATTTTGCCTTTTTTAATCCTAAATAAATATATTTTTGTTCAATGTTTAAACTAGTTGCAATAGCTATTGCTGCTAGTGCATTTTCTACATTAAACAATCCTGGGATAGTAAGTTCTACCCCAAAATCAAAATCTTTTCCTTTTACATTAAATACTGTATTAAGACCATTTTTGCAAATATTATATCCATAAACATCTGCATTTTCATCTTTAGTTGAAAAAGTAACTATTTTAGTTTTACTTTCTTTAGCTGTACTTAATATTTTATCTATACAATCAGATTCTAGATTTATACATGAAACTTTAGATTTTTCAAATATTTTTAATTTTGAGTCTAAATAGTCATCAAAATCTGGATGTTCAATTGGTCCAATATGATCCTCTGAAATATTTAAAAATGCTGAAACACAATAATTTAAACTGTGTACTCTTCCAAGTTTTAAAGCTTGTGATGAAACTTCCATAATCACATTTTTTATTCCACTTTCATAAGCATTATATAAATTTTGGTTTAAATCAAATGATTCTGGAGTTGTAAGTTTAGATTTATATGTATTTTTCCCATCATATGTATATATAGATGATATTATTGCAGTATCTTTTTTTTCATTTGCTATAGCAAATTCATCAAGTATATACTTTAGAAAGTAAGAAGTTGTAGATTTTCCTTTAGTTCCTGTAACTCCAATAATATTTAATTTTTCTGATACTTTATTAAAATATAAATTGCTTACTATACTAAGTGATACAAAACAATTTTTTACTAATATACATGGTATATCTACATCATACTTTTTTTCACTAATATATGCAAAGGCACCTTTTTTTATAGCTTCTTTTAAATATTCCTCCTTAAAGTTATTTCCAAATCCTTTACATACAAATAACGTTTCAGAAGTAATATTATTTGAACTATATGACACGTTACTTACTATTTTTTCTAAAATATTATTGCAATTTATTTTATCAACTAATTGATTATTCTTTTCTAAATTTCTTATATATTCTTTTACTATATATTTTTGCATATCTACTCCTTATAATTTTACTATTTAATTATATAGTATAAATTTTTCAAAATCAAGATGAATAAAGTCGAAAATAAAAATTATTTAGAGTACAAAAAAAATAGCTGAAAATTTCAACTATTTTTTCTTAATCTAAACTTACTTTTCCTAGTATCATATCATTATTAGAATTTACTGCTTCATCAGAGACATTGCCAGCATTATATGACTCTTTTATAGCATCTTCAATTTTTGTATCTAAAAGTTCATGACTCATATCTTCAGATAATACCATTTCACTAAGTAATATATTTTTTGCTGTTGAAAGCATTTTTTTCTCACCTATTGATAGACCTCTTTCCATATGTCTATGTGATAGCTCTCTAACTACTTCAGCAACTTCAAGGATGTTACCAGATTTAATTTTGTCTACGTTCAGATTATATCTTTTACTCCAATTAGCATCGTGAACATAAGGGTCTTTAGGCTTTTCTAAAATACTAAATACTTTTTCAGCTTCATCTTTTTGAGAAACTTCTCTTATCCCTATGTTTTCAACTTTACTAGTTGGAACCATTAGTTTCATACCACCAACTGGCATTTTTATAATGTAATAATCTTCAGTATTGCCAAGCATCTCTCTTTCTTCAATAGACTCAATAGTACCAGCGCCGTGCATTGGGTATACTACTTTATCTCCTATATTAAACATGGCCACTCCTCCTTCTTGCTTCATCTAATACACTAATATTATATCACATTTGCTTAAAAAAGTAAAGTTAAAAACATAAATTCATTCACTTTTTTAATACTATATAGAGTGATTTATTTACATAATTTTGATTAATCAAAGCATGAAAATTATGTAAAATATGTTATTGACATACATTACAATATATGATATAATTATACAAATTTAAATATATCTTTAAAAACTATTTAAAGAAGGAGAAGAAAAAAAATGAAAACAATATTTACCATTTTATGCTTTACTATTTTATGCTCACCCTTTTTTGAACCAAGAAGTATTTTTTTTACGCTTATATATTTTTATAATAAAAAAAATAGGACTTTAGATGAACATAAAAAAGAAGAGCTAAACATTTTTATAACAACTTCAAGTTTTATAACCATATTATTTTTTGGTTTTATTGTTTTATTTTATAAATTATTTGGATTATCTATATTAACTGTAATTATGTGCTTAATATTTATTTTTGTTTTTCATCTATTATATCAAAGTATTTTAAAAGTAAATTTAAAAAATTCTAATAATTTAAAAAAATACAATACAAGTTTTGTAACATTTTTATGCACTATATCTATTGGTATTACTATATTTTTAATTACTGATATATCTAAATTATCTAAATTTAATATTGAAATAAATGATACTATTAAAAACTTTGCATATGAAAATAATTTAATATACCTAAATTCTTCTGATAAAATTAATAATAATAGCTTGATTACAATTATTAACAACGACTTATATTTTCTTAGTATAATAGATGATTCTAATACTTCTAATTATATTTTATATGATAAAAAGCAAATTGATAATTCTTTTGAAATCACACTAAATAGTGATAAGAAAAAAAAGGAATATTTATTTAAAGATTATAAAAATAACTTTTACTATCCATTAAATCCTATGAAATCAGGATATCTACTTAATAATAATAACGTTTATGAATTATATGCTGTCATAGATAAAAATAAAACAAATTCTTTTTATATTTCAAAATATCTTCTAGTTGATTTGAAAAATTATAAAATAATGGAACTATAATTTGCAACAAATTATAAAAAAACAATGTGGAAAAATTTCACATTGTTTTTTTATATTTATTATCTTTTAAATATTATATCCTTTTAGTAAATATTGCTCTTGTAATCTTCTAAGAGATTGATTTATGATTTTGGCTCTTATCTCTCCTATACCTTCTACATCATCAAGCTCATCAATATTTGCTGAACATACACCTTGTAAAGAACCAAATGCTTCTATTGTTTTATCTATAACAAACGAAGGCATCTTAGGTACTTTACTAAGAATTCTATACCCCCTTGGAGAAACATTTTCATCTAAAATATTGTTTGTAATTTCATATCCAAGTATTTTTATAATTTTTTCAGAAATTAATAAATCCTTTTTATCTAATTTACGTATATCTTGTAAAATAGTATCTGGCGTTACCTTTGATTTTTTCTTTATTTGCATATAATCTTGTATAATCTTTTTTTCTTCAGACTCAACATTTGCCATTAATTCTTCAAGCTGCATATTAACAAGTCTTCCTTCATTTCCAAGTTCTATAATATTTCTTTTTACTTCTGCTTCCATACGCATTATAATTTCACTTCTATAAATGCAATTTGCAACAGTTTCTAAAGATACAATATCGTCAAATTCATGTTCACTTAATATATTTAACATATGATCAAAAACTACCTTATATTTTTCTAAAGCTTCAAGTGTTTGATTTGCTCTCATAATAACTGAAGATGTTTCATTTATAACATATCTAAAATCTCCCTTAAATATTGTAATAATCCCTCTTCTTTGTGAAATACATACAACAAGTTCATTTGTTTGCTTTGCAACACGTTCTGCTGTTCTATGCCTTGTTCCTGTTTCTAATGTCTTTATTGTATAATCAGGTACCAATTGTACATTTGCCATCAATATTTTCTTTAAATCTTTACTAACAATTATTGCTCCATCCATTTTAGAAAGTTCATAAATAGTAGCAGGCGTAAAATCTTGATCAAGCTTAAAACCACCATCAACTATATTCATTACATTTTCATTTTCAGAAATTACTATTAAAGCACCTGTCTTAGCCTTTAATATATTATCTAAACCTTCCCTTAAAACTGTTCCTGGAGCTACCATTTTTAATAAATCTAATATATCTTCTTGTTTCAAGTATTTTCACCACCTTTATTCTAATATACATGATATTGCTTGTTCTATTCTACTAATTCCAACAAGCTTTATTTTTAAATTTGGATTATCCTTTTTTACTTGTTCTACTTGCCTTTTACTACCAAATATTTGTGTATAACCCATTTTTTCTATTTCTTTTACACGCTTTTCAAAATTATTTACGCTTCTTATATCTCCTGTTAATCCTACTTCACCAATAAAAACAGTTTTGGAATCAATATTTGCATTTTTATAACTAGATACAATAGACATAGCTACAGCTAAATCTACTGCTGGTTCATCAACTTTTATACCGCCAATAACATTTACATATATGTCCTGTGCCCCCAGATTTATTTTACACCTTTTTTCTAAAACTGCAAGTATCATATTAAGTCTATTTAAATCAATACCATTTGCTACACGCCTTGGCATGTTGTAATACGAATGTGAGGTTAAAGCTTGAATTTCAAGCAAAATTGTGGAAGTTCCTTCAACAGTTGCAACAATCGATGTACCTGGTAGATTTGTATTAGTATCTGAAAGAAATATTTCTGACATATTTGTAACTTCTACCATACCAATATCTTGCATATCAAAAATACCGATTTCATTTGTTGAACCAAATCTATTTTTAACACCACGAACAATCCTATGAGAAAAAAATCTTTCTCCTTCTATATATAAAACTGTATCTACCATATGCTCTAGTATTCTAGGCCCTGCTATTACTCCATCTTTTGTTACATGACCAATTACAATAACTGTTATTCCTTGTCTTTTTGCAAGATACATAAGTCTAGCTGTTACTTCTTTTACTTGCGAAACGCTACCTGGAACAGATGAAATTTCATCATCATACATTGTTTGAATTGAATCTATAATACAAAATTTTGGCACTATCTCCTCAATTTTGTTTTCTATTTCAGTTATATTTGTTTCACTTAAAAAGAAAATTTCATCAGATGATATTTTTAATCTATCAGAACGCATTTTAACTTGTACTTCTGATTCTTCACCTGAAACATACAAAACCTTTCCATGCTTTGCTAAATTACCACAAACTTGCATTATAAGAGTTGATTTTCCAATTCCAGGCTCTCCACCAATAAGAGTAAGTGACCCAGCTACTAAACCTAATCCTAGTACTCTATTAAGTTCTACAAAACCTGTATCTATTCGTGTTGTCTTTTCAACTTTAATATCATTTAACTTTTTAACTTGTGACTTATTGTCAAAAGTAGAAGAAATCCCCCTATTTTGAATTTTACTAGTTGTTTTTTTGTTTATTTTTTCTTCTACAAAACTATTCCAACTATTACATCCAGGACATTTTCCTAACCACTTTGCTGATTCATAACCACATTCTTTACAAAAAAATACTGTATTTGATGCCATATCTACCTCTTTAATTTAACAAATAAAACAAAAAAATGGTGGAGATGGCGAGAATTGAACTCGCGTCCGAAAATTCTATTATACAAACTTCTACGAGTGTAGTAAATGTTTATCTTAATACTATATTACTCTAACATTTACAAAAATATAACATAGTATGACTTAATAATACCCATTAGCTTAAAGTCATAGGCTAATTTTGTTAGCTAGATAAATCGATGCCTTTAATCTTCCTCTAGCAAAAAGGTTAAAGACAAGCTGCAAACTTAGGCAGCAAGTGCAAATTCATTATTATCTGCGTTTAATTTTTATTTCTCGTTTTTATAGTGGCCAACGAGAATCCACTACTCGCTATTTGTACTTTCAAATATCCGTCGAAACCTTACATCCCCATAATATAATATAATTATACCACATATAATGCTTATTTTAAAGAGATTTTACAAAATTTAAAGATTATATTATTCAAATACAAACTAATATAATATGATCTACTTGTTTTATTAAATATATTTATTTTTATAAAAAACTAAAATTATATAGTGTTTTAAAAAACTGCATTTTACATAATTCTTGACTTTTTTATATTTTTGTTATATAATATATATGTATATACTTTTTATAAAACTATAATTATAGTAACAGGAGGCATGCTTTGTTAAGTAACACAATAATTGTAAAAGGAGTTGAAGAGGCTCTTTTCGAAGCAACTGAAAATTTTTTAAATTCACAAAACTGGAGGGATGACTACTTCAAATTAAAAGCTTTTTCTTTCATCTTTGCAAATGCTCTAGAAGAGCTACTAAAAAATGAAAGAAAAATAAAATCAAGGAACGAAGAAGAAATTAGAAAGAAATTTTTAAGCATTATCTCTTCTGAACTTGAAAAGCTTAATAACAACTATGAGTACAGAAAAGACTTTGAAAATAAGCTTGATGATAAACTGTACATCATGCACATGAAGTCCAGAAAAATATCAAACAGTCCCCACATAAATTTTGTTTACTGGGCTTTAAAAAATACGTCAAGGCTTTGCATGAGTCCTGACGGCGTTAATCTTTCTCTACAATTAGTAGGGTATAGATGGGTACTTAATAGTTATTTTGGCATAATTTTTTCTACAATTAATACTATAAAAAAGAAAAATTTAAGCTTAAAAGTTACCTATCTGTCTTTATTAAACAGTTTTGTAGATGAAATCCTTAATTGGAATTTCTACTATAATTAATTTATCTTTTTCATATCTAAAAAAACTTAGGTGTTTTAATTAGCACCTAAGTTTTTCATTTATTATATTTAAAAAGTTTAAATTAAGCCATTTCAGCAGTTGCACCAGCAGCTTTTAAAGCTTCTACTAATTTTTCTGCTTCTTCTTTTGGCATATTTTCTTTTACAGTCTTTGGAGCTGAATCAACAACTTCTTTAGCTTCTTTTAATCCTAAACCAGTTGCTTCTCTAACTGCTTTTATAACAGCTATTTTAGTAGCACCAGCATCTTTTAATACAACATTAAATTCAGTTTTTTCGTCAGCTGCTGCTGCACCACCTGCTGCAGGTCCAGCTGCTACAACTGCTGCTGCTGCGCTTACTCCAAATTTTTCTTCAATTGCTTTTACTAAATCAGCAAGTTCGATTACTGTTAATTTTTCAATTTCTTCTATTAATTTTTCGATTTTTTCCATTTTAAATTCCTCCTTAAAAATCTTATAACTTTTTTTAATTTAATATATATTCATTTAATTTGAAAATTAAATAATTTAACTTAAGCATTTTCTTCTTGTTTTTGCTTAGCTTGATCAAGAACTACTGCAAGATTACGTATATTTCCAAGTAATGCAGATGCAAGCATAGCATATAATGTATCCTTTGATGGTAAATTTGCAAGTTTTTTAACTTCTTTAACATCAATAACTTTCCCATCCATTACACCACTTTTTATTTTATAAAAATCATGATCTTTTGCATAGTCATTAACTGCCTTTGCAGGTGTTACATAATCTTCATATCCTATTACAACTGCTGTTGGTCCTTCTAAAGTTTCTAATCCATCAATACCAGCTTCTTTAGCTGCATGTGAAATTATAGAATTTTTTACTACTGAATATTCATCTCCATTTTCTCTTATTGTACTACGTAATTTTGTATCATCTTCAACTGTAATTCCTCTATATTCAGTTAAAACAATCATTTTTGCTTTTTTAAATTTATCAGCAAGGATTTGTACTTGCTCTTTTTTCTTATCTAATATTTTTTGGCTTGGCACTTTTTAGACACCTCCTTATACAAAAAAGTTTTTGCCAGACACTACCGAAGAATTTAAGTGTCAAACAAAAACTTTATTTCCGTTCAATATTTAAATACCTCGGTAGGAATTATGGAGTAAAACTCCACCTACTGTCTTGGGTTTATTTTTATACCTGGTCCCATTGTTGTAGATACAGCAATAGATTTTAGGTAAGTTCCTTTAGCTGCTGCTGGTTTTGCCTTTACTATTGTTTCAAGTAAAGCATCATAGTTTTCTTTTAATTTTTCATATCCAAAAGATACTTTTCCTATTGGACAGTGAATAATATTAGTTTTATCTAATCTATATTCTATTTTACCAGCTTTAATTTCATTAACTGCTTTAACAACATCCATTGTTACAGTTCCAGATTTTGGATTAGGCATAAGACCTTTTGGTCCTAAAACTCTAGCAATTTTACCTAAACTTGCCATCATATCTGGTGTAGCAACAATAACATCATATTCAAACCAATTTTCTTTTTGGATCTTTTCAATCATGTCATCATCACCAACAAAATCAGCACCTGCTTCTTTAGCTTGGTTTGCTTTTTCACCTTTTGCTAAAACTAAAACTTTTTTTGATTTACCAGTTCCGTTAGGAAGTACCATTACACCTCTAACTTGTTGGTCTGCTTGTTTAGAATCAACACCAAGTTTAATGTGCATTTCTAAAGTTTCATCGAATTTAACCTTTGAAGCACTTATAGCAAGCTCAATAGCCTCTTTAGAATCATAAAGTTTACCTTTTTGTAATAATTTAGTTGCTTCTTCCATTCTTTTGCTCATTTTCTTTTTTCCCTCCTTTGGTTTTAACGAATATTTTAGTATTCTCCCACTAATTATCTATAACTTCAATCCCCATTGATCTAGCTGTACCTTTTATAATAGATACTGCAGATTCTAGTGATGATGCGTTTAGATCTTTCATTTTTATTTTTGCAATTTCTTCTACTTGAGCTATTGTAACTTTTCCAACTTTTTCTTTATGTGGTTTGCCAGATGCTTTTTCAATTTTTGCAGCTTGTTTTAATAAAACTGCAGCAGGTGGTGTTTTTAACACATATTCAAATGTTTTGTCAGCATATACAGTAAGAACGACCGGAAATACCATTCCAGCATCTTTAGCTGTTTTTTCATTAAAGTCTTTACAAAATTGCATTATATTTATACCAGTTGGTCCAAGTGCAGGTCCTACTGGTGGTGCTGGATTAGCTTTACCAGCTTGAATTTGTAGTTTTACTACATGAGTTACCTTTTTCTCTGCCATCATTTTCACCTCCTTAAAATAGGATTATATATTTTTTTTTATTGCATACTAAATTTTTTGAACTTGATCAAATTCTAAATCGACTGTTGTTTCTCTACCAAACATAGATACTTTAACTTTTACTCTTCTTTTATCTTTAAAAATTTCTTCAATAGTTGCTGGGTAATTATAGAATGGTTCAGTTGTTATCCTAACACTGTCGCCAACTTCAAAATCAACATTTACAATTTCATCAATACCAAGACTTTGCATTTCTTTTTCAGTAAGAGGTAATGGCTTATCGCCCACTCCTACGAAATTAAAAACACCTTTTATATTCTTTACTACATACCATGTTTCATCAGTCATTATCATTTTAACTAAAACATAGCCTGGAAAAACTTTTTTTATAGATGTTTTTTGCTTACCATCCTTTATTTCAATTTCTTCTTCCATAGGAATTATAATTTCTGAAATTTTATCTTTTAATCCCCTATTTTCAACTATTTTTTCAAGTGTTGCTTTAACTTTATTCTCATAGCCAGAATAAGTATAAACAACATACCAATGTGACAAGTCTGTATTGTTTTTTTCTTCACCCACAACTATCAGCTCCTTACTTAAATTTTAACCAATTTTTGTTCTAATAAAGTCCCATAATTTTCCATCACAAAATTCCAGGATCATATCAAATCCAAGAACTATAACAGAAAAAGCGATTACTAATCCAATTACTAAAACTGTATTATTAATAAGTTGATTTTTAGTAGGCCAAACTACTTTTTTTAGTTCTGCTTTTACTCCTTTAAAAAATCCCTTTGCCATTTTAGTCAACTCCTAACTATTTTGTTTCTTTGTGAATTGTATGTTTACCACAGAATTTACAAAGTTTTTTCATCTCGATTCTATCTGGATTGTTTCTTTTATTTTTTGCTGTTTCATAATTTCTTTGTTTACATTCTGTACATGCTAATGTTATATTTTCTCTCATTTAAAAACACCTCCACGCTATTTCCAATCATGTATGCTAACTAATTTTACCATATACATAAAAAAAAGTCAAGGTATATCCACTCTTTTATTACATAATTTTCAAAATAAACTTTCTTTATGAAAATTTCTAATTATTTTACATCATTCCTTCACGCATATTATAAAATAAATGTTGTTGAATTATTCCAGCATCTTGTCCAAATTTTTCATCAGCATATTTTAGTATTTCTTTTTTACTCATTGCACCTTTTGCTTCTTTAAAATATAATACAGACATAACACGCTCTACCCATACATCTATTGGAAAAACTTCTTGTCTATTACAAGCAAATAACAATATACAATCAGCTACTTTTGGGCCAACTCCTTTAAATGTTAAAAGAAGTTTTCTTAACTGCTCGGTTGACATATCGTTAATTTTGCTAAATTCAATTTTACCATCTAACACTTCTTTTACAGTACTAAATATATAACTATCTCTAAATCCAACTCCACACGCCCTATATTCATCTTTTGTAACTTCTTTTAACTCTTGTGGTGTTGGAAATAAATAATACTCATTTCCTTCAAATATTACTTTTTTACCATACCTCTTTGATATTTCATTAACTGATTTTGAAATTCTTGGTATATTATTATTAGCAGAAATTATATATGAAATTAATGTTTCAAAAAAGTCTTGATTTAAATGTCTAATGCCAGAAGTATTTTTAACAGCTTTATTTACATTTTTATCAATATTTAATATTCTTTTTTCTATACTATAATAGTCTTTTTCTAAATCGAAATATTTCTTTACTACTTGCTCTAAATTATCATAACTACTACTTTTTACATATAATGTATCACAAACTTGTCTTACTTTTAATACTCTATCTGATATCACTCCAATATAAGTATCTTTTTCATATAAGTCCTTTTTCCATCTAAAACATTGTCCGCATTCTAATGTGTATTTCAAATTAAAACATTCTACTTTTATTTCTAATTCTTTCATTAAATTAATTCTCCTCTTTTAAATCACTAGTACAATATGCACACTTTATTGCTTTTTTAGGTATTTTACTAAGACAAAATTTACATACTTTTGTCTCCTCTTCTTTTTGAACTATTTCATCTACCACATTTTTCTTTTTTATTTTTCCTATATATTTTACAACTAAAAATAATAAAAATGATACAATAAAAAAATTAAGAAGTGCATTTAGCAAAGCCCCATAATTCCAAACTAAAGCTCCAGCTTCTTCTGCTTTTGCCAATGAATCATAATGTATCCCTGAAAGTGAAATAAATAACTTTGATAAGTCAACTTTATTTGTAAAAAAGCTAAGTAGTGGGGTTATTGTTGTATTAACAAGAGCAGTTATTATACTTGTAAAAGCACTGCCTATTACCATACCAATTGCTAAATCTACTATATTTCCTTTTACAGCAAAGCTTTTATACTCATCCATTGTTTTTTTCATATTCTTTTTTGCTTTTTTAGTTTTTTCTTTTATTTCCATATCTATTTTTTCAGATTTTTTCATTTTACACCACCAATAGCATTTTTGCATTCTAATACATTTATTTATACTTTATTATATCATTTTATTGTTTTTTTTCAACAATAATTTAAATATTAATTAACTTTTATGATTAAAAATATAATATATTAAACAGCAAAAAAATAACTAAAGTAATAATTAAACTTTAGTTATTTTTTTATATAATTTTAATTTATAAACATTTCCCTATGCTCAATTAATCTATAATCACTTCCATCAGGTTGTAAAAAATTAAATCTTCCATCAAGCGTCCTATCATGCTTTTCAACTTCATATTTATTTTTTCCAATTCCAGAGCAAGCATAATTATAAACATATAAAATAAATTTATCAATATCTTTTGCTTCTTTTTCAGAAAGAAACTCAATTTTTTGTGTTTTAGGTTCTTCCATTCCATATTCAAATACATCCCTAAAGCCACGTACAAATCCAATGTCATCTTCCCACATATTAATAATACCTACATTATAGTTACCATCTACTGTTGCAAAAACTATTGGATGTTCTTCACCACAGTAACCTTCTTTTTGCTTAAGACTTCCTGTTGCAAGTATCTTTGCCTCGTTATAGGTATACTCACCTTGCAATTTACAATCCATATCTAAAATTCTAGGTTCTTTAATTTCTTTAGCCTTGTACCTAGTATCATAAATATAGTTTAAATCTTTTATAGGGGCTTCTTTTGCTACTTCTTCTATGCCATCCAACCCATAAACAGTATAATTTCTTATATTTTTTGCTTCTTCATCTGTATAAGAATTAAAATAATATTCATCTCTACAAGAAGGTCTACCATAATCAGATACATTATATTCAAAATATCCACTTCTTTTAGCTTTTATTGGATTTGGAATTCCAATAAAAGCTATTGGTCCAAGTTCTTTACAATAACCAAATCCACAAGAATATGTTGTAAGTTCATTTAGAAATATTACTTCATTATATGAATATGTTCCAGCTAACAAATAAGTGTTACAACCAGTTGTATCATTTGCTCTAATAAACGTACGATTTTTTATTTTTTCAATTTGCATATCCCGATTTTGATATGCTTTTAAAATTAGCTTACTTAATATTTTTCCAAACATATACTTTTTTCTCCTTTTTGATTTTATTTATTAATATAATAAAGTATTTCTAATATTAAAAATACATATTAAAATTTAACCCCATGTACTAAAATCAATATAAAATGGGCAATAACGTAAAATCATATGAATTGATTGAGTTGCACTTTTTCTATTTCCAGAAAAAGTTTTCTTTGATATGGCAAAAAATTCTTTTCTATATTCAAGTTCCTCATACAAATTTACTTTTTTTCCATCAGGGAAAAATACATTATATAATTCAAAATTTTCTTTTATTTCCTCAATATTTTTTAGTAATATAACACAACTAAAAGCAGTTGGAATAAATTTATATATTCTACATTTATTACTAAAATCTCTAAAAATAACAAATGCTTCTTTAAAAGGATCCATATTATATATATTTTTTTCTTTTGAATCCTGAATTACAAAAATAAAATTATTTGGATTTTCTTTAAGCTTATATAAATCATAATAATTAAGATTTTTTCCAATTGCTTTATTCTTACAATCAAGTTCACCATAGTTTGCAACTATAAAGCCATACTCTTCTTTAGACATATATACTTTTGGTACAACATCCCGTATCTTTCTTTTAAACATTTTTATACCTCCCATTAAAATATTAATTTTAACTATTACTTTTTTATGTAGTTATTATAACACTATTTTTCTTTATTTGCAAGTATTTTTATAATTTATAAAATACTACTAAAACTTTTAGTATAAAGATTTTATTATAATAAAAAAGATAAATTAACTATTTTCTTTATCAACAAATCCATACACTAATATTATTTTATAATTTTCTAAATAGTAAAATTAATTAAAAATATACTATTTTGTTGTTTTTTATAACATTTAATGTTATAATATATTTATTAAATTAATTATATGCGGGTTTAGTTTAGTGGTAAAATAAAAGGCTTCCGATCTTTTGCCGTGGGTTCGATTCCCACAACCCGCTCCAATTGAAAACAACTTACGGACTAATAAAAGTTTGTGACTTTTTATTATATATATAAGGCTTAAAGTTCTCTTTCTAGGAAGGAGGACTTTTTTGATGTTGGAATTTAAAACTATCGAAACATTAAAGCCAAATAAAGAAATT
>CANAIR010000013.1 GCA_947361355.1 uncultured Clostridium sp.
ATAAAATTAAAAAAAAAATGTTATCTTTAAAAGAAAATATTTTAAAAATACTTTTGGGTATGTTCGTTTGTATAATATATATACCATTTAGTATTTCTATTTCTTATGCTGTAATGAGTGGAATTACAAATATTTTTAATAAAAACTATCAGAATGTATTATTAAATATAATATTTGGAATAGTTACACTTATTGTATTATTTTTATTTATTTATTTACTTAAAATAATAATTAATAAAAGCAAAATAATAAAAAAACATATAAAATTTATTACAGTTTGTTGTTTTGTGCCAATAATTATATTTTGTATAAGCGCAGTCGCATTAAATTTAAACTTCTTTAATATACAAAAAGAAGTGTCATTAATAAATACAAGTTTATTAGGAGAAACTGACTTATTACATATAGCATTATCATCAATATCAGCTATATTTTTTATATTTGCATTTTTATATTTAATTGTATTTATAATGTATGTGATAGTAGAAAAATGTTTTGTAAAAATGAAAAGCAGTGAAAATAAATAATATAAAATGGAGTAAATAATGCAGGATATAAAAAAAATATTAAAAAAGTATTATGGGTATGATAATTTTAGAAGTGGCCAAGAAGATATAATAAAAAATATAATATCTGGAAAAGATACACTAGGAATAATGCCAACAGGTGCTGGTAAATCAATATGTTACCAGATACCTGCTGTTTATTTTGAGGGAACTACAATAGTAGTTTCTCCACTTATTTCACTTATGAAAGATCAAGTTGATACTTTAAATGAGATAGGAATAAGTGCAACATATATTAATAGTAGTTTGTCACCTAATATGTTTGAAATAATTTATAGTAATGCAAAATTAGGGAAATATAAAATTATCTATGTAGCACCAGAACGTTTGGAAACAGATAGTTTTATAAGTCTACTAAAAGATATAAATATATCACAAATTGCAATAGATGAAGCTCATTGTGTATCACAATGGGGGCATGATTTTAGGACAAGTTATAGGAAAATAGCAAAAGTAATTGATGGTTTAAAAAAAAGACCAGTAGTATCAGCTTTTACAGCAACGGCAACAGAAGTAGTAAAAGCTGATATTATAAAATTACTAGAGCTAAAAGAACCTTTTGTCCTTATAACAAGTTTTGATAGGGAAAATTTATATTTTAGTGTAGAAAAAGTAAATGATAAAATAAAATATATAGAAAATTATATAAAAAAATATAAAGACAAGTCAGGAATTATTTATTGTGCAACTAGAAAAAGAGTAGATGAAGTATATAATTTTTTAAACGAAAAAGGTTATTTAGTTACATCTTATCACGCTGGACTTTCAGAAAATCAAAGAACTAAAAGTCAAGAAGAATTTATATTTGATAATAAAAATATAATGGTAGCAACAAATGCTTTTGGAATGGGAATAGATAAATCCAATATTCGATATGTAATACATTTTAATATGCCAGCTTCTATGGAAAATTATTATCAAGAAGCAGGACGTGCAGGAAGAGATGGTTGTGAATCTGAATGTATAATTTTATTTAGTAGAGCAGATATTGTTACAAATAAATTTTTAATAGAACAAGGGCATTCAGGGTATATTGAAAGAACTATTGAGTATAATAAATTAAATAGTATGGTTGACTATTGTAATACTGATAAGTGTTTAAGAAAGTATATACTTGAATATTTTGGTCAATTAGATAATGAAGAAAAATGTAATAATTGTATAAATTGTAATAGTAACTTAGAATTAGTAGATATGACTATTGAAGCAAAAAAGATCTTATCTTGTATAAAAAGAATGGGACAAAAATATGGAAGCTCAGTTGTTACAGATGTATTACGTGGCTCTAAAGGAGCAAAAATGACAGAATTAAAATTTGATACTTTATCTACTTATGGCATAATGAAAGAATATTCTAAGGATACTGTAAGAGAAATGATATCTTATCTTGTATCGGAAGGTTATTTAGATGTATATGGTACCAAATATCCCTTATTAAAATTAAGTGAGACTTCAAATAATGTATTATTTGGAGATGAAAAAGTGTTTATAAAAAGAAATATACAAAAAGACTATCAAGGAAATATAAAGGAGGAATATATTGAAATAGATAACGAACTTTTTGAGAAATTAAAAATAATAAGAAAAGAATTATCTATAAAAAATAATATTCCACCATTTATTATATTTGCTGACAATTCTTTAAAAGAAATGTCTATATATTATCCAATAAATAAAGAAGATATGTTAAACATAACTGGGGTTGGAGAACAAAAATATGAAAAATATGGCAAATATTTTATAAATTTAGTAAAGGAATATTTATTAAGTAAAAACATAGATGTAGATTTAGCAAGAGAAAAATTCATGAAAGTAAGAAATGGTCAAAAAGATAATGTAAAAAATAATATCAAATTAGAATCAAAGGAGAGTACATACAAAATAACGTATGATATGTATTTACTTGGTAAAAGTATTGAGGAAATTGCAAAAGAAAGAGAGCTTGCCATTTCTACAATTCAAGGACATTTTATGAAATTTTTAGAAGAAAAATGGGAAAACTATGAAAATATAGATGATTATTTATTTCAAACACAATTAAAAAAAGAGTATATAGATAACATCATACAAGTAGCTAAGCAAAATGGAATAAAAAGCTTTAAAGTTATTAAAAATAAAGTACCAGAAGAAGTAAGTTATTTTGATATTAGATATGTTATATGGAAGTATGGTATAAAATAATAATATAAAAAAATAAAATGATAAACAACAAAAAACCAAACTTATAGTATTTATAGGTTTGGTTTTTTAGAAATTAATCAAATTTTTAGTTACTAAATATTTAATCTTTTAAAGTAAATTCTTTTAAGGTATTATTATTATAATTTATTAAATATTTGAATTCACCATTTGGCAATTTTAAAATTAAGGTGTCATAATCATTAACTAATATAAAAGCGTTATAATTTGTATCTGCAATAGCCGTAATAAGTAATCCACTTGTATAAAAAAAGAATTTTGGAATAAAGATTAATTTAGTATTAAAGCCATAACAATTTGAACGCAAAATTTGTGCAAAGTACTTTTTATTAATAGTTGTTATTAATTCATCGTTCAAATTTTTAACAGTTGTTATTAATTCATAGTTTAAATTCTTAGATGAAAATTTACAGTCAAAAAAAATATTGTTAAAGCGTAATATTAAATTTGATTCAATTCCTTCAGTTATAATTATATCATTATTTTCTAATATTACTTTAAGCAGTTTAATCACCATTTTTTTCTCCTTATAAATTATTATATTGTTTGAATATATTTTATTAGATTATAGCATTCTTCTGTAACTATGTCAATAAAAAATGTATTTACAGAATAATATATGAGTGGTATAATAAGTGTATAGTAATGTGAGGTATTAAAATGAATAATAAAAAAAAGGTACTTCTTGGAATGAGTGGTGGAGTAGATAGTAGCGTATCAGCAATACTATTGCAAAAGCAAGGTTATGAGGTAGTAGGAATTACAATGAAATTATGGGAAGATGAAAAATGCTATATTGGCTGTACAATTTCATCAGCCGAAAATGATGCAAAAAAAGTATGTGAAAAGCTTGGAATAAAACATTATATAGTTGATTTAAAAAAGGAATTTAAAGAACATGTAATAAATGATTTTATTAATAAGTATGTTGATGCAAAAACACCTAATCCATGTGTTGAATGTAATAAATATTTAAAATTTGGTGCAATGTATGAAAAGGCAAAAGAACTTGGTATTGAATATATAGCAACAGGTCATTATGCTAAAGTTGAGTTTAGTAAAAAATACAATAGATATGTGTTAAAAAAATCCTCTTCTCTAAAAAAAGACCAATCATATGTGCTATATAATATTCCAAATGAAATATTAGAACATGTTATTTTTCCATTAGAAGGATTTGAAAAAAAAGATGAAATAAGAAAAATTGCAGTAGATAATGGTCTAGAAATTGCATCAAAACCAGATAGTCAAGAAATATGCTTTATACCAGATAATGATTATATGAGATTTTTAAATGATAATATGAGTGATAATCAAAAACAAGATGTGGTAAAACCAGGGCAAATAATAGATACTTTTGGTAAAGTTAGAGCAAATCATAATGGAATTATAAAATATACAATTGGGCAACGAAGAGGACTTGGTATAGCAAATCCAAAACCATTATATGTTGTAAAACTAGATAAGGAAAAAAATCAAGTTGTAGTTGGTCAAAAGGAAAGTACTTATTCAAATATAGCATATGTAGAAGATATAAATTTGTTATTGTTTAATGAAATAGAAAATGGATTCAAATGTAGAGCTAAAATAAGATATAGTGCAAAGGAGGCAGATTGCATTATTTATAATGAGAAGAATAATAGATTAAAGGTTGTATTTGATGAAAAGCAAATGGCAATAACTCCAGGGCAATCAATAGTATTTTATATAGATGATATTGTAATAGGTGGAGGGAAAATAAGTAGTATATAAATTTATAAAAAAATAGCAGATGGCCAAAATTTTTTTTAGCCATCTGTTATTTTTATTACTTATTTTTTGTTTTTAATTTTTGGAATTTTTTTCTAGTTGCGATTCCGCCTCTAATATGACGTTCAGCTTTATTTTTATCCAAGATTTTTCTGACATCAGAATAAATATTATAATTTATATTAGGTAATCTCATAGTAAGATCTTTGTGGACCGAACTCTTAGAGATACCAAGTGCTTTTGCTACTTGCCGAACAGTACATTTTCTATTTATACCTCTCTTACTAATTATAGTTAACAGTTGCTATTAATTTACATAATTTTATCACAATTATATAAATATGTCAAGAGTTTTTAGAATTTATGTATTTAATTTGTGATAGTGTCATTCTATACAAAGAAAAAATTAATTGTTACATTATAAAATTGTTAATGATATAATTAGGTAAAACTTAATATAATATGTAAAAAATATGTAAACAAAAGGAGAGAAATTAATGATAAAACTACACAGGTGCTATAGGCATAAAATAGCACTAATTTGTTATACAAATTTTGTAAGAAATGTAAAAATAAATACACATAGGAAAATATATATAAACCTAGTTAAAGGAGATCAGTTCTTTTAGCTAGGTTTTGTGCGTGAAAGAAGTAGGAATATTAGGAAGAAGAATATGGAAACTTTTATAAGAGAAAATGGGTATGATAAAAATGGTGTTCTTCAATTAGATGAATTTTTCTCAAAATGTAGTGAGTCTTTAGATTATGAAGGCACGAAAGCTAGCACAGTTGAATTGGAAGAATATAATAAAATGAAAGCAAGTGTAGAGGAATATCATGGATTTTATATAGGAAGATATGAACTTAGTTATGGTGGAGCAACTAAAGGACAAAGTAAAAAATGTATCACCATATAGGGCACCTTATGGAAATCCAGAAAATTTAAGTGATGGTTTATTGCAGTTAGTTAGGTCTATGTATAGTGCAAATAATGCAAATAAGGGAAATGCAGTATCAACAATGATATATGGAGTATGTTGGGATGAAACAGTAAGATTTATAAAGAAAAACTATCCTAATATAGAAAAGGTAGGGAGTTGGAGTACAAGTAATTTATCAATATCAGAACGTTATTCCACAAATGTTAATAGTACAACCAGTTATGAGGCTGTAGGTACTCGTGTGCAACTTTACATTAAATAGGGTTAGTTTTATAAAAATTAAAATAATCACATAATTTACATAAATTGTGTGATAATTTTGACATTTATAAAAAAAAATGGTAAAATAAGAATGAATAAAAAGGAGGAAAAAATGGCAAAAAAAGTAGTAGCAATAGTTGGACGTCCAAACGTCGGTAAATCTACACTATTTAATGTTTTGGCAGGAGAAAAAATTGCTATAATAAAGGATGTACCAGGCGTTACAAGAGATAGAATATATGCTGATTGCAATTGGCGCGGAACGAATTTTCAAATAATAGATACTGGTGGAATAGAACCTGAATCTGATAATATAATAGTAAAGCAGATGAGAAGGCAAGCTGAGCTTGCAATGGATATAGCAGATGTAATAGTATTCATAACAGATGTAAATGCAGGTGTAACTCAGTCAGACGAAGAAGTAGCAACTATGCTAAGACATACAAAAAAGCCAGTAATATTAGTATGTAATAAATGTGATAGAGTGGGAGAACCACCAATGGAAATGTATGAATTTTATAGCTTAGGTTTAGGAGAGCCAATGCCAATATCTGCAGGAAGAAAACTTGGTATAGGGGAGCTTCTTGATGCAATTTATGATAATTTTGATAATATAGAAGAAGAAATAGAAGATGAGGAAACGATAAAAGTAGCAATAATAGGAAAGCCAAATGCGGGTAAGTCTTCTTTAATAAATAAAATACTAGGAGAAGAAAGGGTAATTGTATCAGATATTGCAGGAACTACAAGAGATGCAATAGATTCTCATTTTAAAAATACTTATGGAAAATATGTATTTATAGATACGGCAGGAATAAGAAGAAAAAGTAAAGTATATGAATCATTAGAAAAATATTCTGTATTAAAAGCAAAATCAGCAATAGACCGCGCAAATGTATGTTTAATTATGATAGATGCAACACAAGGTGTAACAGAACAAGATGAAAAAATAGCAGGACTTGCACATGAAGCTGGAAAAGGTGTTATAATAGTTATAAATAAATGGGATTTAGTAGAAAAAGAAACTAATACAATGTCATCATATAAAAAACAAGTATATGAAAAATTAGCATATCTAACTTATGCACCAATAATATTTATATCTGCCTTAACAGGACAAAGAATAAATAAAATATATGAAATGATAAATGAAGTTAATGAACAAAATTCTTTAAGAATACCAACAGGCTTGTTAAATGACACACTATCACAAGCAATAGCAATAACACAACCACCTTCGGATAAAGGAAAAAGACTAAAAATATACTATATGACACAAGTAAAAACAAGACCACCTACATTCGTAGTATTTGTAAATTCAAAAGAGTTAATGCATTTTTCTTATACAAGATATATAGAAAATCATTTAAGAAAACAATTTGGTTTTGTTGGGACACCAATTCACATGATAATACGTGAAAAAAGTCAAAAGGAGTAGATTTTATGGTAAATTTTTATACTGTAACTATCTTTTTAATAATATATTTTATATGCAGTATAAACCCTGCAATAGAAATATGTAAAAGAAAAACAGGAGAGGACATACGAAAGCTTGGAAGTGGAAATGCAGGTTCTGCAAACGCAATGCGTGTACTTGGCAGGATACTTGGAACAGTAGTAGTACTACTAGACATAGCTAAAGTTTTTTTAGCATATTACATAGCAGGATTTGTATCAAAATTATTTGGAAATAATCCAGACGATCAAATATTTGCATCAATACTAATACTTGCAGCAGTTATAGGGCAATGTTTTCCTATATATTATGGATTAAGAGGTGGAAAAGGAGTAATAGTTGGAATAACAGTAATATCTATACTTGATCCAAGAAATGCGCTAATATGTGCAATAGCTGGACTAATAGTACTAATATTTACCAAAACACCATCTAAAGCAACATTGTCAAGTTTATTATTATACATAATAATATCAATTGTAATGGGATATGAGTATTTAATACCAGTACTAATATCTTCAGCCATAATAATGTATAAACATAGACAAAGTATATATCGAATACTTACAAAACAAGAAAATAAAATAAGGTAAACAAAAAAAGAGGTAAAAAAGTGGAAATTAATTGTAAATTAGAAGAATATATAAATAACCAAATAATTCCAGAATATAATAAAAATGAAACAACGCATGGAATAGAACATATAGAATATGTAATAAATAGAAGTTTAAAACTAGCCAAAAAGTATAATCTTAATTTAGATATTGCATATACTATAGCTGCGTATCATGATATAGGTCATCATATAGATGCAAAAAATCACGAAAAAGTATCAGCAGATATATTTTATCATGATGAATATATTCATAATTTTTTTAATGATGATGAAATAACAGTTATAAAAGAAGCTATAGAAGACCATAGAGCATCTTCTAAAAATGATCCTAGAAGCATATATGGAAAGATAGTATCTGATGCGGATAAAAATACAGAAGTTGAAATATTTTTTAAAAGGTCTATTATTTATACTTTTAAGTATTATCCTAATTATTCAAAAGAACAATGTTTAGAAAGAGTATATAATTATTGTATTGAAAAGTTTGGAGAAGAAGGGTATGCTAAATCATATTTAGAAGATGAAAAATACGAAGAATATTTAAAATCTTTAAGAAATTTGATAAAAAATAAAACAGAATTTAAAAATATGTTTGAAACAATTTATAAACAAATTGTTTAGTATATATTAAAAGTAAAGGGGAGAAAAAATATGAGTGAATTTTTAATATTTGGACACAAAAGTCCTGACACAGATTCTATTTGCGCATCATTAGTAATGGAGAAATTTAATAAAAATAATGGAATAGATGCTAAAGCAGTAAGACTTGGAGAACTTAACAAGGAAACAAAATATGTTTTAGAAAAATTAGGTGTAGAAGCGCCAAGATTAATAGAAAAAGTAGAAAATGGGCAACAAGTAATATTAGTTGATCATAATTCATTTTCTGAGAGTGTAAATAATATTGAAAATGCAAAAATTGAAATGGTAGTTGATCACCATAAATTAAGCGGAATAGTTACAGCAGAACCTCTATATTATTTAGCAGAACCAGTAGGATGTACTTGTACTCTAATGTGTAAAAAATTTAGACAATCTAATATGCAAATAGAAAAAAATGAAGCAATGCTTATGCTTAGTGCTATTATATCAGACACACTACTTTTTAAATCACCAACTTGTACAGAATACGATAAAATGGCTGCAGAAGAATTAGCTAAAATAGCAAATGTAAATATAGAAGAATATGGAATGGAAATGTTAAAAGCTGGAACTGACTTATCTGATATATCAGATAAAGGATTGTTAAGTTTAGATGCAAAAGAAATAACAATAGGAAATTTAAAAACTATTATAGCTCAAGTAAATACAGCATCAATACCAGAAATGATGCAAAGAAAAGAAAAAGTAGAAGAAGAAATGAAAAAAGTAATAGAAGAAAAAGGGTTAGACTTATTTTTCTTTGCAATAACAGATATAATAAACAGTAATACACAAGCAATTGTTTTAGGAGAAAAATCAGAAATTGTAGAACCAGCATATAATATAAAATTAGAAAATAACACAGTATTTTTAGAAGGCGTAGTATCAAGAAAAAAACAAATAATACCAGTACTTACAAAGTATGCTTAGGGTATTCCACATTGGGTTAGTTTTATAAAAAAACAAAATAGTATTAAGATTAAATTTTCTTAGTGCTATTTTTTGTTTAAGTATATCTACTATTATTGAAAATTTTTGTCGAACGATTTTTCTTGACAGTTGTACAATAATATTATATAATATTTTTACACTAATTTTGTGTCGCACTGTGGGGTACACAGCAAAGTAGCGGGTTGAATAATATCTAAACATAGTATTTTTGCCTGAATTTAGACATTTCTTAGTTTTCTTTGAATTGGGCTATGAAATAGTTTAAAATGCCACAAAAGTAACCCAGGTTTAATTTTTTATATGTTTTATTCTTACAATTCAAAAATTTAATCTTAAATTTAAAATATCAAAATTCTTAAAAAAGTATTTTTTTCAAGGATATAATTTGTTGTGCCTATTTTACATAATAAAATAAGCTGATTTTTGCTGTTTAAATTTGAGAAAAGTGTTATTTTTAAATAGAAGAAATAGTAAACGGATAAAATTTTATAAAACTAACCCATTTTATTGACTTTTTATGTAAATAACGATATAATAATTATTATATAGAACTGCTGTTTAATTATAAAATTATAATTTAGGAGGTTGATTTTATGTGTAAGTTTAAAGAAACATTAGAAAACTGTGATGAAATATATATTAGTATTAAGGCAACGGCAATTGCTCGGGAGATGAAAAATACAATTATTGCATTAAGTGTAGCAAATCAACTGCATAGGGGGCAATTAAGGAAGAGTGGTGAGCCATATATTATTCACCCTTTACTTGTATGTAAGAGTCTTGTTAATTTAGATATTAATGATGATGTTACTTATGCAGCTGCACTTTTACATGATGTTAAAGAAGATTGTAAATTAAGTAAGGAGCAAACATATGAGATGTTGTGTGAAAAATATGGTTTGGATAAGGAAATTGCAGATTTAGTAATTTTGCTTAGTAAGGATCCTGATTATAAAATGAAAGATCCTGAGGAGAAAAATTATTATGAGAAAATTAAGAAGGTTCCTAAAGCAACAATTATTAAAATTGCGGATAGAGCTCATAATTTATCGACAGCTGACGCATTTAACAAAGAAAAGATGTTAAAGTATGTCAAAGAGACAAATTTAACATATGAACTTTGCAAATATGGTAAAGCATATTATCCGCAGTATTCTAATGCTATTACTATATTTAAGTACCAAATACAATCTATTTGTGAAACAATTGAAGCTTTATACGATGTTACGCCAATATTAGTTGATCCTCTAAAGTATAGGAAAACTTTTGTATTTGTAAGGGATTATTCTATTGGAAAAAATTTAAAAAATACTCAAAAAGCAATCTTTGTTGCAAATAAATTGCACAAAGGTGATGTTAGAAGAACAGGTGATCCATTTATTGTACATCCTCTTAGGGTTTGTTCGTATTTAATTGCACTTAGAGTAAATAATGATATTGTTTGTTCTGCAGCTTTGCTTCATGAAGTTCTAAAAAGATGTGATCTTCCAAAAAAAGGAAATGAGCTAGTAGAAGATTATGAATTAGATCCAGAAATTTTGGAAACTATAAAGATTCTTACAAAGCCAGAATCAATGTCAAAGGATGAGTATTATAAGCGCTTGATGACTAATAAATATGCAATTATGGTTAAGTTATCAAATAGAGCTCACACTTGTACAAGGCTTGCGGCTTATTCTGATGAAGAAAAGAAAGAATATATTTTAGAAACTAAAAAATATATTACGAAGCTTTGTACAGAAGCGCAGGAAGAACATCCAGAGTATTGGGAGCAAATAGAAATTATGAGCTATCATATTTTTTCGATTTGTAAAATAGTTGAAGCAATTATGAAAGATAAAGAAAGTGGTTCGATTTGAGCCACTTTCTTTATATCTGTATTATTGCAATAATTATAAGTATGAATGAAGAAATTAAAGTAGAGTATTTTTCTATAAATTTATTATTTAATGCTTTTATTCCTATTATATTCCCGATATAAAGTAAAAGTAGACTAAATAAAAATGTGCAAATTGTTGCAATTAAGATATTTATTCCAGCAACACTTGCAGCTATTCCAACTGCTATATTGTTTACAGATAACATTATTATTAGGGTTGTTAACTCTTTTATGGATAGTTTATTAATAGTTCTGTTTTCAAAATTTATGTCACTTTTATTTTTTAATAATTCTGAAAAAATTGAATAAAAGCCTATTATAAGTAGTACAATTGGTCCAAGTATATTTGCAATATTTTCACTTAAAAGTATTGCAATATAATTGCCAAGGTACATTGATAAAAAGGTAAAAAAGCAAGTAAAGAATGCAATTATAATATTTTTATATAGGGGAATATGTATTTTTTTAATTCCATATGAGATTCCGATAGCTATATTATCAATATTAGCAGAAAAACTAAATAATATAGCTGTTATAAGATTAATCAATTTTTACTACTCCTTTCAAATGATATAGGCATATATAATATTAAATGTAAAAGTGTAATAAATAGTTACAACTTGTCTTATGAATATAGCTTTTATACATCAAAATTAATTTTTAAATTATAAAATATAAATAAAAAAACAAGTTTTGTAACTATGAGTAATTTATAACATATAATACACTAATATATTTTGCGGAGGTGTATTATTATGTCTTTAGGACTTGCACTTAGTGGTGGAGGAGTAAAAGGAGCAGCTCATATTGGTGTGTTACAAGCATTAAATGAAGAAAATATTAATATAGATTATATATCAGGTGCAAGTAGTGGAAGTATTGTAGCAGCTCTTTTTGCGGCTGGATATAGTCCATGTAGCATATTAAAATTATTTAATTTTTATTCTAGGAAAATTATAGAATTTGATAAAAAGGCTATGTTTAAATCTATAATTAATGCTAATAAAGGTGTAAAATGTATAAATAAATATGATAATTTAGAACAGATACTATATTTTGTATTTAAAACAAGAAATATTGTAAATATAGAAGATATAAAAATGGGAATTGCTATAAGTACTGTAGATATAAATAATGATGAAATAGTATATTTCTTAAATAGAAAAGTTAAAGATGAAGTTTATGGTGAAATATATGAAGATTGTGGTAAATTACATAATATTGTTAAAGCTAGTTGTAGCTATCCAGTTTTATTTGAACCTAAAATATATAATAATAGGCTTTTGGTAGATGGTGGGCTTAGAAAGAATGTACCTGTGAGTATTTTAAAAAATATTGGTGTGGATAAAGTTATAGCTATTAATTTAGAAAGTAAGATATTGCCATTAAAAGAAGAAAATATTTTAAATATTGGATTTAGATGTGTTAATATTTTAGGAAAGCATGTTAATGAAGACGAATTAAAAAAAGCAGATTTTATCATAACACCAAAAAATATTTCAAAAATTGGAATGTTAGATTTTAATTGTATAAATATTGCAGCAAATGAAGGATATTACGAAACTAAAAAGAAAATTTCAAAAATAAAACAATTTTTATAAAAAACAAGACAATAGTAACTTTTAAACTATTGTCTTGTTTAGTTCACTTACCAATGAACATTACTACTATAACATAACCATAGGTATCACTTGGTTCTAAACCTATGCCAATATAATTGTATGCGTTTGATAAAATATTTTGTTTATGTGTTTCAGATTCAAGCCATGATTCTACAGCTTTTTGTGCACTTTGATTACCAGCTATGTTTTCACCAGCAGTTTTATAAGTAATACCTGCTTCTTGCATCATCTTAAATGGTGAACCATAAGTTGGTGAGTTATGAGAAAAATAATTGTTATCTACCATATCTTTTGCTTTAGATTTTGCTGTACTTTCAAGAAGTTCATCTATTTTTAATTCTGGTAAACCATTGTTTTTTCTTGCAGTATTTATAAGTTCTAAAACAGTTTGAGTAGTATTTGGTAAAGTATCAGAATCAGTATTTTCATTTTTATTTTGTTCTGTTGGAATTTCTATTAAATCATTTCTAACTAGACCTACATAATTATCAGGTGTGACAATTAAATACCAATCACCAGTCTTTCCTATAACTTCAACGTTATATGAAGCATTTAACTTGGTATTAATAGAAAAATTTGTGCCAGGGCCACTTCGTAAATTTGTATTGTTGTTTTTTATAATTGTATTAAATTTATCTAAACTTTGGTATTCATTAAAGCCTGATATTTCGTTATCTTGCATTTTAATGTATTCTTTAGATACTAATCCAAATTGGTCATCTTTTAATTGAATAATATAGAAATTATCTATATCACCAACAATTTTTAGGTCTGTATTTTCATCTAATGTTTTAATAATGCTAGAACTATCAAGTGATGTACTTTTTCTTAAATTAACACGTGTAGTTGTTTTTCCATATTTTGGAGCAAAATTACTAGTTGAAAAACCAAAAATATTTGAAATAAGTATCATCATTAAAATTGTAATAGACATTATCAATAATCTTTTTCTTGAAATGTGCATTTTTTTCACCTCTTATTCATATTTTGTGTCAAAAATTACTTTTTATGTATATTTTTTTTTTGAAATGTCAAAATAATAAAAAGAGGTGAATTTTGTGCAAAAAGTAAACGAAAAAATTTATTGGAAAAAGAAATCAAAAATTCAAAAAATTTATCCATATTTAACAAAGGATATAACTTGTGATGTAGTAGTAATAGGAGGAGGAATTTCAGGTGCGTTAACAACATATTTTTTAGCAAAGTCTGGTGCTAATGTAGTTGTAATTGAAAAAAATATCGTAGGATATGGAGCAACACTTTCAGCTCCAGCAACATTAGAGTATCAATCAGATGTTGATATGTATAAATTGGAAAAAATGAAGGGAAACAAGGAAGCAAATAGAATATACAGACTTTCTTTGGATGCAATAGATATTATAGAAAAAATAGATGATGAATTTGAAAAGGCAACAGGGTTTAAAAGACAAGATTCTATTTATTTTACAAATAAGTTTATGCAAAAGTCAAATATGGCAAAAGAATTTCAAGTAAGAAAAGAAGCAGGTTTTGACACGACTTTAATAGATTCACATACTGTTTTAAATGTATCAAGTGCGATATTTACTAAAAATGCAAGTGCAATTATAAATCCATATATGTTTACACAAGGATTATTTGAATATTTATCTACTTTTAAAAATGTTAGAATATTTGAAAATACAAGTATAGAAAGTATTAAGCCTATGTATGATAGTGTTGTTTGTAGAACAAATAATGATTTTAAGGTGATGTCTAATAGTGCTATATTTACCTCAGGAATAGAAACTTTAAAATATTTTAATAGTTTAAATGCAGAATTATATAAAACTTTTTCAATTGTGACAAAACCTTTAATTCAAAAAGAATATTTAAAAGATAGAAATATTAATTTTACAGCTAGAGATAGTGTAGAACCATATCATTATATAAGGTTTGATAATAATGGTAGAATAATATTTTCTGGTGAGAATACAAAAATGAATGAAAAGTTTATGGATAAAAAATTTTTTACTAATCTTTCAAATGATAAATATAAAAGATTATCAAATAGTATGAATAAACTTTTTAATAGTGCTGATAATATTCCAATAGAATATACATTTAGTAGTACTTTTGTAAATACTAAAGATGGATTGCCAATAATTGATGAAATGCCAAATATGCCTAATTGTTTTTGTAATTTAGGTTTTGGTACAAATGGTATAATTTATAGTGCAATGGGGGCAAATATGTTAAAAAATGCTATAAATGGATTATATACAAAAGATATGAATATGTTTAAAATATTAAGGTAAAATTAAAATATGAATTTTAAAGTCTCGAAGTAAAATTACTTCGAGACTTTAAATATATAAATGAAATTCAGGAAAGAGGTTGTCAAATTAAATATTAATAAGGAAAAATTCGTTAAATATTTTATCTAACAAAAGAAAATTATCGGTTAAAAAGTCTATTGGAACATTCATACTCATATTTTGAAGTTCGTTAGCACTTTTTTCTTTGAAACTTTCTAAATAGTTTTTATATTTAATTAAATTTTCCGCTTTAATGAGGGTATAGTCTTCCATACCTTCCGTTAATAAAAAGTTTTCTGTATATAACCTTTCTGTTTCTAAGAAACCATTTTCAAGTAAAGTAGTGATTTCTTTTTCAGTAGCTTTAATATGGTAATTAAAAAGATAAAAAAGTTCATCAGTGTATGCTTGGTAAGCTTCTTCTGCTTTTTTTATAATATCACTAATAGTTTTTTCTTTTGATATTTTATTAAAGATATTCTGGAATACTTCCATATAATCACAATATTTAAAAAAATCTATATTGCAAGTAGGATTTCTTGCAATAAGCTTGTCAACATTTTCATTTGCAAACTTTAAAGCTTCCTTTAGTAAACTTTTTCTATAGTTAACTAAACTTTCCTTATAAATTTCTTTTGCTTTTTCCAACCTTTTTTCATTGTTTATAATAGTTTTATTCATTTTTTCTCCTTAAAAATTATTTTTCAGAAATTAATGCAACAATAATAGTATAACATATTATTCAGGTTATGTAAAGTACAATAAAGAAATTTTATATAAAAAAACAAAAAAACTTGATTTTTGTAATATATAGTGGTAAAATATGTTTACTAAAAATAATAACCAAAGGAGATTTACAATGGGGAAGAGGATATTTATTAAAAGATACAACGAAGTAATTTTTACTAAAAATCGGGGAACCGAAGATTTTTTTCGTAATGAATTTAAATTAGAAACGGTACATGATTTTAGTAACATTTTAATTAAAAAGGAAAAAATTTTAAATGAATTATATAGAGAAAATGGTCCATTAAACAATTATGTCAGGAGTATTAGCAATAGCATAGTATTACATAGTACTTCTCCAAGAAAAGGAGAGGAAATTGTGTATTTTACTGATACGAATGGAAGATCTAGACAAATAGAACTACCAGAAATTTGTCAGATGATGAGAAAAAAATCATATAGTTTGGTAACTTTAGAAGGTATTATACTTCTTTATTCTAAAAAGAAACTAGTATGTACATTAGACAGTTTTACTGAAAGTAGTGTATTTGTAGAAGATATAGATCCACATGCAAGAATTATAAATTTTGTATTTATAGATTATATTAGTAAAAAAACATATATAAACTATACTATGAAAAATGGACTAAAAAATCAAAAGGAAATTAATTTTATTTTTGATTTTACAGCAAAAGCAGCACCATGTTGTGCTGTTGAATTAAATTTTTGTTAGGATAAAAAAATCAGTTGGAAAAAGTTTCAACTGATTTTTTTGAATTAATTTTATATTAAAGCATCATGCAATTTTTGCATAAATCTAGTTGATTTATCACTATCAACAATAATATTTATAGCCAGTTCACTAAAAGAAATCATATAAATAGTAACATTTTCTTTATTTGCTATATTAAAGATATTAATAATTGCATCTTTATTAGACATTACCATATCTCCAACAATACATATTTTTGAAATGTTATCCTTTTTTGTAATAAATTTTACACTATAATCTTCAAAATTATTTGTTAATTCCTTTGAATCGATTTTATTTTCAGAAATATCATCAACAATACTACCTTTTGAATTTTTTTGTGAATTTTTAACTATAATTGGCATTTTATTTTTTTTTCCAACATTTACAGAACGATTATGTAAAACTTTAGCCCCAGCTGTTGCTGCTTCTAACATTTCATTATACGATATATTTTTTAGCAATTTTGCTTTTGGTATGATACGTGGGTCAGCAGAATAAATTCCATCTATATCACTATATATTTCACATTTTTTAGCTTTTAGTGCACATGCTATTGCAACGGCACTAAGGTCACTACCACCACGTCCAAGAGTAGTTATATTTCCAAGTTTATCAACTGCTTGAAAGCCTGCTATTACAACAATTTTATCATTTTCTAAATGATTTAAAATATTATTTGTATAAATAGATTTTATAGTAGCCCTTCCATATTCGCTATCAGATAATATTCCTGCTTGTTCTCCTGTAAGAGAAATTGTATCATATCCTTTTTCATTTAGTATTATAGAAAGTAATGAAATAGTTTGAATTTCTCCTGTCGCTAATAACAAGTCAAGATCTCTTTTATTTGGAGATTTTGCATATGTATTTGCTTTTTTTACTAATTCATCAGTTGTATTTCCTTGAGCAGATACTATTACGACTATTTTATTTTTTTTATTCTTATATTTTATTATGTTTTCACATACTTTTTCTAACTTTTCTTTATTTTCGACAGAAGTTCCACCATATTTTTGCACTATTATGCTCATATAATCACCACCTATAATAGTCTATGAAATATTTATAATTATGTTAAAATACTATATTAAAAAGTAAAACTTAAATTAAACTTTTACTTGCAAAAATATATGTTATATAGTAAAATACAGTATATAACAAGTATTAAAAATAAAGGATGTAATAACAAATCTTGTTTTTGGTTAAGAAATATATAATGTTTAGGAGGTGCAAATATGATAGATTTTTCAAAAGCAATAGAAGAATTAAACAGTTATAGAGGATCTGAAAAAAAGAAAACATTAATTTATGATAATATAAAATATTTAGTTAAATTCCCAGATCCAATACGAGAGAAAAATAAAAATATATCATATATAAATAATGCTTTTTCAGAATATGTTGGGAGTAATATATTTAAGATTATCGGATTTGAAACTCAAAATACAGTATTGGGTAAATATATATATAATGGAAAAGAAAAAATAGTATGTGCCTGCGAAGATTTTACTGATGGAAATCATGTATTATATGAATTTGAGAATTTAGCTTTAAGTGCAAATCCTGATAAAAAAATTCAAACAGAATTATCTGATATTATGGAAGTTATAGAAGAAATAAAAAAATTAACACAAATAAATCTTATAATTAGTGATGATATAAAAGAAAAGTTTTGGGATATGTTTGTAATTGATTGTTTGATAGGAAATACTGATAGGCATAATGGAAATTGGGGACTTTTAGTAAATGCAAGAAGTAATGGCGCAAAGTTTTCTCCAATATACGATTGTGGTTCATGCTTAAATCCTATGTTAGAAGATGAGCAAATTGAAAAATTAAGCGATGTTGAATTAAAAAATCTAGTAATAAATTGTTATTCTTGTATAAAAGAAAATGGTAAAAAAATAAATTATATTGCATATATAAAAAGTATTAAAAATAAAGAATGTAATAATGCAGTTAACAGGGTATTTAAAAAAATTAATATAGATGAAATTAATATTTTTATAGATAAAATACCTTGTATGTCAATTATAAGAAAGGAATTTTATAAAAAAATAATTTATTATAGATATGAAATATTAAAAGATGTATATAATAAGTTGAATAATATTTAATAAGTCTTAAAGTATAATTTTGGGATAAAAGTAATTTTTTAATAAAATTTATATAGTAGAATATATTGTATAAAAATATAATAAGAAAAGAGGTTGATTATATGTTAACAAAAATCAATGAAATGATAATAAAACTACACACAGGTGCTATGGACATAAAATAGCACTAGTTTGTTATACAAATTTTGTAAAAAATGTAAATAAAAATAGATATATAAACCTAGTTAAAGGAGATCAGTTCCTTTAGCTAGGTTTTATGCGTGAAAAAAGTAGGAATATTAGGAGGAAGAATATGAAAAAAGGTATAGAAAATATGTATAAAAAAGGTAAACAAAACATTTTTTATAAATTAGGCCCTAGCGGAGGTATTTCGTTAATTGTGTTAGTTATAACAATAATAGTAGTAATAATACTTTCTGCAGCGGTAATTATATCGTTGCAAAATAATAATCCAATGACAGAGGCAAATAAAGCAAGAATAAATAGTGATGTAGCAAATATATAAGCAATATTTACAAATACAGTAGGAAAAATAATGGCAGAAAACCAAGATGTAGTAGCAATAGAGAAAGGACAATTAAACACAAAAACAAGTGGAGATAAAAAAGTAGAAGGAATAGCAAAATATGGTATAAAAGGAACAGACGGAAATGTGGTAGTACAAGGAAATATAGTATTTGGAGTAGGGAACAAAGAAGGAACAACATATTATACAGGTAAAGAATTACCACTATATGGTAGTGAAACAAAATGGTATGTAGATGAACAAGGATTATTATCAGTAGAAGTAGGTGGAGTATTATATGGTGAGTGAATTAAGTCAGATAATCCACCTGTTGAAGAAGAAGGTGAAGAGATAGTAACATCAGATAATCCAATGTTGCAGAGTTGGAATGTAGCTGATAAAACAGATTTTCATGCTAATGAATATAAAGGTAAAATAACAAAAGTAAAATTTGTTATAAATGTAAAAGTACCAAATAGCAAAATAGAATCATGGGATGTATCAGAAGCAAAAGATGGAAGTGTAATGGCATGGGTAAAAGATGATGGAAATGAAGGATATATTCTTACAATTGCTGGAAAAGAAAAGATATTTGCAAATACCAATTCTAGTTTTTTATTTTATCAATTTTTAAATTTAAAGGAAATAGAAGAGTTAGAATTATTAGACACAAGTAAAGTAATTAATATGGAGAATATGTTTGCTCTTTGTGAAAATTTAACAACTTTAAACTTAAATAAATTTAATACTAGTTTTGTAACTAATATGGCTAGAATGTTTTATTATTGCTCTGAAATATTAGAATTGGATTTAAGTAGTTTTAATACAAGTGAAGTAAAAGATATGCAAAGAATGTTTGAATATTGTAAAGTTTAAAAAATATAGAATTAAGTAATTTTGATACTGGTAAGGTTGAAAATATGTCTGGTATGTTTTATCGATGTTTTGAATTAACAAATGTAGATTTAAGTAATTTCAATACTACTAATGTAATAAATATGGAATATATGTTTAGCTCTTGTAAAAATTTAGTAACTATATTTAATGTAAACGGTAATGTATCAAATTATAGTAACATGTTTTATATGGCTGCAATAAATCCTGATGCAAAGATTACTGTAAATTATACAGCCCAAACATCTAGTTTAGTAGATCAAATGATAGCAACCAAGTCTACTGATTCAAATGTAGTAAAGGGTGTACAAATAGATTAAAAATAAATTTATATAAAATAGGTATTATGATTAATTATATAATACTTATTTTTTATTATTTGGATAAATGATATATAAAGTAATTTATCAATATTGGTTGAAAAAAAACGAAAATATGATATAATATTTATATGTAAAATGGAGGAGTTATGATTTTTTCAAAAATAAAGGAAAATTTAAAAAAGACAAAAGAAGCGTTTGATGTAAAACTTAGTAATGTTTTTGCAAGTAATAAAGATATAAATGAGATAATAGATGATATAGAAGAGACTTTAATACTTTCAGATGTTGGTGTAAATACTAGTACAAAAATTTGTGAAAGCTTAAGACAAAATTTAAAAAAACAAGTTGATAAATCTGAGCAAGCTATAAAAGATTTACTAAAAAAAGAGATGGAAAATATTTTAAATGTAGAAAATGAAAATAATGAAAATGAAAAATTAGAAAATATAAGTTCAAAAAGAATTATACTTGTTGTTGGTGTAAATGGTGTAGGAAAAACTACATCTATTGGAAAACTTGCAAATTTATATAAAAAACAAGGGAAGAAAGTATTATTTGCAGCAGCAGATACATTTAGAGCTGGAGCAGTTGAACAATTAAATATATGGGCTAGTAGAACGGATTCTGATATTTGTATTGGAAAAGAAATGCAAGATCCCGCGTCAGTTGTATATGATGCAGTTAAAAAATTTAAAGACGAAAATTATGATATATTAATTTGTGACACTGCTGGAAGATTGCATAATAAGAAAAATTTGATGGATGAGTTAGATAAGATAAATAGAATTATTGATAAAAATATATCTGATATCAAAAAAGAAGTTTTAATGGTACTTGATAGTACAACTGGTCAAAATGGTGCAATACAAGTAAAAAGTTTTTATGAAAGAACTAATGTTGATGGAATAATACTTACAAAGCTTGATTCTACTGCAAAAGGTGGAGTAGTATTTAGTATTGTATCTGAACTTAACATACCAATTAAGTATATTGGAATTGGTGAAAAAATAGATGATATAGAGTTATTTAATGCAAAAGAATTTGTAGATGCGATAGTTTAAAAAGTATTTTTTGCATATATAATTAATATATAGTTTATAAGGAGAGGATGTTTTGGAAAAATATATTGGTTTAGAAAATATATTAGATAAAAGTAGAATTAAATATAATGAACCTATGAAAAATCATACTACTATGAAAGTTGGTGGCAATTGTGATTGCTTAGTATTGCCAGAAAGTATAGAAGAAATAAAAAATATAATTACATACGCAAAAGAAAATAAAATAGATTACTATGTTATTGGAAATGGTAGTAATTTACTTGTAGTTGATGAAGGGGTGCATGCTCTTATTATTAAAATTACAAATAAATTTGCAAAAGTAGATGTAATAGGAGAAGAAATTATAGCAACTTCTGGTGCAAGTATGCCAATTGTATCTATTAATGCTAGAAAAAATTCACTTACTGGGTTTGAATTTGCATGTGGTATACCAGGAACTATTGGCGGTGGTGTTAGAATGAATGCTGGTGCATATGGTGGTGAAATTGCAGATATATTTGTAGAGGCTACATATTTAGATACAGATGGAAGTATAAAAAATATATCTAAAGAAAAAATGAACTTTGGATATAGACATACTTATTTTTCTGATAATCCAGAACTTATTATACTTTCTGCAAAATTTAAATTAAAAAAAGGAAGTCAAGAAGAAATTGCAAAAAAAATGGAAGAAAATGCAGTTGCAAGGAGAACTAAACAACCATTAGAATATCCAAACTTTGGTAGTGTTTTTAAAAGACCAGAAGGTTATTTTGTTGGAAAATTAGTGTCAGATTCAGGTTTGAGAGGTTATACAATAGGTGGAGCACAGGTCTCAGAAAAACATACAGGATTTATAGTAAATAAAAATAATGCAACATGTAAAGATATTGTAGAATTAATAAGATACGTGCAAAAAAGTGTATATGAAAAGTATGGGGTACATTTAAAAACAGAAGTAGTATTTATTGGAGGAGAAATTTAATGAAGACAATTGTAGAATGGTTAAAACCTGGTGCAAGAGTAAAAAGATATATGGTGATGCAAATTTTATCTATTGCAATACTTATATTTTGTCTTGTATCATTGAAAGGAGTTTACGATTTAAATAAAAATATGCTTATTGCATATATTTTCTTAATAACCCTTTCAGCTTTTGGAATAATATTTTCTTTTGTGCTTGCACAAAAAAATATTTTATTTGTAACACTTAAAAACATTTCTAGGAAAAATAAAAGTATTAGAATAAGAAAATTATTGTATGCTGATCCTAGATTAAGAAGAGCACCTAGAGTAGTTGTTATAGGTGGTGGAACAGGACTTCCAAATCTTCTTAAAGGATTAAAAGAATTTACATCAAATATAACTGCTGTTGTAAATGTATCTGAAGATGATGATACTATAACTTCAGCACTTTCAAGAACAGATTATTTAACAACAGGTGATATTAGAAAGTGTATTGCAGCACTTTCTACTTCTGAATCAGATATTGCTAAACTTTTAACATATAAACCAACTATTAATTCTGTTGGTGATGAAAGTTCGCAATCAGTTGGAAATATAATTATATCATCACTTGTTAAAATATCAGGCAGCTTTGCAAAAGGAATAGAAAAACTTCCTGAAGTTTTTAAAATGCAAGGAAATATTTATCCTGTTACTACGGACAACCTTGTTCTTTGTGCAGGACTTGAAAATGGTGAAGTCGTAGTTGGAAAACAAAATATAATTGAAAGAGTTAGAGAGCTAAGATGTCAAATAAAACAAATATTTTTAAAAGAAGGAAGTGTTAAGCCTCATCCTGAAGTTATTGAAGCAATACGTTCAGCAAATGTAATTGTTTTAGGGCCAGGTCCTTTATATACATCTGTTGCATCTAATTTATTAATCGATGAAGTTTCAAAGGCAATTGTAAAGTCAAGAGCAAAGAAAGTTTTTGTTGCAAATATTATGAATCAACCAGGGCAAACTGATGGTTATACACTTGCAAGATATATTAATGAAATTGAAAGATATATAGGTAAACATGTATTAGACTATGCAATAGTAAATAATGGCGAGATAACTGCAGAAATGATAAAAGATTTTAATCAAGAAAATTCTACACCTGTTAGAATAGATTTAGAAAATATTAGTAATAGAGCTATTTGTGTTGTAAAAGAGGATTTAGTATTAACTGCCAAAGATGCAATAATTCATGATTGTGATAGACTAGCAGAAATTATAATGAGTATTACTAAATCAAAAAAAGTTGGCAATTTAAATATAGTAAAAATTAAGAAAAAGCATATGCGTAAAGAAAGAATTTTAAAAAATAGAAAAAAAGCATTAAGCTTTAAAAGTAAAGGAAGTATAAGAAGTAAAGCGGTAAAGCCAATTAGTAGGCAAAAAGAATTAAAAATACAAGCAAGAACACAAGCTACTATTGATAAAATGAAGAACGCTGTAAAGAAAGGATAGAATGTCTTAATGTATATATACAAAAGAGAAAAAAATAATTTAGCACAAGCTAAGAGAATGGAATATTTTTTGACAAATGCTCAAGGCTTATGTTTATGTATGAGTGGAGTGCTTGAAGCCAAAAGACCATATAGTGGGATGTATATTAAAAATGGTAAAGTTATAGTTGAAAATGTTTTTGAGGAAATTGAAGTAGGAGATAAATTATATAAAATGTCACAAATAAATACTTCTATAAGGGCATTTAATTGTGATGATTATATATGTGGAATAGATCTTTCTAAAAACGAATTTACATATTGTGCAGATAAAATAAAGTATAAAAAAAATTTAGCTTTTTCAAAATATGATGATATTCTTTGTATAGAGTATGATATACAAAATGATTATGATTGTTCAGTACTTTTTAGAGTTATTCCTTTGGTTACTTATAAAGAATTGCTATCTATGAGAAACGCAACTACTTTAAGATTTAATCAAAGAGATATAGATGATGGTATAATTCTTAATCTTAGTATATCAGATGAAGAAAATGTATTTTTAAAATCAGATTTTTTAACGTATACTAAAAATCCTACAATTATAAGTAGTGTAAAACATGAGATGATTAACCGTAATTTAAAAAAGGAAATGCTTAGTGAAGATTTATTTTCGCCAGGTGACTTTGAAATTACGTTAGAACCACTTGAATCAAAAAAAATACATTTTTATATCTCTTGTAAGGAATTTGATATATCAAGTGTAAATTTTGATGATATAATAAGTGAAAACAATTATGTTCTTGATAAATTAAACAGTAAAATACCAGAAGAATTTGTTGAGTTAAAAGATTTAGCATATGGAGTTGAAAAACTTGATATTGGAGATTACATGGTTAAGACGTTACCGTATAAAACAGTACAGGATTATGATTTAAAAATAGATTATGAAACAAATAAATTTAAATTTTTGCAAGATTTAGACAATTTGACTGATATTTTGTGTGCAATAGAAGGTCAATATTTGATTTTTGAAAGATATAAAGAGGCTGGAGTAGTTTTTGCAAAGATTCGTAGAGCAATTAGGGAAATAGATGAATTAGATGTACAAGATGAAGAATGCTATGTAAAAATTGCAAATTTAAAACTTTGGTATATTGAAATATTAAATAAATTGTATTTAAAGCAACCAGCTATTGTAGATATATATTTAAATTTCATAAAAGAAATGTTAGATAGTGTTTTAAATAAAGGAAGACAAGAACTTGTGTTATCAAATATTCTTACATGTGCTTTATGCTATAATGCTATAAAGGTATATGAGAATATGATATCAAAACTTGGCTTTGAAGATGAAAAACTAAATGAAATTGCAATATGTATAAAAAATTTGATTATTGATAAATTTTGGCTAGAAGATAAAAAAGTATTAAAGAGAAATATTAGTGATGAAACCGCAAATGCAAATATAGAGATGCTATTTACATTAAGTTTATCATACCCTTGTGTTTTTGGAAATATACCAATAAAATTGCTTGATACAATATTTAAAGAATTATATACTCCATATGGACTTAGAATGTATTCTAAACGCAGTTTACTTAATGACGGACTTATATACCCAAAATATATGGCACATTTTGTAAAAGCAAATTTAAGACAAAATGGTATTACTAGAGCTTCACAAAAAATTGCATTTAACCTTGTAAAAGAACTTATTCAAGATATATCAAAATATGTTAGTGGTGGAGTAAAGAAAATATATCATGAAAATGGTGCAGATATAATGGAAGAATCTTATGATTTGTTAACAAACGCTGAGGCCATTAGGCTTTATGATATGTTAACTTAAATATAAATTGAAAAGAGGATTAAATGATAGTATTAGGAATTGACCCTGGATTTGGAAGAATTGGCTATGGTGTTATACAATATATAAAAAATAAATATCATGTTTTAGAATATGGATGTATTACAACTGAAGCAAATTCATATTTTCCAAAAAGATTAAATAAAATAGAAAAAGATTTAGAAGAAATAATATCAAGATATAATATAGACGCAGCTTCAATTGAAGAATTATATTTTAATACAAATTCAAAAACAGCTATAAAAGTTGCAGAGGCAAGAGGTGTAATATTAAATACATTGGTAAAAAGTAATATTGAAATTTTTGAATATACTCCTCTTCAAGCAAAACTTGCAATTGTAGGATATGGTAGAGCTGATAAGGTACAAGTAAAAAATATGGTAAAAGAATTTTTAAATCTTGAAAGAATGCCAAAACTTGATGATACTACTGATGCACTTGCAATAGCTATATGTCATACTCACAATTGTAGATTTAATCAGTTTGTAAAAGCCTAATTTGTGATATTATCTTGATTATTGTTATTCTTTATGCTATATAAATATGATATAAAGAAAGAGGGAAAGTAATTACAAAATGAATTATATTAATGAAAAAAAGGATAGTGTTAATTATATTAAAAGGCCAGGTGCATATGCCATTATAACTAGAAAAGAGGATGAAAAAATAGCGATAGTATCATCTGAAAATAAGTTTTTCTTTTTAGGTGGTGGAATTGAAAATGAAGAAAATCCATTAGATACATTAAAAAGAGAGTTAATTGAGGAAAGTGGTTATAGGATAAAAAATGTTGAAGAATTTGATAAAATTGGTTCATATGAATTTTCAACAAAACGTGGATATTTGGATATAATAGCAAATGTATTTTTAGCCGAGTTTGATAAGAAAGTAGCTGTTCCTATTGAAAAAGATCATTCAGTAATTTGGGTTAATCCAAAAGAATATGTAGATAAGTTACATTTTAATTGGCATAGATATATTTTGAAAAAATACATAGATTTAAAAAATTAAAGTTTATAAATAAAATATGTAAATAAAAGTGGAGTTAAATATGAAGATACTACACACAGGTACTATGAATGTGAAATAGAAAAATATGTTGATACAAATTTTGTTAAAAATGTAAATGAATATAAAAAAATAGATATAAACCTAGTTAAAAGGGATGAGTTCCTTTAGCTAGGTTTTGTGTGGTTAAAAGAGTATAATAAAAAAGATGGAAAAATGAAATATAAATGTAATAATAGATGTATGACTAGAAATTCAAGAAAAATATAAAAATAAATATTAAAATTGGAATTGGTTTCCAATGGCTAATTAAAGATAATAGTATAGAATATAAAATAAGGAAAAAATATATTTTATATTAATAATATGGCAAATTTAATAAATAATTGGTTATCATTTTTGCCATATTTTTTTATAAAAATTAATAATAATTTTATCTATAACTATTTACAAAATAAAAAAAAAGTGGTAAAATATATAACATTGTCAAATTATTGTTTAACAATAATTTAGTTTTTAACAACACATAACAAGTGTTGTTTTTTGATGTGTAATTAAGATAAGGAGGTAAAAAGGATGGAAAAAGAAGAAAATATTTTAGGGTATGAAAAAATAGGAAAGCTAATGAGGAAATTTTCTATACCATGTATTATTTCATTACTTGTAAATTCACTATATAATATTGTAGATCAAATATTTATAGGATGGGGTGTAGGTTATCTTGGAAATGGGGCAACAAATGTAGTTTTTCCTATTACTATGATATGTTTAGCATTTTCATTAATGTTTGGTGATGGTGCTTCAGCCTATTTAAGTTTAAAGTTAGGTGAAAAAAAGAAAAAAGAGGCAGCCAAAGGTGTTGGCAATGGAATAGTAGTATCTACAATAGTATCAATACTTTTATGTATAATTTCATTAATATTTTTACCAATTCTTTTAAATCTTTTTGGATGTACAGAAAATTTAAAAGATTATGCTGTGGGTTATGGTTATATTATATGTATAGGACTACCATTTTCAATGATAGGTACTACTCTTAATTCAATTATTAGAGCTGATGGAAGTCCAAAATATGCAATGATATCAATGGTACTTGGTGCGATTTTAAACATAATACTTGATCCAATATTTATATTTGTATTTAAAATGGGGGTTCAAGGAGCAGCAATAGCAACAGTTATAAGTCAAATTTTAACATTTATTATAAATGTATTATATATTAAAAAGTTTAAAAATGTTGTTATAGATAAAGAAAATTTAAAATTAAAATTTAGTGTAGTAAAGAAAGTATCATTACTAGGTATTAGTAGTTTTATAACTCAAATGAGTTTTGTATTTGTTGTAGCAGTTGAAAATAATTTGCTTGCTAAATATGGTGCAAGTTCTAAATTTGGTTCTGAAATTCCTATTACAGTATTAGGTATTGTTATGAAAATAAGTCAAATATTAAATAGTATAATTGTAGGAATAGCAGTAGGCGCACAACCAATATTAGGGTATAATTATGGTGCTGAAAAATATGATAGGGTAAAAGGTACTTTAAAAATAGTTTTAATTCTAAGTACTATAATAAGTGTTGTAGCATTTATATTATTTCAAACAATACCTGATAAGCTTATTACAATATTTGGTAGTGGAGATGCAAATTATATGGAATTTGCGTGTTTATCATTTAGAATATATTTACTATTATGTATTTGTAATGGTATACAAATACCATCAGGAATATTTTTTCAAGCAATCGGAAAAAGTACAAAAAGTATTATTCTTTCACTTTCAAGACAAATATTATTTTTAATGCCTGCATTAGTAGTACTAGGAAAAATATTTGGGATTAATGGAATATTATATGCTGGACCTTTTGCAGATGGCCTTGCATTTGTAATATCAGTTATTTTACTTATAATTCAAGTTAAAAATTTAAAAAATAGTAATGTTGCTAGCAAAATTATAGAAAATGATGTAAGTATTAATGAAAAATTAAGTAAAAATGTCGTAATAACAATCTCTAGAGAATATGGATCTGGTGGAAGATATGTTGGAAGACTAATAGCTGAAAAACTTGGAATTAAACTTTATGATAAAGAATTTATAAAAAAAATAGCTGAAGAAACAGGATTATCAGAAGAATATGTAGAAAATAATGAACAAAAAAGAGAAGCATTATCTGCTTTAAATAGTGGTTATTACTTTGGACTTAGTAATTCTGATGAGTTGTTTGTAAAAGAATCTGAACTTATAAAAGAAGTTTCAAGTAATAAATCTTGTGTTATAGTTGGAAGATGTGCAGACTTTATTTTAAAAGATAAAGATAATGTTATAAAGGTTTTTGTATATAGTAATATTGACGATAAAATAAAAAGAGCTACTAAAATTTATGGTTTTGATAAAAAAATAGCTGAAAAAGAGATAAAAAGAATTGATAAATTAAGGGCAAACCACTATAAATATTATACAGATAAAGAATGGAATGATTATTCAAATTATGATATATGTATAAATAGTGATGTGTTAGGAGTAGAAAAATCAGCTGATATGATATGTAATATGGTAAAGGAAAAAATGGGAATATAGTTTTATATAAAGTAAGTCACATTAATATGTGGCTTTTTTGCATATAAATATATCTTGTACATATACATAAAATAGATGAATTATTTAATAAATTTATTGAGGTAGTGCTATGTATATAAAAGGTTTTAAAATTAATATTGACAGAAACAAAAGGTTATGGGGGGCAATTTTATTTGCTATATTTATAGCAATAGTACTTATAGTTTTTTCTTTTATTTATATTTTTAAAGTATCAAATTCTAATTTAGATAATAAATATACTAAAATTCAGTTGTTTGATGCAAAATCTTTTTATGCAGAATATAGGGTAAATGTATATAGTAATAAAAATAAAAATGAATATAGAATAAAAGAATGGTATCTAAAAAATGGTGATGAATACAACTTTAGAATAGAAGCAAATTATGGTGAAAATAGTTTTGTTTATTTGGGTACAAATGATACTATAAGTATAAAAGCAAATGACCAAATCAGCAAAATGGACTTATCGTATGATTCAGCAAAAAGTAATATGTTAAGTATTTCTACTTTTGTAGAACTTTATAATGAAATAAATGAGCAAATTGAAAATAATAGTAAGTGTTGCAATATAGATGAGATAGAACATGATGATAATTTAAGTTACGTAGTTAAATTAAATAGTGAAGGAAATAAAAATGCTGATACTAATTTTTGTAAAATATGTAGTAAATTTATAAATAATGGTATGAAAGTTTCTAAATTTGAGTTGATAATACAAAAGGGAAAATTGATCCCAAAAGAATATATAATATATGATAATAGTGGAAATACATATATTGATATAATGTATGACAATTTTGTAATAAATATGGATTTTGATAAAAAAGTATTTGCATTTTAAGCTAAATAGTGTATAATATATGAAAGTAGGAGATTTTTTTGGTTATAAAAAGAGGGGATGTGTTTTTTGCCGATTTAAGTCCGGTAAAAGGAAGCGAACAAGATGGGATAAGACCTGTTTTAATTGTTCAAAATGACTTAGGAAATAAATATAGTCCAACAGTAATAGCTGTTGCAATTACAACTCAAAATAAAAATAATTTACCTACACATATTCCAATTATAAAAGGTGAATGTAATTTACCTAAAAATTCAACTATTTTAGTTGAACAAATAAGAACTTTAGATAAATCGAGACTAAAATATAAAGTTGGTAGACTAGATGATATAACTATGCAAAAGGTAAAAGAAGCTTTGAAAATAAGTTTTAATATTAGAGCTGAGTTTTCCGATATTTTTATAGATTGGTAAATTAACCTTTTTTTAATTCAGAGGTGAAAAAATGGAAGAAAAAAAAAGAAAAAAGACTGGAAAAACAACTAAGAAAAAAGATATGAGAACTGCAAGAAAAGTGAACAAAGATGTAAGCAAACAAGAAAAAGAAATAAATCTTAATGCAAAGAAAAGCAAAAAAGGTTGGAAAATTTTTAAAGTATGTTTATTTATATTTATAGCACTTTGCATTGTTGGTGCAGGAATAGTAGTTGGAGTTATAACAGGAATTATAGATAAAACAGAAAGTATAAGTGACGATGAATTAACAGGTGGAAAGCAAACATCTTTTATATATGATAAAGATGGAAATGAAATAGGTTCTTTATATGATTCTGAAAATAGAATAAGTGTTGAATATAAAGATTTACCAAAAACTGTTGTTAATGCTGTTATCTCTATTGAGGATGAAAGATTTTTTAAACATAAGGGTGTTGACATAAAAAGAACAGCTGGAGCTATTGTTACTTTTATATTAAATGGTGGTAAATCTAACTTTGGTGGTAGTACTTTAACTCAGCAGTTAGTGAAAAACTTATCAAAAGATGATGAAACATCATGGACAAGAAAAATTAGAGAATGGTATAGGGCATACAATCTTGAGAAAAAGTTAAGTAAAGAAGAAATATTTGCACTATACGTAAATACAATTTATTACGGTGATGGTGCTTATGGTATAGAAGTTGCATCACAAAACTTTTTTGGTAAGCCAATAAAAGATGTAACGCTTGCCGAGGCGGCTATACTTGCTGCACAAATACAATCACCAGAAGCTACTAATCCATATAAGAATGAAGAAGCAAAGAAAAAATTATTAGATAGACAAAAGGTAGTTTTAGATAAAATGTTACAACTTGGTAATATTACAAAAGAACAATATGATGGAGCAGTTTCTCAAGAAATTACATTTAAAAAAGAAGTAGTAAGTTTAAATGAAAAAGTACAAAGCTACTTTGTTGATGCAGTGGTGGAATCTGTAATAAAAGATTTACAAGAAGAAAAAAATGTATCTCGTGGTTTAGCAATTCAAATGCTTTATGGTAATGGATATAAAATACATACTACTTTGGATCAAAATGTACAAAAAGCAATTGACGAAGCATATAATAATCCTAAATTATTTTATGCAAATAGAGATGGTTCGTTTATGCAATCTTCTATGGTTGTAATCGAACAATCAAGTGGTAATGTTGTTGGTCTTATAGGAGGAGCTGGAGAGAAAAAAGGCGATTTAGAATTAAATAGGGCAACTCAAACTAAAAGACAACCAGGTTCTTGTATGAAACCTTTAGGTGCATATGGTCCAGCTATAGAACAAGGTAAATTATCTGTTGGTTCTGGTCTTGATGACTCACCACTTCCACAAGGTACATGGAATCCAGGTAACTATTATGGTTATTTTAATGGATATGTAACTGCAAGAGATGCAGTAGCCAAATCTATGAATTTACCAGCAATTCGTGCAAATCAAAAAGTAGATATTTCATATGCTTATAATTTTGCTAAAAATACAGGACTTAAGAATTTAGTAGAAAAAGATAAAAATGTAGCTTCAATGTCTTTAGGTGGATTAACTTATGGTGTATCAGTTCTTGAAATGGCAAATGCGTATGCTACTATTGCAAATAAAGGTGTATATATTGAGCCTAAATTATATACAAAAGTTGAAGATTCAAAAGGAAAAGAAATTTTATTAAATACTAAATCAACAGCTAAAGTTGTAATGAAAGAATCAACAGCATATATGCTTACTAGTTGCCTTGAACAAGTTGTTAAAACTGGTACAGGAGCTGGTTATGTAAAAGTACCTAATATGGCTGTAGCAGGTAAAACTGGTAATACAAATGACGACTATGATCAATGGTTTTGTGGTTTTTCACCATATTATACGATTGCTTGTTGGAATGGCTATGACCAAAATAGGACAATTGGTGCAAGAAAGATAGGTTCTTATCCATATACAGCAGTGCATTTATTTAATACAGTTATGAATGCAATAAGTAAAGGAAAAACTGCAGCTTCTTTTGAACAACCAAGTTCTGTAACTAGTGCAGCACTTTGTAGAGATTCAGGATTAGTTGCAACTGAAGCTTGTAAAACTGATCCAAGGGGAGATAGAACTTTAACTGATTTAATTGCAAAGGATGCAATACCTACACAAACTTGTACCGTTCATAAAAAAGTAAAAATATGTAATCAAACAGGTCTTATAGCTAATAGTTATTGTCCTGATACCACTGAAAAATCATTTATTTCAAGGGATTATGATCCACCAATTAAACCAAGTGATTGGCAATATATGGTTCCAAAAGATGAATGTAAAGAGCATAATAGTACTAATAGTGGAAAAAATAATCAAGTAAATGTATATAACAATAAAAATGATAATAAGAAGAAAAACTAAATTTTTAATATCCAAAAAAGCAAGTATATTTTGTACTTGCTTTTTGAATTTATATAATTAAAAATAGTTAGTGTAAAAAAAAAAATTAACATAAAAATGTTTTTTTATAAAAAAGACTTGACATAATATTCTGAAAATGTTATAATAAAAATGTAGTAAGAAACTTATAAAAAATTTAATAATTTTTAGGAGGACTTAATTATGAGTAAGAAATTTGAAATCAAAAACGTTAATGTGGCTGAGTTTTCGCTGGAAAAAGTAAAGAGCATTCTTTGGCAGCTGTATTCTTCACCAGAAGACGCATATAAGCGGCTGAGAATTGAAGAAAAAGTCGGCACGATCGACACACAGGTTATTGTCGACGCAATATTTGCAGCTTATAATAAGCCCCTCCTATTTGGACAGGAAGAGCCTTTTGTAGCAAATTATGGTATCGATTTAGGCATCAAGTCAAATGTTGTCCGTGATGTGGTTCTGGAACGGTGTCACAAAGCTGTTAATGATGAACAGCATTGTATTGAGAAAGCTATCAAGCTTCTTAAGACAGAAGATGACGGCGAGGAGACTTCATATAGGCGCCTTATTGGCGGTCTTAAGGAGATCGGCTTTAACAACAGAGAAGCTAATTATCTTGTTGATAGTTGCCATTTGTATCCAGTTGCACTGTTACTTGAAAAGCTGTTGGAAGTTATTCCAAAGGAAAAGAAAGTTGTTCCAAAGACAAGAAAAGTAACAGTAATTTCAGACCATACTACAGTTGCAGAGCAGCCTGTGATGAATCAGACTTTTATTTCCAAGTTGGTAGATAATGCAAGTAGTGTTAATGCTTTTTATTCATACGTGGATAGGTATCAGTCTGAAAAAGAGGTGATGGAGAAATATGTTTCTCTCAAGAATCAGCTCGAAGAGCTGGAGCCTCTTGTAGCACTTAGTAAAAATCTGGCACAAGTAGGACTTGGTTTTGAAACTCTTGTTTCTAATAAGGAAAAAATCAACGATGTCCTCACGGCGCTTCAGGCCCTTGAAAAAGTAGTTTAGTTTATATTATAACAAATTCTCTCGAGTATTTTTGAGAGAATTTGTTTATTTATTTTTAATTAAGCTTTAAATAGGTAATTTAAAATATAGTAAAAGTAATTAAACTGTATTTTAAATTACCTCTTTTTATGGTATAATTAAAAAAATGTTTTATTTTAAAGTAAAAGTGGGAGTTAAAATGAGATTAACAAAAAGATATATTATTGAATCAATAGATGGTATAAACTTAAGTAAAAAAGTTAGATATGAAAGATATTATATAGATGATAGATTAAGAATTCAAAAAAAAGATGATTTATATGAAAAAGAAATTTTAAATGATGAAAATGTTGTAATTAATAAAAGTAAAATTCCAGAGGAAGAATTTTTATATTTAAAGTCAAAATCTTATTTAAAAATTATTAGAGACAGTTATTTATACTTGAAAGATAATAGGGTATCTATAAAAAAGTATTATGGAGAATATAATGGCTTAAATAGAGTAGAAGTTAAGTTTTCGTCAAAAAAAGAAATGGAAATTTACGTAAAAGAATCATGGATGGGAAAAGAAATAACTTTTAGTCCACTTGCATTTGATAAGGAACTTAGTAAATTGAGTAAGGAAGAATTTTTGAAAGAATTAAGTAAATACATATAATATATCTTTAATGGGAGTGATATTAATTTGAAAGTTATAACTATAAAACAACCTTTTGCTTCATTAATAGCTAATGGAATTAAAGAATATGAATTTAGAACTTGGAAAACTAAATATAGAGGAGAAATATTAATTCATGCTGGAAAAGGAATTGATAAAAAAGCAATGGAAAAGTTTGAAAAATATAATTTAGATTATTTTACAGGTTGTATTATTGCAAAAGCAAATTTAACAGATTGTGTACTTGTTGATGATAATGTAAGAAAAATGCTAGATAAAAAAGAATCTTTAGTATATTCTGGTGTAATAGAAGATACAAATTGGAATGGTTATGGATTTAAGTTAGAAAATATAGAAAAAATTGAGCCAATTAAAATTAATGGAAAACTAGGTTTGTGGGATTATAATTATAAAAAAGGAGAATAATTAAATGGTAGAACAAAAAATAGAATATAAAAAATGTATAAAGATAGTTGAAGTACTTAATAATTATTTTAAAAATAACGTAAATCTAGCTGATATAGAGTATCCATCTAATATTAAATATAAAACAAATAAATATTATATATATATGTTCTATTCTTGTTTACTTGATTATGGTATGAGATCTAAGATATATCATAAAAATTTGGTTGAAACTTATAACAATTATCCTAATATATTTGAACCAAATTATGTAATAAATATGGACAAAGAAATTTTAAAAGATATTGTAGTTAATAATATTCATCCAAGGTATCCAAATGTTGCAGTAAAAAAATGGATAAATTTATCTGATAGTTTAATGAAATACAATGATGTTTTAGGTTATTTAAAAAATATAAATAGTTTTAAAGAACTTGAACTTTTTGTTAAAAATATTAATGGATTTGGTCAAAAAACAGGAGGATTACTTATTAGAATAATATGCGATTCAAATATTTGTAATTTTGCAGAGAATATAGAAAGTATACCAATAGATAGACATGATATAGAGATTAGCTATTTAACAGGTATTATAAATGATAAAAAGATTGGGAAAAAAGAAATAGGAGATTTATCTGATATTTCTGTTAAGGCTGGAAGATATTTAGAGGTTAATCCAAGTGATATCGATAAGTATTTATGGCAAATAGGTAATTCTTTTTGTAATAAGAAAATGTGCAATGAATGTCCACTTAATAATTTTTGCAAGGAGAAAAAATAAAAATGAAAATTGTTTTTTTAGGAGTGAAAAGATGAATATATTATATACTGCTTTTAATGGAAAATGTAATTCTTCAAAAGTTTTGTTAGATTTATTATGTGTTGAAAATAAATTGTATTTAAAAAATAGTTTTAAAACTAGTGTAGAACAGTTAGAAAATAATTTACAAAAAAACACTTATGATTTGATTGTTTCATTTGGAATGTCGCCGTTAAGTTATAATAGCATATCAATTGAAACTATTGCAAAAGGTGAAGAAAGTTATAAAACAAATTTTAAATTTAATTACCTAAAAAAATGTTTAGAACTAAATAATTATAATGTTGTTATTTCTAAGGATGCAGGTGGTTATTTATGCAATAACATATATTATAATGGTCTTAAATATATTCATTCGAATAATTTAAAGACGGATATGATTTTTATACATATACCAAAGGTTGATAAAATAACTGATATAAAAAAACTTTCTAAGACTTTTGAAAAATATTTTAAATTTAATTAAGGTAGGAAAAGGGTAATATGGAGTTATACATAGTAAGACATGGTGAAGTTTCTCATAATGTTTTGAAGCAATACAATACAAAAGATGAGGATTTAACTAAAATAGGAGTAAAACAGGCAGAAAAATTAAGAGATAAAATTAAAGACATAAATTTTGATGTTATAATATCGTCACCATTAATTAGGGCAAAGCATACAGCAAAGATTCTAAATATTAATGATAAAAAAATGTTTACAGATAATAGAATAAAAGAAAGAGATTGTGGAGATTTATCTGGTAAATCATTAGCAGCAACCAATCGAGTTGAATATTGGAATTATAATACTAAAATTAGATATGGGACATCAGAAGATATAAAATTGTTTTTTAACAGAGTTTTTAATTTTTTAGAGGAACTTAAAACAAAGATTACAAAATTGTTTTAATAGTTGCGCATAGTGGTGTTTCAAAAGCATTTAGTGCATATTTTGATGGATTAGGTGATGGCAAATTTTTAAATAGAGGCCTTAAAAATTGTGAAATAAAAAAGTATTATCTGTGAAAAAATATAAATTAATACATAAAAGGAGAAAAAAGATGAAACAAGGAATTATAATTGCAGGATTTGCAACATGTGGTAAAAATATATTAGGAAAAAATATAAAAATGTAGTAGATTTGGAATCAAGTAATTATAAACATAATAATAGTATTCTTGCAGATGTTCCTATTTAGGAGATAAATATACTGACAATACTTTTTAGAATATAAAACATGTAGATGAATATTGGTATGCACGTGAATTACAAAAAGTATTAGAATACAAAGAATGGAGAAATTTTAAAGTTGTAATGGATAAAGCAGTAACGTCTTGTGAAAATAGTAAATTTAATGTTTCTGATCATTTTGTTGAGTTCAACAAAATGATAGAATTAGGTAAAAATGCAAAAAGAAAAATTATCGAATATAAATTATCTAGATATGCTTGTTACTTGATAGTTCAAAATGCTAACCCCAATAAAGAAGTTGTTGCCCTGGGACAAACATATTTTGCTATTCAAACAAGAAGACAAGAAATAACAGAGCAAGAATATGATTCTTTATCAGATGATGAAAAAAGATTTTATCAAAGAAAATTAACAAAGCAAGGTAATTATATGTTACAAAGAATTGCATCATCTGCAGGAGTTAAAAATATGTTTGAATTTCATAATGCAGGATATAAAGGATTATATAATGGTGAAACAGCAGATGATATTTTTAAAAGAAAAAAATTACGTTATAGAGAAGATATTTTAGATAATATGAATGAAGATGAGCTAGTGGCTAATTTTTTTAGGATAAATCAGACTAAACAAAATAATGAAAAAAGAAAATTGAAAGAATAAAATAATGGTAAAAAGGAAGTGATTAAAATGTCAGATAAAGAAAATAAAAGTTGTCTTTCTGCCCCTATATCGTGGGCGAGCCACGTTTTTGCCAAACCATCCTCAAGCCCTTGAAAAATAAGAATTTTAAAAAAATAACTTATTACACATTTTATTAAAAATTGAAAGGAGATAGCTAAATGTCAAAAGATTTGATGATAAGAAGTAGTGCTGAAGAATTTATTACATTTAAAATACAAGAAAAAGATAAGGGAATACAAGTACGTTATGAAAATGAAACATTATGGATGACTCAAAAAGCTATGGCAGAATTATTTGATGTGGAACAGCCTGCTATTGCAAAACATCTTATAAATATATATAATGAAAAAGAATTAGATAAAAATTCAACTTATTCCAAAATGGAATTAGTTCAAAAAGAGGGAAATAGAAGTGTTAAAAGAAATGTTGAATTTTATAATTTAGATGCAATAATCTCTGTTGGATATAGAGTAAATTCAATAAGAGCAACACAATTTAGAAGATGGGCTACCAATATTTTAAAAACATTTACGATTCAGGGATATGTTTTAGATAAAGAAAGAATGAAAAATGGTTCATTCATAGATAAAGATTATTTTGAAAAATTATTAGAAGAAATAAGAGAAATAAGATTATCTGAAAGAAGATTTTATCAAAAAGTTACAGACATATATGCAACAAGTATTGATTATGATCCAAAATCTCCTATATCTATTAATTTTTTTAAGAAAGTACAAAATAAAATGCACTTCGCTGTATCAAATCAAACTGCTGCAGAGATAATTTATGAAAGGGCAAATTCTGAAAGAGAACATATGGGACTTACTAATTGGAGAAAATTTCCTAATGGTAAGATAACAGAATCTGATGTTATAATTGCAAAGAATTATTTATCTAAAGATGAATTACAAGATTTAGAAGGAATTGTTAGTGCATTTTTAGAAATTGCTGAAAATAGAGCAAGGCGTAAAATTCCCATGACAATGGAGGATTGGGCAAATAGAATAGATAAGTTTTTATTATCTGATGATAGAGATATATTAAAAGATGCTGGTAAAATATCACATGAAATTGCTTGTGATAAAGCACTTACAGAGTTTGAGAAATATAGAATAAAACAAGATAAATTATATAAATCAGATTTTGATTTGCTAATTGAAGAAACTGAAAAAAAAAGATAATAATTAAAGTAGTTCAAATTAATTATTTTTCATAAATCAATAAAAAGGAGAAGAATATGGAAATTTTGTTAACAAGACATGGGCAAACAGAATGGAATGTGTTAGGAAAAGTGCAGGGAAGGGCAGATATTGAATTAAATGAAAAGGGAATAAAACAAGCAGAAGAAACAAGAAAAGTATTAGAAAATATAAATATGGATTTGATTATATGTTCTCCTTTAAAAAGAGCAGCACAAACAGCAAAAATTATAAATAAGAATAGAAATATACCTATTATTCATGATGATGACATTATTGAAAGAGATTTTGGCGAGTTCGAGGGGATAAATAAAAAAGATTTTGATTTTGAAGGTTATTGGAGTTATAATCAAAATAATAAATATGAAAGAGCAGAAAATATAAGAAAATTTTTTGAAAGAGTATATAAATTTTTAGATAAAATAAAAGTAGAATATAAAAATAAGAAAATTTTAGTCGTAGCACATGGTGGAATTAGTATACCAGTAAATTGTTATTTTAATGGAATACCTGAAGATGATAATTTATTAAAATTAGTTCTTGGAAATTGTGAAGTTACTAAATACGAATATAAATAAAGAAGGAGAATCAATAGTGAAAAGTGTATTATTAATTCATGGTTTTAATGGAATACCCAAAATATTTGAATATTTTAAAGAAGAATTAGAAAAACAAGGGTATAATGTAATTATACCAAATTTTCCAGTAAGAGAAGAAATAACAGTAGATGGTTATTTTGTAATATTAGATAGGTACAAAGACATATTTAATGAACAGTTAACTGTAGTAGCACATTCAATTGGAAATTCAATGTTTGTAAAATATATATCAAAAAATCAATATAAAGTTGGCAGATATATCAGTTTGGCTGGATTTTCGAAAGATTTCTTTAATGAAGGAAAAGATGTTTTAAATGAAAAAGTAAGACTAACAATTTTAACAGATAAAGAATTAAATGATGTAAAAAAATTAATAGAGAAAAAATATTCAGTATATAGTGATAGTGATCATTTGGTGCCATTTGATTTATTAAAACAATATTGTAAAGATATAGACTCTGTTTCTATTCCTATGAAAGATATAGGACACATGGGAAAAAAAAGTGGATTAGAAAAACTGCCAGAAGTAGTGAATATAATTACAAATAAATATTTTTAGATTTTAATAATGAATTAAAATATTAAGTCATATATATTATAGTATAAAAAAAGGAAGTGATTTGAAATGGCAAATGAAGAAAAAAGTTTGGCAAAAACGTGTATCAACTGGGATAATGGGTTTTAAAGACAACCTAGTGCAGACCCTTTAAAATAAGGGAGTGTTAAAAAAAGTTTTTACACTTTTGGATAAAAACATAGATATAAGGAGGTAAGTATGAATAAAAAAGATAACGATATAATGATATATGAAGATAAAGATGGAATTACAAAAGTAAGCGTAAAATTTATTGATGAAGATATTTGGTTAACTCAAAATCATATAGCAAATATTTATAAAACAACACAACAAAATATTAGTTCACATATTAAAAATATTTATACGGATAGAGAACTACAAGATGTTTCAACTCACAAGAATTTCTTGTTAGTTCAAAAAGAAGGTAATCGAGAAGTAAAAAGAAATACTGATCATTATAATCTTGATATGATAATTGCCTTAGGATATCGAATTCAATCAGAAGTAGCAGTTCGATTTAGAATATGGGCTACTCAAAGACTTCACGAATATATTCAAAAAGGATTCTCAATGGATGATGAAAGGTTAAAACAAGGTGGCAATAGATATTTTAGGGAATTATTACAAAGAATTAGAGATATTCGTTCAAGTGAGAGAAATTTCTATCAGCAAGTAACAGATATTTATGCTACAAGTATTGATTATAATCCTAGAAGTGATATAACAAAAAAATTTTTTGCAACCGTTCAAAATAAGTTACATTTTGCTGTTCATGAACATACTGCGGCAGAACTTATATATGAAAGAGTAGATAATGAAAAGTCTTATGTAGGTATGACTAATTTTAAGGGAGATTACGTTACTGTAGATGATGTAAAAATTGCAAAAAATTATTTATCAGAAATTGAACTACAAAGGCTTAATTTATTAGTATCGCAGTTTTTAGATTATGCTGAATTACAAGCATTAGAACAAAGAAGTATGAAAATGGCAGATTGGGTAGAGGAATTGGACAGTCAAATATTACTTAATAAAAGAAAATTACTTGAAGGTAATGGGAAGGTATCTCATGAAGAGGCAATGGAAAAAGCAGAAAAAGAGTTTGAAATTTATCGTGAAAGAGAAATGAAAATGCTTCAAAGTGATTTTGATTTAATGCTTAAGGAATTAAAAGAAAATAATAATTCAGATAAATAGTAAGTTGTAGGGGGAATATTATGAATAAAGAAGATTTATTAGAACTAATTAAAACACTGAAAATTGATAAAGAGGAGTTTTGGATATTATCATCTGGAGCTTTAGTATTAAGAGATATATATTCTAATGCAAGAGATTTAGATATTGCAGTTACTAATGAAGGATTAGCACAATTAAAAAGTAATTATAATATGGTTCAAAAAGAAAATGGTTGGTTTATTGTATCTGATAATGTTGAATGTATATGTGATGGAGAAAAGGAAAGTCTTAAATATCAACCACAGAAGATAGGAGATTATTATGTACAAAATATTGAAGAATATTTGGAATATTTAAATAATAGTAACAGAGAAAAGGATAAACTAAGGATACCGATAGTTGAAGAATATATAAAGAAAAGTGCTGAATTAGAAAGATAAATTACAAGTTATATAAAAGGAAGTGGAAAAATGTCAAAAGATATGTATCAAAAAAGAAAAATGAGAGCTGAAAAGAAAATGAAATCCGAAGATGAAAAAGGATTTCCAAAAGCCCAGATAAACTGGTATCCACGGTCATATGGTAAAGGCACAAAATGAAATAAAAGAAAGTTTAAAGCTAATAGATATAGTAGTAGAAGTGTTGGATGCAAGAATTCCTATGTCTAGTAGAAATCCTTTAATAGATAATTTGGCAAAAGAAAAGGAAAGAATAATTGTGTTAAATAAAGCAGATCTTGCCGATGAAAAATGTACAAACGAATGGAAAAAATTTTTTAGCAATAATAATATGGTTTGTATAGAAAACATTTCTACAAATCCTGGAAGTATAAAAAAATTGGTAGAGGTTATAAAAAAGCAAGGCGAAAAAGTATATGCTAGAAAAAATAAAAATAAGGATTTAAAAATTGCTATAAAACCTATATATAGAATACTTATAGTAGGTATTCCGAATGTAGGAAAATCTACAATAATTAATAAAATCGCTGGTAAAAATAGTGCAAATGTAGGAAATAAACCAGGAGTTACAAAGAAAAAACAATGGATTAGAGTTTCTTCAAATATAGATTTACTTGATACACCAGGTCTTTTATGGCCAAATTTAGATGATAAAAATGCTGGTATTAATCTTGCATTAACAGGAAATATAAAACAAGAAATATTAGATTTAGAAGAAATAGCATGTCTTGGAATAGATATATTGACAAAAAATGGAAAATACAAAGAAATGATAAAAAATAAATATAATTTACAGGATGAAGATCTTGAAAATATAAGTTATGATATACTAGAAATAATAGGTAAAAAAAGAGGTTGTATTGTATCAGGTGGAAATGTAGACATGACAAAAGCTGCAAATTGTTTTTTAGAAGATTTAAAAAGTGGTAAAATAGGAAAAATAACGCTTGATAATATAGATTTAATTAAATAATAGAATAGTTATATAGCTAGTATTAAAAAAATACTAGCTGTATAACTAAAATAAGGAGTAAATATGTATAAAATAAACAATATATATAATAATAATGAAGAAAATAACAAAGATTTAATGTATATATGGTTATCCAATATACCAGAAATGAGTTATATAATATATTTAA
>CANAIR010000014.1 GCA_947361355.1 uncultured Clostridium sp.
GATATACTCAAAAAAATTTTTATAAAGTAAGTCATTATGGTGGTATATCACTAATAGTATTAGTTATAACAATAATAGTAGTAATAATACTTGCAGCAGCGGTTATAATATCACTTCAAAATAATAATCCAATGGTGGAGGCAAAAAAGGCCAAAATAAAGTCGGATGTAGCAAATATGCAGGCTATATTTACAAATACAGTAGGAAAGATAATGGCTGAAAAACAAGAAGTAATAGGAATAGTGCCAAATAGGCTAAATGAACCGACAAGTAATAAAAAAAATGTAGTAGGTGAAACCACATATACTATAAATAATGAAATAGTGGGAAAAATAATATTTGATAATAAACAAAATAATGGAGTTGATTACTATACAGGAAGAAAATTGCCAGTGTATAATAAAGAAACAACATGGTATGTAGATGATGCGGGGATACTAAGGTTACAAATAGATGATGAAACATACGGAGAAGGACAAATAAACTTTAATGAAAGTATAAAAATAGAAGTTAATGTAATGCCAAATAACAATTTTACAAAAGCAACCCTAGAAGTTATAATAGAATATGAAGGTGAAATAGATAGTGTAACAATAAATGGAGAAAAGTTAGAGGTAGTTAAAAATGCTGAAGGAAAGTATGTAGGTAGTAAAGATGTAAGTGAAAATGGAACTTATAGTATTGAAGTAATAGCAAAAGATGGAAGTAAGAATAAATCAGAAATTAAAGTAACTGAATTAGCAGATAATATGGAAATATGGAATAAAGCTGATATGGAAAACTTTAGAGATAAGGTAAATAGTGGTGCTTCATTTGTTGACAAGAAAGTGCAAGTAATGGATGATATTTATTTAGATTGTTCTGAGACTAATCAATGGGTACCAATTAATAATTTTGATGGAACTTTAGATGGAAATAATCATAGTATAAATGGAATATATGTAAATACGAGTGAAAGTAAAATTGGATTTTTTAAAATTTTAAGCCAAACAAGTAGTATTCAAAATATAAAATTAGAAAATGTAAATATTAATGGGAAAAGCGAAGTGGGAGGTTTAGCAGCCTATAATTATTCAAAAAATATACAAAATTGTAGTGTTTCTGGTAATATTTCTGGAAATACTAATGTAGGTGGATTAGTTGGAGTAAGTGAAGGTCTTACATCAAATATTTTAAATTGTTCTGTAAGTGCAGATGTGACAGGTGATTTTACTGTAGGTGGAGTTGTGGCGTTGAATAAAAGTGTTATAAAATACTGTGGAAAGTCCGGAAGTACTACTGCAAGAGTAACAGAAAATGATTTTAGTATGGTAGGCGGAATAGTGGGAGAATTACAACGGTGGTTATTTATTTTCTTGTGTTAATAAAGGAAATGTAGTAGGTAAAACTTATGTAGGAGGTGTAGTTTCTGATATAAGGGCAGGTACATATATTGATAGTTGTTATAATACAGGTAATGTAACTGCTAGTGGTGTAATAGTTTCTAATAACTTAACAGTATGTGGTGGAGTTGTAGCAGAAAGCTATGGTAATATATCTAATTGCTTTTCAACAGGTATTGTTAGTGGAAAGGCAAATTATGTAGGGGGAATTTTAGGGCTTGCAAGTGCAAATATAACAGTATATCGTGTTCGAGGAATGGCAGATGTATATAGAGATGGTGTTTATGTTGAAACAGCAGCATGGGATAAAAACTTAAGTGGTGGACTTTATGGTTCGATTACAAATGTAACGAATAATAATGAACATTATTATGTAAGTGGTGATCATAGTTGTCCTGCTAGCTGGCTTGGTAGTGAGTTTGAGGAAAATTCTAAAAATCCAGGTGTTCCAAAATTAAAATGGGAAAAATAATTGATTATGTATATAAAATACAATATAGCCCTTGAAAACTAAATAAAAGCATGATATAATCTAAATACTTTTTAGGGGAAATAGTAATATGAAGAAATTAAACGTAGTAATAATTGTAGTAATGTGTGTTGTATTTTTTAATAATGTTTATGCCTCACAAAAAGTAGCTATGGAGGTTTTAACAAGTAAAAATAATGTTTGCAAAAATGACAATATACAAGTTAAGGTAATACTAAAAAATTTAGATAAAAATATTTGTGCTAAAAACATTAGTGGGTATATAGATTATGATAAGTCTGTATTTGAAACTGTAACAAATAATGATATATATATAAATAATAGAATTCTAAAAGATAGTTATGATGAAATTTCAAAGAAAATATTTACAAGTACTAACTTAAAATTATCAAACAATACTAATGTATTAACTATTAAGTTAAAAGTTAAAGAAAATGTGAGAGTAAATTATGGTTATGTATATATAAAACAGTTATATATTATAGATGAAAATTATAAAAAAATAGAAATCAATAATAAAAATATAAAATTTACTATATCAAATACTATTAATAATGATAGTAGTAGTTTATTAAATAACTTAAGTATTAACGATATTACAAATAATATGAGTCAACATGTTAGTAGACCTATACTAGAAAATTTTTCAAAGATATTGTCTATACCTTTAGAAGGAACTTGTATTATAGTATATTCATTTTTAGCTGTAATTTTATTTAGAGTTTTTGTTGGAATTGTATATAAAGGTAGTTTAAACTTTTTCCAAAGATTTAGAAGAATTGGTCAAATTAGAAGACTTAATAAAATATTTAAAAGTATAAATTAAAAAGTAGTAGAAAAAAATATTATATCTGTATAACATAAAACAGATATAATATTTTTTTATATATTAATTTAATCGACTGGTGTCATATTAGGATAAATTTTCTTTAGGACATCATCGTTAAATTTTTCATCGTAAAATTTGTCTATTTCATTTTTTGCTTCTATTCCATGGCGTCTATCTGTTTGTCTTAAAACAGCTTTAGATGTAAATATAATATCAAATAAAACAATAACAATTAAAATCCAGGTTAGTGTTTTACCTATTTTGTTTGGTATTTTTTCTATATATTTTGAAAGAAAAGGATATATTCCACGTACCCAAATTATTCCTAAAAATCCCCAGAATACACAATATACTAAACTTGTTCTTTCAAGTATTCCTAAACTATCTTCTTGATAGTACCAAGATACTGTACCAAATATCATCTCTTGAAAAAAGCTGCAAAACCATTCAAAAGCACCACCAACTATAAAGCTACCTATATATATAAATATGTTTTTCCAACCAGTCATTTTTACAAAGCATATGGAAATTAAAACAGCTCCAAGTCCATAAACTGGATTTAGTAGTTCAAGTATTAAAGCTCTTCTGCTTTCAAAATAACCATTTGTTATAATACACCAAAGAGTTTCTACAACAACACCTGCAAAACATCCTATATAAAAAATCCAAAATAATTTATAAAAATTTAGCCCATTTGCAAACGATTTTTCATTATTTAAGTTATTGATTTCATTAATTTTATTATTTATATTTTTTGTCATTAATTTTCTCCTTTTATAATATTTTACGTCAAAATAATACAAAATACAACAAAATGCAACAAAAAATATAAATTAAACTTTAATGAATCTTTTTTACAAAGATTTTATGTATAATAAATAAAAAAATGTTGAAAAAATTAGAATATTGAAATAATTTTTCATAATTTACTGGAAAAATTCATAATTAAGTGGTATAATCATATCATATGTAGGAGGGATTGTTATGCAAAAAAATAGTGGAAGCATAAGCAAAGTACTAATTGTAATAGCTGTTATTGTAGTTGTTGGTATTATTTTAGCTATTGGAGCATATTTTATATTTGATAATGCTCAATATACAATTGTTTCAGAGGAAGTAAATAAAATAAATACTAGTAAAACTGTTGATATGAACATAAAATCTAAAGGTAGATATCAAAATTTAGAAAAGGGAATTAAAGAATATGCAAATGAATATTATGAAAATTTTAACAAATTAAAAGAGTTATACTCAAAAGATGATTTGAAAAATTGTTTAGCAATAGACAATATAAAAAATGATGGACCTAATTTTGATAATACAAAAAATACTATAAATGTTACAAAAGAAGATGAGACAAAAATTAAAACAAGATTGCAAGAAATGGTAAGTGATGAATATTTAAATAAGAAAGCAGAAGAACTTAATTTGGACAGTAAAATGAAAGAACTTTTCTTATCAACTTTAAATTTAAAGAGTGATGTTGAAGCAGTAACTAGTATTTCAGAAAGCTATGATAAATGTTTGGCTGGAATTGAAGATATTTTAAATTTCTTAAATGAAAACCAATCAGGATGGTCTATTAAAAACGAAAAAATTATGTTTAATAGTGTAGATTTATTAACAAAATATAATTCTTTAGTTTCTACTCATAAAATTAATCAAACACAACTTGCAAATAAAGCTAGAAAATAAAAATAAAAGTTAAAGGAAGAACAAAAATAAATTTTGTCTTCCTTTTTTGTTATCATTTTAATAATTTTGTCGTTATATTTATTGAAACATATAATAAGGGGGATTTTTATGGTATCAATAAATATGCTTTCAAGGGCAGATAGTGTTAAGGGACAAGGTGTTTTATCTGCTCATGATGAACAAGTAGAATTAGTAAAAAAAGAATTAGTAGAATATAATGTAGTTGAAAATAAGGTAAAACTTTGTAAAATAATGCACTTTCATACAATAAATCCCGAATTCTTTTTTATGATTCCATTCGTAAAGAAAAAATCAAAGACAGTGGCCTATGTGCATTTTTTACCTGAAACACTAGAAAATAGTATAAAACTTAATAAAACTATAAGGAAAATATTTTATAAATATATAATAGAATTTTATAAAAAAGTAGATTATTTAGTAGTAGTAAATCCATATTTTATAGATGTTTTAGAAAAATATGGAATAGATAGAAGAAAAATAACATATATACCAAATTTCGTATCTAATAAAAATTTTTATAAAATAGATGAAAGCGAAAGAACGCTTTTAAGAAAAAAATATGGTATTGATGAAAATAAATTTGTAGTATTAAGTGTTGGACAGCTCCAAAAAAGAAAAGGCGTACTAGATTTTATTGAAGTGGCGCGTAATATGCCTGATACATTGTTTTTATGGGCTGGGGATGCAGTTTTTGGAAAAATATCAGATGGATATAAAGAAATAAAAGAAATCATTGCAAAAAATTTACCTAATAATGTTAAATTTCTAGGCTTAATTGAAAGAGAAAAAATGAATGAAATATATAATATTGCTGATGTTATGTTTATGCCATCTTATGATGAACTCTTTCCTATGACTATATTAGAATCAATGTGTTTAAATCTACCAGTTGTAGTAAGAGATTTAAAAATATATGATAATATTTTATTTGATTATTGTTTAAGATCTAATACTAACGAAAGTTTTGTTAATACTTTACAAAAATTAGAAAAGGACAATGATTTCTATAATGTAGCATGCGAAAAGTCAAATAATGGAAATATATTTTATAGTGAAGATAATGTGGCTAATATGTGGAGAGAATTTTATGATGGTATAATAGAGGAATAAATATGGAAGAAATAATAAATGTAGAGGAAGTAAAAGATAATAAGTTAAAAATAATAATAAACTTGTTAACTATCTTGGGAACTATATTACTTATAGCATTTATGTGGTATGGAATAAAATTAAACATTTTTACTTCACAGGAAGCTTTAAGTAATTTTTTAAAACAAATGGGAATAGTTGGTCCATTAGTTTTTATAGTTATACAAATAGTACAAGTTGTTATTCCAATAATTCCAGGAGGAATTAGTACAGCAGTCGGTGTTTTAGTATTTGGTCCAGTTTATGGTTTTATTTATAATTATTTAGGTATAGTTTTAGGTTCTATAATAGTTTTTTTAATATCAAAAAAATATGGAATGAAAATTATAAAAAAATTATTTAAAAAAAGTACAATAGATAAATATATAGGATGGTTAGACGAGGGAAGTAGATTTGATAAACTGTTTGCATTTGCAATATTTATGCCAGTTGCGCCAGATGATTTTTTATGTTATTTGGCTGGAATTACCAAAATGAGTATTAAAAAGTTTACTGCAATAATAATTTTTTGTAAACCTGCAACTATAATAGCATATAGTTTAAGTCTATCCTTTATGATAGATATTATAATTAAATTTTTTAGTTGATAAAAAAGCAAAACATAGCTAAAGTTTATAAATTTTAGCTATGTTAAATTTTTTATTTGTATAATTTATAGAATATATTTTATTTTTATTTACTTTTCTCTTTATTTTTATATTTATATTTATTTTTTTTATCTATTCTATATGTATGAATTGCAAGTCTTAATTCGTCAAAGGTATCATTAAATTTTGGAAATTCCATATTAGGGAATGCGTTAATTAACCTATTTTTTAGAGTATCTTTTTTATTTATAAATTCAAGTTTTAAATCTTCTAATTGTTTAATAAGTTCACTATTTTGTATACTAGAATTAGTTTTAATTTGAATTTTATTTTTAATTTCACTTAAATAGCTAAGTTTTACTTTTAGATTTAAAATTGTATTTAATGTACATATAGAATCTATTACTAAAATTACAAATATAATAAATACTACATATGGTAAATATATATTAGGTACATTTGATATTAAAGCTTGTATATTTGGATGTATTATATATGTTATAAATAAACCTAGTATTCCAAATAATACGCTATTTAATAAACAGACTCTACCTTTTAAATTAAAAGGTAAATGTGAATAATCCCACCATTTTGCATCAAATAGTTTTTCCATTATGTAGCTTGTAATATATTCAAGTGTAGTTGTAAGTAAACAAGCAAGAAAGAAAATAACTATTGGATTACTATAAAATGGTTCTAAGAATATGACAACTAATATTCCTCCAAAGCCATAAATTGGACAATATGGTCCATATAAAAATCCACGGTTTGTCCATTGTCCTTCGCATAATCTACAATATATTTCTTCAGTGATCCATCCAAGAACACTATAAATAAAAAAATATAAAAATAAAGAAAATATATAATCCATTCAATCACTTCCGTAAAAGTATTATACAAAATGAAAAAAAAAATGTCAATAATTTTGTTGTTGTAAAAGTTTTACTTTGGAATATAATTTTTTGATAGGTATTTAAATAATGGATTTAATACATAAATTAAGCTTGAAAAAATAATATTAAAATTATATAATATGTAAAAGGTAAGGTGATAAAATGGAAAAATATCTGAAAAAATATACTATAAATTCTTTACTAATATCAGTGTTACTTATTATATTTTCAATATTTTTAATGGTAAAGCCAACAGAATCTATAACTTTTATAGTTATTATGTTTTCAGGAGTAGTGGCTATTGATGGTATATTTCATATAATATCATATTTTAGTGTACCAAAGGAATTAAAATTCTTTAACTTTGAACTAATAGAAGGAATTTCTCAATTAATACTTGGAATTTTAACTATGTTAAAGCCAGAATGGGTTAGTGCATTTTTTCCAATGTTTATTGGAATGTGGATTATATTTAGTAGTATAGTAAAATTTCAATTTGCGTTAAATATAAAACAAACTGGAAATGTTAATTGGATTATAATTTTAACTTTTTCAATAATCATATTTTTACTTGGTTTGCTTATGGTAATAAATCCAATAGGCTCAATTATTACAATTACAACCCTTTGTGGAATAGTATTATTTATAGCTGAGATTTTAAATGTTATTCAATATATAATTTTTATATTAAAGATATAGTAAATTAAATATATAGTATAAAAATTAAATAAATAATTATCTTGTAAATAAAAAACATATCCCAATAACAAATATCTTATTGGGATATGTTTTTATTTTAGTTAAATATAAGTTCAGAAATTACATCTGCAATTTCTTGTTTTGTCTCACATTTTGTTACTACTTTTTCTTTATCAATAATCATAGCAAAATGTTTACCATTACCAATTCTATTTAAAAGGTTTGCCACAATGAAATTTGCATCATTTTTTATTAGAAGCTTATGTGCAACATCATAAAGTTCATCTTCTGATACTCCTTCAAGTAATTTAAAACCTATTAATTTTACATTAGGTGCAAATTGTTTTATATTGGAAATAACTTTTGGAGTTAACGTTAGTTTAACAAAAAGATTTTCCTCATAGGAAGAAATTTTGCTTTGTGAATTACAAAGACTAGTAGGGTTTTTTAGAATGTTAAGTATATCATCTTTTGTTATAACTCTTTTTGTAGAATTTACAAAATTTGCAATTTCTTCTGAAAGTTCTTCAGCCCTAATAACAAATTCACCTTTATAATCTCCAACAGCAGAAGAGTGAACTATTGCGTAAATATCATCGCTTTTGAAAATATTTTCCAAGGCATTTAATAATTCATCTGTTGAATCAATTTGTACAAATACAAATTGTTCTGAATTAACTTTCGGTTTGTAGCAAAGTTTAGGACAAATGTAGTATATTTTTCCAATTTCTTCTTTATATTTTTTTATTAAAGTATCTGCTACAATACTTCCTAAAGCACCTGTTGACATATTTGTTATTTTCATAACGGCGTCAATAGCTTCATTTGTTGGACCAGCTGTAATAATAATATTCTTTTTCATAATTTTTTCCACCTTTCTTAGAGAATATTTTTTATGGTTACATTTTTTGGAGTATTTATATAATAATCACTTCTTCCAAAGCGACTAATTATATTTGATATAGCATATAAACCATATGAATAAGATGGTGTAGATAAATCTTGCTTTAATATACTGCAATTATGTTTATCACTAATAATACCTTCTTCAGTTAACCAATCTTTTTCATGATACTGTATAGGACCATATATATAACTTAGGCCATATCCAGATTTACCATCATTTTTTATTCTGTTGCATACAAATGAGTATATATTTTCATTATGATTATGAATTGCTTTACTTTCTTCAATGAATACATTTGGATTAGAATTACTACATGGAACTAAAAATCCAAATAAATTTTTTGATAGTTCATAGTCTCTTGCAATAAAATATGCTACTTGGTAATATTCTAAACAGTTTAAAACATATACTTTTTGTGAATTTATATAAAATTCATGTTCCTTTAAGTATTTTTTTATAAAAGTATTAACATCTATTTTTTCCAAAAATCTAACCATAGGTTCACTACCACATGAAAATCGCTTTGTAACTTCATTAAGTTTGCAATTTTGATATATTTTGGTTTTGTTTATATGTCCAACATAGGTACTTCCAAATATAATTAGTTTGTCTTTTGATAATTCTTTAATAGTCTTTTCATAATTTTGGCTAAAGGCCATTTCAGGAAATATGGCTATGTCTGGTTGTAACTTTTTAATTATTTCAATGCTCTTTTTCATTTGACTGTGATATAATTCATTTTGTATTAATAAGTCGTGGTCTTTTTTGCAAATAATATCTAATTTCAATTGAAAACTTGTTATTGCCAAATAATTATTTTTTAGCATATAATCACCTCCGTTTATTAAATTATATAACAAGTTAATCAATAACACAAATATATATTATTTATATTAAATATAACTTTTAGTTATGATATAATTGAAATAAATATTTAAATATAGTATAATATAAAAAAATAAGGTTGCTAGGAGAGGATAATATGGAAAATGATATAGATTTAAATTTATTTAAAGTATTTAGTAAAGTTGCAGAGGAGGGGAATATAACAAAAGCAGCAGAAAATTTATATGTATCACAACCTGCTATTACAAAATCAATTAAACAACTTGAAAAAAATCTTGGAGGTACATTGTTTATACGAACTAAAAAGGGAGTAAAGCTAACAGAGGAGGGAAACGTTTTATATCTATATGTAAAAAACATTTTAGAAGAATTTAAAAATGCTCAAAATAAATTTAACTCATTAATAAATCTTGAAGAAGGGAAAATTCGAATTGGTGCCAGTGCAACAGTAGCTAAGCATTTCTTAATGCCATATATAGAAAAGTTTCATATATTATATCCTAATATAGAGATTTCTATAGTAAATGAATTAACTGTAAATTTAGTAAAAGATTTAAAAAATGGATATTTAGACTTACTAGTTTCAAATATGCCTATGGATACATTAAACTATCTGAAAATAGATGTTTGTGCTAAACTTCATGATACATTTGCTACTAGTAAAAAGTATATTGATTTACAAGATAAAATATTGAAAATTTCTGATATTACAAAATATAAAATAATAACTCAAAAAGAGCCATCAAATACTAGAGAGTTTCTTAATGCCTTTATGAGAGAAAATAACATTGAATTTAAACCAGATATAGAGATTGTAAGTTATGCTTTAGTAGTAGAATTTATAAAATCAGGATTTGGAGTTGGCTATGTTACAAAAGAATTTGTAAAAGATGAATTAGAAAAAGGAGAAATTTATGAGATAAAAATAGATAAGACGATACCTGAAAGGAGTTTAGGAATAGTTACTTTAAAAAATGCAATTCCAAATTTTGCTACAAGAAAGTTTATAAATTTATTAAAAGAAAATGTGGATAATGATATGTAATATGTAAAAATAATAAAGGAGTATGCAATTATGATATGTGATAATTTAATAGAAACAATAATTTCAAGGGCATATGAAAAAATAGAAAGTAATGATTATATAGGAGCGGCAAAAGTTTTTTCTAGGGCATGGAAAAGGGTATGTGATTATATAAAAAACGATAATATTTCATCTATTGAAGAGTACGAGCAAAAATATGAATCTACTGAAAGTGTTTTAAAATGGTTTATTATATATTTAGATGTGTTACAATGTTGTTTTGAAGAAACAGGAGATATAAAATATCTAGAAGAAAGTATTAATTTAAAAGAAAATTATTCTGAATTTTTTATATCAAATATGTATTCGTACTGTCAAATATTATTATATGCGAGTGAGTCTAAATTTAATTTAGGGAAAAAAGAAGAGGCAATTAAAGAATTAAAAGAATTGTTAGAAAAGTATGATACCTTTGAAGAGATATATTATAAAATTTCTGAGTTATATATAAAAATGGATAGACTTAAAGAGGCTAAAAAAATATTAAATAACGGAATATGTAAATGTGAATTTAATACTTATTTAAGAGAAAAACTTGATTTGATTGAGTTAGATAAATAAAAGTAAATTCTAAAATGTCAAAAGAAGCGAAAAATTAATTTGACATAAATATAAGAATATTGTATAATAAATAAAGAAGAATATATAATCTTTAATAATTATTAAAGGAGGAGCAAAAATGAATTTAAGGCATCAAATTTTAGATTATATTCCAAAGGATGAACAAGAAAAAGAGGACAAAGAAATGATGATTTTTTATATGGATACTTTTAATGATGTACTTACTAGGAATAATAAGGTTTGTCATTTTACTAGTTCTGCTTTTGTAATAAATCAAGAAAAAACAAAGGTTTTAATGGAATATCATAATATTTATAAATCTTGGACTTGGGAAGGTGGACATGCTGATGGAGAAAGTGATTTGCTTTCTGTTGCTGTAAGAGAAGTAGAGGAAGAAACAGGAGTTAAAGTTTTAGATTATGAAAATTCCAAGATTGAAAGTCTTGACATTTTACCCACCTTAGGCCATTTTAAACATGGAAAATGGGTTAGTGCTCATTTACATCTTAATGTGGCATATATTTTTTATGCAGATGATACAAAGACGATTAGGACTAGACTTGTGGAAAATAGTGATGTTGGTTGGAAAAATATTGATGATATATTTTGTTTATCAAGTGAGCGTTACATGATACCTATTTATAAAAAGCTAATAAAAATTGTAAAACAATCTTAAAATAAAAAACTTATAAATATGACAAGTTCATATTTATAAGTTTTTTTTCTAAAATATATATCTACTATTAGCTATTTGTCTAGTTAATTCTCTCCAAGTATTACATCCTACTATTCCATCTGCTGTTAAATTTTTATCTTTTTGAAATCTAATTACCGCATTTTTTGTGTTTTCACCAAAAATTCCATCTATATTACCTGCATTGTATCCTAATGTATTTAATGCGTCCTGAAGAACTAAGACATAGACTCCTTTATTACCAATTTTTACTACTGGATATCCACCAGTAGGACAAGCAGGAGTTGGATCTCTAGTATCAGTATGAACCCATGTTGGCGTTAAATTTGCTGGCTCTACATATGTAAATAATTTACTATCAATTGCAAGTTGTCTTAATTTATTTCTTTCTTCATTAGATAGAGCTTGTGCCATATCCATTGCTGTACCAGCATAATGTTGTGACATACCAGAGTGACCACCCTCTCCAATACGTTTAAAAGCATATCTTACTGGAATAGGTGAACCATATAGGTTTCTAAGTTTATTAAAGGCTTCCATAGTATGTCTATCCGTCCAAATTGTATCTGATTTTGTTGAACCTTTAAATTCTCCTACGGTTAAGTAGTGGTCTTCTATATATGGCATTGGTTCGTTTGGTTCTTTGTAATATGTTTCCATTTTATTAGTTTTATCATTGTATACTAATATTTTCAAATTTTCACCACCTTTCTATGATATTATATGAGTATGTACAAAAAATGTTTTGTGAAAATATATATTTGAAAAAAATATAAAAAATGTATTTTTTTTTTTTACATTATATGATAAAATTATTACAATGGTTTTTAAAACCAATAGGGGTTAATATATATGAGTGTTGAAATGATAAGTAATTCAGAGATGTTATCTAATTTATTTAAAAAAAAGCAATACAATTTTTTAAAAGATATAGATAAAATATTAGATGAAATATGTGAAAAAAAGATAAGGATTGATGAAAAAGAAACAGGAATAAAAAAATTATTTGAAAGTAGCAAAATAGAAATTGAAAAAAATGAAAGATTATCTAAGATAATATTTGATACCAAATGTAAATGTCTTGAACTTGAAAGAAGGATAAAAGAATTAAATCAAGCTATAATACGTTTAATTGTAGATAATGAATCAAATTATAAGTATCAAACTCAGAATTTAAAGCAGACAGTTTGTTTTATAAAAGATAAAATAGAGGAATTTACATCTTTAAATAAAAAATTTGATAAAGAATTATTAGAACTTGATAAAAAAATAGAAAATATTTTAGAAAATAAAACAGAAAATGATAAGATTAGCATAGAAGGAAATAATAATGCAAAAGAAAAAGTAGAAAAAACAGAACCAAAAAAGAAAAAAAAATCAAGACGTGGTAGTGCATTAAATGAATTAGAGAAAATTAAAAAAATGGACGTATCTACTGAAGAAGCAATACAAGAGAGTATCTTTGAGATAGAGAAAAAAGTCACAAATGAATATAATATAGAAAATAATATTTTGCTAATATCAGAAAAAAAAGGGAAAGTATTTTTACCATATAAAAAAGAAGACTTGCAAGAATATCTTTTATCATATCCAGAAGATTATAAAAGTTATAGCGATGTAATTGAAAAAGAATATATACTTCCTTTAAATATTTTTATGAAAAATCAGACTTTATCTAGATTTAGAGAAACATACGAACTTATAAGAAATAGAGAGTTTAAGTCGATGTTTGAGGCAATGAAAGTATCTACAAAATTTATGTTTAAATATGATTTAAACCCTGCCATAATAGCAGCTTGTAATTCAAAAGATGAGCTAAATGAATATATGAGCTGTTTGGAAAAAAATGAACTTGAAAAGTTTAATATATTTGATATAAAATTCGAACTTAATTTATTATAAGTATAAAAAATATGTAAACAAAAGGGGATAAAAGTATGAAAGTACTACACACACACACACACACACACACACACGTACTATATGTATAAGATAGCATTAATTTGTTATACAAATTTTGTAAGAAATGTAAATAAAAATATATATGAAAAGATAAATATGAACCTAGTTAAAGTAGATGAGTTCCCTTAGTTAGGTTTTGTGTGTTAAAATATATGTAATAGAAAAGATAGAAAAATGAAATACAAATGAAATAATAAATGTATGACTAGAGATTGAAGAAAAAAATAAAAATAAATATAAAAATTGGAACAAATTTCCAATGACTAATTTAAAATAATAGTATAGAATATAAGATAAAGGAAAAAATAATAAAGTATAGGTGAAATTTGAGGTGGAGAATATGAAAAAAGACAAAGAAAAAATTAATGAAAAAGATGTGAAAAAACTTTTTTATAAATTAAACCCTTGTGGAGGTATATCACTAATTGTGCTAGTTATAACAATAATAGTGGTAATAATACTTGCAGCAGCAGTTATAATATCACTACAAAATAATAATCCTATGATAGAGGCAAATAAAGCAAGAATAAACAGTGATGTAGCAAATATGCAGGCTATATTTACAAATACAGTAGGAAAGATAATGGCTGAAAAACAAGAAGTAATAGGAATAATACCTAATAGATTAAATGATCCAATAAGTGATAAAAAAAGTGTAGTAGGAGAAGCAGTATATACTATAAATAATGAAGAATCAGGAAAAATAATATTTGATAATAAGGAAAGTACAGAAGTTAAGTATTATACAGGAAGAAAGTTACCAGTGTATAACAAAGAAACAATATGGTATGTAGATGATGAAGGGATATTAAGACTTCAAATAGGAGATAAGTTATATGGTGAAGGTTGGAATGAGCAAGTTCCAACGTCACCAGAAGATGAAAGTGCAAAAGTAGGGGAAATAGTAAAAGATAAAACAAAAGACTTTATTGACAAAAATGGAGATAAAGCAACTATACCAATAGACTTTGCAATAGTACCAGGAAAAGATGTAGTAAAGGATGGATTAGTAATATCAGATATGGCAAATGATACAGAAGATGAAGGAAATCAATTTGTATGGATACCAGTAAATGATATGAGTACTTTTGTTAGAGAACAAGGTTATAGGAATGCAAGTTTACAAAATAATTTTTTTGATTGTACAGAGCCACTAGATTATTCTGGTACAAAGGCTAGTGAAAGTGAAAGAAAAGAATATGATAATATGATGGCAAGTGTAGAAGAATATCATGGATTTTATATAGGAAGATATGAAATGAGCAATGATGGAAATAACAATGCACAAAGCAAGAAAAATAAAGATCCATTAAGTAGTATAAAATGGGGAAATAGTATGACAGATTTAAGTGGAGGAATAGTAGAAAAGGCAAGAGGAATGTATAAAGAATCAGATGCAACAAAAGGAAATGCAGTATCAACATTAGTATATGGAGTAGCATGGGATGAAACAATAAGATTTATAAAGAAAAATTATCCAGAAATAGAGAAAAATAGTAATGAGTATGGAAATTATAGTTCAGGTGATACAATTTTAACTGGAAGTGAAATAAAATATTCACTTAATAATATATATGATATGGCAGGAAATGTATGGGAATGGACAATGGAATCAAATTCAAATACTTCACGTTGTGGAAGAGGTGGTGGGTATGATAATAATTATATATCATCTATATCTGATCGTGGACCTAGTTTACCAAATGCAACACCAGCTAATTTAGGAGGTCGTGTGCAGATTTATATAAAGTAGTATAGGTGTGGTTTTGTAAAAAATATATTTGGGATTAAAAAAGATACAAATTTTTGTTATTCAATTATTGATAATATATATATATAAGTTTCTATAATTGAATTTTATAGGTTTTTGTGAATATTTTGTGATATATATTGAAATTAATTAACATATAATATATAATATAAATAATTAAAAACAAGGAGGAAAGTAGCCATGGAAGAAATGAATGTTAAGACAAATTTTGTTGCCAAAACCTTTTTATGGATGTTTTTAGGATTATTTGCAACTGGTTTAATAGCTTTTTATACATATACATCTGGCCTAATGTTAAATTTACTTTATGGTGGTGCATTTGAAGTATTGTGTATTGTAGAATTAGTGGTAGTTCTATTATTTAGCTTTTTATCTAGAAAATTACCACCAAGCATAGTAGCTGTATTATATTTTGCATATGCAATTATAAATGGTGTAAGTATGTCAGTAATATTTGGTGCTTTTGAGATAACTTCAATTGCAGTTGTATTTTTAGGTGCAGCAGCACTATTTGGTGTTTTTGCACTAGTTGGTTACAAAACAAATATTGATTTAACAAAAATAGGAACAATTTGTATAGGTGCTTTATTACTTGGAATTATTTTAAGTATAGTAAACATTTTCTTGGGAAATGGTATGTTAGATATAATTTTGAACTGGGTATTAATTGCAGTTTTCTTTGGTATTACAGCATATGATATTCAACAAATTAAGAGAATGCACGAATCTGGTGCTATAGCTGATGATAAATTGCATATTTATGGTGCAATGAATATATATTTAGACTTTATAAATATATTCTTAAGATTATTAGCATTATTTGGAAAAAGAAAATAGTTATCAAAAAAGAAAAAATGGAAAGCTTTTTATAGCTTTTCATTTTTTCAATTTAAATCTATTTTTGGTAATTTTTTAAAAGCAGGATTATATATATTTTTACCATCAATATTAAATCTAGAACCATGGCATGGACAATCCCACGTTTTATCTAAATCATTAAATTTTAGTAAACATCCAAGGTGAGTACATATTGGCGAAATTGCATTAAAATTTGAATTTTCATCTTTATAAATACCGACTAATTTACCATTTATTTTTGTAACTTTTGCACTGTCATTTGGAAAGTCTTTCAAATCTTCTGATTTTATTTTTAGTTTATTTATAATCATAGAATTAGTAGTTTGTTTTAACATATTATATAATTCTTTTCTATTTTTTATTGGTTTAAATCTAGTAGAATTATATATTTTTTCAAAGTTATTATTTTTCCCTATTATTTTATCTACAATAATATTTGCAGCAACATTTGAAGTAGTAATCCCCCATTTTTTAAAACCTGTTGCAATAAACATATTATTATACATACATGAAAAATCACCTATATATGGGATTTTATCAAGTGAAACACAGTCTTCAGTATCCCATTTATCTAATATAGTATAATTTTTAAAAATAGAATTTGCTGTTTGTATTAGTATGTCATATCTATCTTTTAAATTTATATTTTCGCCAGTTTTATTTGTATTTCCACCAATTAACAATATATCTTCGTTATTATATTTAGCATTTCTAAATGAAATTGTAGGGTTATCACAAGAAATATACATTCCATCGAAAATTTTTTCTTTTGTCTTTACTGCGATTATATATGAAGTGTCTTGATACATTTTTAAAAAGTGAAAACCTGGTATATCTTTTATAGGGTATCTTGTTGCCATAACTACATATTTGCAAGTTACCTTACAGTTATTACCAGTAGTAACAATGTAATTATTACCATCTTTAGAGATATTAGTAACACCCGTATTATCATAAATGTTATTTAAATTAGAAAAAGTATTGATTAATCCATAACAATATTTTACAGGATTAAAACAAGCTTGGTTTGGTATTTTAATTGCTCCTATTATATTATTTATAGGTAAAGGAATATTATTTTGATAGTTTGCATTTATACCTAACATATTCATTGCACTTACTTCGTCTTTAAGTAAACTAACTTTATCTTCTTTAGTAGTATATATATAATTATCTTGTATTTTTATATCACAATCTATTTTTTCATTTTCTATAATTTTAATAATTTCATTTACTGCCTCATTATTTGATAAATAGTACCCCTTTGCAAAATTTATACCATAAGAATCTATAAGATATCTGAAAAAGACATTGTGTGCAAACGTTATCTTTGCTGTCGATTTGCTACTAGTTTTACTTAAAAGTGTGTCTTTTTCTAATAAACAAAAATCTACGTTTTCTTTATTTAAGTAATAGCAAGTAGAAATTCCAGTTATTCCACCACCTATTACACATACATCAACTGTTATATCACTATCTAACTTTTTAAAAGTTAACTCATTTTTTTCATTTTTCCATATACTCACATTATCACCTTATATTATTATTTGAAAAAAATATTATATTATACTAAGTTTTAAAAATAAAATTTAAGTATTAGCTATAATTTATTTGTGGAAATTGTTATTAAAATATGTTAAAATGTAACAATAAAGGGGAAAAGTAAAAATGAATGGTATATTAGTTTATATGGAAAGTATAATTTCGTATGTTATAATAGTTTTACCTATATATTTTTTATTTAGAAGAAATTATATTAAAAAGAATATGAAAAAAAATTATAACTTGTATAGAGAAATAGCATTAACTTTTTTAGTTATAGCAATAACAGGAATAATAAGTCAAACAGTAATACCTGAATTTGAATATGTAAATGGAAAAATAAAGCTTGCGGCTACACTAGATAGATATAATTTTATTCCTTTCAAAATATTTTATGAAACATATATAGAAGTGATTAAGTATTCAAATAGTTCATATTTTTTCATCAGTTTTATTGGAAATATAGCCATTTTTATGCCAATAGGAATATTAATACCTCTATGTTTTAAAAATTATAAAAGCATTAGAAGTACTGTAAAATTTGGTTGTATATTTTCGATTTGCATAGAAATAACCCAAATATTTTTACCTAGAGCAACTGATATAGATGATGTTATATTAAATACTTTTGGTACATTTTTAGGTTATTTAGTGTTTGCTATAATTAATAACCTATTTCCAAACATTATAAATAAGTTTAAGCAAATTACAATATTTGATTTAATAAAACAAGAAAATATGAGTAATAAGAGGTATGCCTTGGTAACGGGAGCTTCATCTGGAATTGGTTATGAAATGTGTAAGGTGTTAAATAATTTGGGATTTTATATAATAGCTGTTGCAAGGAGTAAAGATAAACTTGGAAAGTTAAAAAAGGAATGCAAAAAAAATATAGAAATAATTTCGTTAGATTTGAGTGTAGAAGAAAATGTATTTAAATTATATGAAAAAATAAGGGGTAAAAATATAAATGTATTGATAAATAATGCTGGATTTGGTGTGTTTGGTGAATTTATTAATACAAACTTAGATAATGAATTAAATATGATTAATTTAAATATAAAATGTGTTCATATTTTAACAAAGTTAGTGTTAAAAGACATGGTAAAAAATAATTATGGTTACATATTAAATGTATCATCTAGTGCCACTTTTATGCCTGCTGGACCACTAATGAGTACGTATTATGCAACTAAGGCATATGTGCAAAATATTACTGATTCTTTAAACTATGAACTAAAGAAAAAAGGAAATAATGTTTGGATATCTAGTCTTTGTATTGGTCCAACTAAAACTAATTTTAATAATGTTGCAAATATAAAAGCAAGTCAAAAAGAATTGGATGTAGATTTTGTAACCTTTGTAGCATTAGAAAATTTGTTTAAGAAAAAAAGAGTTATTATTCCAGGAATAAGTAATAAGCTTTTAAAAATTATTGTAAGAATTTTACCTGATAGTCTTTTAATTCATTTGAATTATTTAAATCAAAAAAGAAAAAATAGTAAAAGTATAAATGAAAAATGAGAGTTAAATAAAAATAAATGAGTCTTGTATGATACAGGACTCATTTATAAACTATTTTGAGCTTTTTAATTATTATGTAGTAGATATTCAAGTATTTGTACAGCATTAGTAGCTGCCCCTTTTCTAATATTGTCAGCAACACACCATAGATTTATTCCATTTTCAACACTATAATCTCTTCTAATTCTTCCAACAAATACTTCATCTTTACTATCAACAAAAGTAGGGATAGGATAGATTTGTTTTGAAATGTCATCATGAACCACAATTCCTTTGGATTTGTTTAAAACTTGTTTTAATTCGAGTATATTAAATTCTTCTTCAAATTCAATGTTTATACTTTCACTATGGCAATTTCTAACTGGAACTCTTACAGTAGTTGCTGTAATATTTAAATTTGGAAGATTAAGAATTTTTTTAGTTTCTTCTATCATTTTCATTTCTTCTTTTGTATAGCCATTTTCTAAAAAAGTATCAATTTGTGGTATACAATTATTGTATATAGGATAAGGAAATTTTGTAGCTTTTATATTTTTACTTGTATTTTCTAAATCTTCAATTCCTTTTATACCAGCACCTGATACAGCTTGATAAGTTGAATATATAACACGTTTTAATGTATATCTATCATGTAATGGCTTTAAGGTAACTACAGCCTGTATTGTAGAACAATTTGGATTAGCAATTATTCCATTATTTTTACTTATCATTTCAGGATTTACTTCTGGAACTATAAGTGGAACGTCTTTATTCATTCTAAATGCGGAGCTATTATCTATAACTATACAACCATTTTTTGCAGCTATTGGTGAGTATTTTAAACTTGTATCTCCTCCAGCAGAAAATAGAGCAAAGTTGAATCTGTTATTATCAAAAGAATTTTCTGTAAGTTCTTCTACTTCATAATCTTTTCCAAAAAATTTTACTTTTTTACCTTTAGATTTTTTTGATGCTAGTAAGACATATTCATCAATATCTAATTTTTTTTCTTCTAATACTCTTAAAAACATAGAACCTACAAGACCAGTAGCTCCTACTATTGCACATCTAATCATAAAATACACCTCAAGATATAATATGAATTAATATTATAAATATGTCAAATTAATATTTTATTAAAAACTTTTAATAAATATTGTAAAAAAATTTATATAATATATAATATATAATATACTAATAAAACAATATAAAAATATGTAAACTAAAATGGAGGAAAATATGAATAAACTACACACACACACACACACACACACACAGGTGCTATAAACAAGAAACAGAAAGAAACTGTTATACAAATTTTGGAATAAATGTAAATGAAAATATAGATAAAATAGTAGATATAAACCTAGTTAAGGGAGATGAATTCCTTTAGCTAGGTTGTGTACGTTGTAATTTTAATGTAACAGAAAAGAAAGAAAAATGAAATAAATACAAAAAATAAGTGAAAAAAGAGATGTTTGGATTAAAATATTATTAAATTGGAAGGGATTTCCAATGACTAATTAAAAGAAATAGTATAGAATATGAAATAGGGGTAAAAATAATAAAAGGACATGTAAAAATATGAGGTGAAAAGTGCATGAAAAAAAATAGAGAAAAGGTAAATACAAAGGGGATACAAAAATTTTTTTATAAAACTAACTCTTATGTAGGAATATCATTGATTGTATTGGTTATTACGATAATAGTAGTAATAATTTTAGCGGCTGCTGTAATAATATCGCTACAAAATAATAATCCTATGACAGAAGCATATGAAGCAAAAATAAAATCTGATATTGCAAATATGCAAGCTATATTTACAAATACGGTAGGAAAAATAATGGACAAAAGCAGGAACTAATACAAATAGTAGAAGGTAAATTAAACGAACCAGTAAGTATGGGAAAAAGTGTGGTAGGAGAGGCAGTATATAAAATAAATAATGAAGTAGCAGGAAAAATAATATTTGATAATAAGCAAAATAGTGAATATGATTATTATACAGGAAGGAAATTGCCAGTGTACAATAAAGAAACAACATGGTATGTTGATAATCAAGGAATATTAAAACTACAAATAGGTGATAAAACATATGGAGAGGCAAATGTAGAAGAAAAATTAAATGAAAATATTAAAATTACTGGAACTGTATCAATAAATGATGAATTTTCAATAGCTACAATAAATCTTGTAATAGAATTTTTAGGTGAACTTAGTAGTGTAACAATAAATGGAGAAGTTGTAGAAGTTACTAAAAATGATGAGGGAAAATATGTTGGTCAAAAGGATGTAAATAATAATGGAGATTATAATGTAGTAGTAAGGGCAAAAGACGGAAGCTTAAATAAAGCGTCAATAAAAGTAGAAAATTTAACAGAAGATATGGAAATTTGGAATAAAAATGATTTAGAAGAATTTAGAAGTAAAGTAAGTAGTGGAAGAACTTTTTCAGGTAAAAAAGCAATTGTAATGGATAATATTGATTTAGAAAATGTGGAATGGGAACCAATAGGTAGTAATGAAAAGTTTTTTAAAGGAACTTTTGTAGGAAATAAACATATAATAAGTAATTTATATATTAATAATACAAAGAACTATCAAGCATTGTTTTCTAAGGCGTATAATGCTAAAATAACAGGAGTAATATTAGATAATGTAAATATAAAGGCAAGACAATATGTGGCAGGAATTTTGTCATATGGTGAAAATGTTATAATTGAAGAATGCGGTGTTAATGGAATAAAAATTGAAGCAACTTTAAATCTTTGTGGTGGAGTAGCGGCTAAGGTTAGTAAAGGTACTATATCAAAATGTTATAATAATGTAAATATAACTTTAAATACTACAGAAAATATAGCTTATGCAGGTGGGATAATAGCTAGTGGAGAAAATAATTTACAAATTTTAAATTGTTATAACGTTAAGGATGTTTATTTATCAGCTGTGAAAAATGCAACAGGACAACTAGGAACTAGGTGTGGAGGAATAGTTGGTATGACAGCAAATATATCGATAGAATCTTGTTATAATTTTGGTAAAATAACATCAAGTGGCGTTGTAGTAGAAGCAGGTGGAATAGCTGGATGGTTAGGAGGTACTAATGTAAATAATTGTTTTAATGTTGGAGTAATAGTTGGTGATACTTCATCTAGCGATATGTCACTTCATAGGTATGGAGATATAGTAGGAATATCAGCTTCATCAGTTAATATTGCAAATTGTTATTATGTTTCAAGTAAAATATGTGGTTTTAATCATGGTGGTAATGTTTTTCCAAGTAGTAATATACAAGATTCAAAAGCAAATATTAAGACAAAATCAGTACAAATTTTAGGTAATAATGATGACATTTGGAAACAATCTGATTCATTAAATAATGGATGGCCTATTTTGAAATGGCAAGATGAGATATAATAGAAATTAAAAAGAATGTATTTATATAAAATTCATTCTTTTTATTTATGTTCACTAAAAGTACTTTATCACTTGAAATTATAAATAAAATGATGTATAATATATATTATGAGAGAAATTTTTGTAAAAGAGAAAAAACAAATATCTTTGTCTAAGTATATATTGGATGTATTTGAGAATTTGAAATATTCTGTATTTAAAAAGGCACTTAGAAATAAAGATATAAGAGTTAATGATAAAAAGGTATCATCAGATTGTGAAGTTAGACTTGGTGATAAAATAAATATATACATTAATGATTATTTATTATTTGATATACCAAAAAAATTAGAATATATATACATAGATGATAATATTTTAGCTGTATATAAACCTCAGGGACTTCTTTCAAATATAGAATATTACGAAAATGAAGAAGATATAAATGCCAGATATTTAAAAATTGGCGGACTAGAACCAACTTTAGAAAGTATTGTAAAATCTGATTTTAAAGAGGCAATTATTTGTCATAGATTAGATAGAAATACATGTGGAATAGTGCTATTTGCATTAAATGATATGTCATATAATCAGCTACTTAAAGGATTTAAAAATGGGGCAATAAAAAAAGAATATATAGCTTATGTATCAAATTCAAATTTTTATAAAGATAGTGAAATACTAGAAAATTATATTTTAAAAGATAGAAAAACAGGTTTTTCAAAGGTTTTTGATAATAAAGTTAAAAATTCTCAAAAAATAATAACTGAATATAAAGTTATAAAATTAGATAAAAATAATGACTATGCAATATTAAATATAACAATACCAACAGGAAAGACTCATCAAATAAGAGCTCAAATGAAAGCAATTAATCATAGTATAATAGGTGATTCAAAGTATGGCAAAAATGATATAAATAAAAAATTTAGGGTATATAGACAGTTATTATTTGCATATAAATATTCTTTTAATTTTAATAAAAATTCATCTTTATATTATTTAAATGAAATAAATGTAAAATTAGATGAAAAAATATATATGAAGAAATTAGGTGAATACTAAAAATGTTAAAGAATAAAAAAAATATAAAAAAAAGAAAAAAATATAAAGAAAATCAGGATAATAGTAAACTACCAGCAGTTATTAAGAAAAATAATAAGATAGTTGCAATTGAAAAATATGATGAACGTTATAACAAAAGAGTAAGTTTTAATGATATGGTTTTTGTATTTATAATTTGTGCTATAATTGGGTGGTTAATTGAGACTGCATTTGTATTTTTGCAATTTGGTAAAATAACAAGTCGAGGTATGACATATGGACCATATTGTAGTATATATGGATTTGGTGGTTTAATACTTTATTTATTTTTTCATAATATAAAACCAACAAAATCTAATATTCCATTTACATTTATCTCAACAGCTTTTGTAATGGGAGGATTTGAGCTTGTATCTGGGCTTTTATTAAAACATTTATTAGGAATAGAAATGTGGAATTATGATAAAGAATTTTTACCAATTTTACATTATACATCTGTACCTGTTATGATAGGTTGGGGTATACTTGCAACTGTATATGTATTTTTTGTACAACCAATACTTTTAAAATTTATATCGTTAATTCCTAAAAGTATAACAAAAAGATTAGCAATTATAATACTCATTATATATATAGCTGATTTATCTTTTTCTACTTTAAATATTTATACTAATCCAGAAATATTGTTTAAATTGGTAAATCCTCAGTTTTGATATTTAATATGTAATAATAAATAATAAATTTATCTTTAAGGTAAGTTTATTATTTTTTTATAATACTAATGAAAATTAAAAATAAAGTTAAAAAAGTAGACATAATATTGACATTTTAGATTTATTATGGTATAATAATATTAGGTTATTTTTTAAACTATACTTTTAATAAAGAAGGAGAAAAAAATATGAGAATGTTAAAAGAGAATTTTATGGTAGTAATTATGGTAGTGTGTATGTTAGCTTTGTTTTTGGTAGCTGGAATTAGTATCCGGGATTTGAAAAAGCAATGTTATTCACTTTCAAAGAACGTGGAAACTTTAAGTTCAGAAATTGATACTTTAAAAGAGCAGCAAAGCACATCAGAAGATAGCTTTAAGCTTCTTGCAAATAAAAAGGTCTACAATGCAGGAGCTGTAAACGGTATCTCGAAAGCGGAACTTTCAATTTTTAAAATCGAAAGCCCGTATCCAACAGTTATTTATCAGATCTTAAATGCTGATGGAGGTGTTATTTCTCAGGAGATGAAACAGGGGAATGCTAAATTAAATACAATAACCCTGGATAAAATACCAGAAGAAATGGCGCAGGTAAGAATTTTAGGATTTGATGAAACGGGAGTACAGTGCAGCTACAAGATATATGATTTTGGATATATAGATTAAATTTTCAATGTCAGCAAAAATAATAAAAATTATATTTTAATTACTGGGGAGTAGTTAATATATATTGAAGGAATTTGATAATATCAGATTCCTTCATTTTTTCATATTTTTATAAAAATTGTTGACAAAATAAAAAAATAATAATATAATATTATTGCAAAATGAGAAAATAATATTTAAAACCGATGAAAAAGCAAAGTAGATATGAATAATATATTTTAGAGAATATGGATCACTGGCTGTAAGTCCATTAATATACTCATATTGAAATTTCACTTTGGAGGTCTTTTTTTGAACAATAAAATTTAAGTAGGAAAAAGCAGGTAAGCCTGTTATAGCTGTATTGAGAGCACTTAGTTTATCTAAGTGAATTTAGGTGGTAACGCGAAAATCCATTTCGTCCTAAAGTATTAGGGTGAAGTGGATTTTTTAGTTTGAAAGGGTGTATAAAATGGAAGAAAAAATAAAACTTTTAAAGGAAAAAGCAAGTAAAAAATTAAATGAGATTTTATCAACACAGGAATTAGAAAATATTCGTGTTGAATTTCTAGGAAAAAAAGGTGAAGTTGTAACACTTCTTAAATCTTTAAAAGATGTTGAAGCAGAAAAAAGAAAAGAGTTAGGTATGAAAGCAAATACCTTAAGAGATTATATAGAATCACAAATACAATTAAAAAAAGATGAGTTAAGAAAAAAAGAGTATGAAATAAAAGAAAATAACGCTAAATTAATTGATTTAACTGTACCTGTAAATGAAAATTTAGGTTCGCTTCATCCTATAACTATTGTACAAAAAGAGTTAGAAACAATATTTTCTTCAATGGGATTTACAGTAGAAGATGGTAATGAAGTAGAAACAGAATATAACAATTTTGAAGCTGTAAATGTACCAAAATATCATCCAGCACGCGATATGCAAGATACTTTTTGGTTAGAAAATGGTCAACTTTTAAAGACACAAACATCAGCAGCACAAAACAAAATTATGAGAAAATATGGTGCACCACTAAAAGCAATATTTCCTGGAAGATGTTTTAGAAATGAAGAACTTGATGCTTCTCATGAAAACACATTTTTCCAAATGGAAGGTATGATGATAGATAAGGATGTATCAATTTCAAACCTTATATATTTTATGAAGGCTATACTATCAGAAATTTTTAAAAAAGAGGTAGATGTAAGACTTAGACCAGGTTTTTTCCCATTTGTTGAACCAGGATTTGAACTTGATATAAAATGTCCATATTGTGATGGAATAGGTTGCAAAGTATGTAAACATGGTGGATGGATTGAACTTTGCCCATGTGGTATGATACATCCAAATGTTTTAAAAATGGGAGGAATTGATCCAGAAGAATACTCAGGTTTTGCATTTGGATTAGGTCTTAGCAGGCTTGCAATGATGAAATTTGAAATAGATGATTTAAGACATTTAAATTCATGTGATTTAAGGGTATTAAAACAAATGAATATAAAATAAGTGATTGTATAAAATAAATTAAATTGGAGGAATAAGAATGTATATTTCAATGAATTGGATAAAAGATTTTGTAGATTTGACTGATATTGATATTGAAGATTTAATATACAAATTTACAATGTCTACTGCCGAGGTAGAAGGCATAACTAAATATGGGTTTGATACTTGTGGTGTAGTAGTAGGTAAGATAATAAGTATAGAAAAGGTAAATAATTCGGATAAATTAAATAAAGTTATTGTAGATACAGGAATTGAAAAGGTACAAAGTATTTGTGGTGCAAAAAATATTTTTGTTGGTGCCCTAATTCCATTTGCAAAAGCTGGAAGTAAAGTTCAAGGTGAACAAGTAAAGTCTAGTAAGATAGATGGTCTTGAAAGCAATGGAGTATGTCTATCAGAAAGAGAACTTGGTATTAGTCAAAATCATGATGGTGTAATGATTTTAGATGAAAAATTAAAAATTGGTATTGATATAAAAGATATAATGCCAATAGAAGATATAGTTTTTGAAGTAGATAATAAATCTATAACAAATAGACCAGATTTGTGGGGACACTATGGTATTGCAAGAGAAATAGCTGCAATTACCAAAAGAAATCTAAAAGAATTACCAGTTGATGATTTGGTGGCATATGATAATTTAAATAAACTTGATATAAATGTTGATAATGGTGATCAATGTTATAGATATACAGGTATAACTGTGGAAAATATAACAAAAAATGTTTCGCCTTATACAATGAAAATAAGGCTATATTATACAGGTCTTAGAAGTATAAATTTACTTGCCGATATAACAAATTATGTTATGTTAGAAATTGGGCAACCAATGCACGCTTTTGATAAAAGGTTAGTAAATAGTATAAATGTAAAAGCATTAGAAAATGATGAGGATTTTATTACGTTAGACGGTGTAACTAGGCATTTACCAAAAGGAACTTTGATGATAAGAAATGAAAAAAAGCCTGTTGCAATTGCAGGTATTATGGGTGGACTTGAAACTCAAATTATGGATGATACTAATTCTTTATTTCTAGAATCAGCTACATTTGATAGTACATTAATTAGAAAAACTGCTATGAAAATATCTCATAGAACTGATGCCTCAGCAAGATATGAAAAAACTTTAGATCCAGAGTTTGCAAGACTTGCAACAGCTAGATTCTTAAAATTATTAAAGGAAAACGATGAAAATGTAAAAGTTACATCTTCATTTACTGATGTATACTTAAAAAAATATCCAGTTATAAAAATAGATATTAATAAAGCTTTTTTTGATAGATATATTGGTATAGATATTCCTATGGAAACTATTGTTGAAACATTAAGAAATTTAAAATATATTGTTATACAAAATGGAAATAATTTAAATGTAGAAGTACCATCATTTAGAGCTACAAAAGATGTTACACAAAAAGCAGATTTGATTGAAGAAGTAGCAAGAATTTATGGTTATGATAATATAACTCCAAAATCAAATTTATGGAAGATAGAACCAGTTGAAGATGATGAAATTAGAATACTTGAGTATGAAACTAAAAGAATGCTTGCAGAAAAGTTTGGTATGTCTGAAGTTCATAGTTATGTTTGGTATAATGAAGAACAAAATAACAAACTTGAAATTAAAGTAGAGGATAACCTAAAAATTGTAAATGGATTAAATAAAGCAGATAGTACGTTAAGGGCATATATGGCTCCTACAATGATTTATGCTATAAATAATAATTTAAGATATCAAACTGAGTGTAAAATATTTGAAATAGGTAGAACTTTTGAATATAAATTTGATAATAAAGATTGTGTAGAAAAAAAAGTTTTAGGTGTAGCATTAGCTAGTATGAAACAAACTGAAACAGATTTAATGTATGAAGCAAAAAAAATAATTGAAACTATATTTAAAATACATAAAAACATTAATGTAAAATATGTTCAAAATAGTGGTAAGTTAAAATATTCTTGGCTTCATAAAGTAAATTCATATATTTTAGAAATAGATGGTAAAATACAAGGATATATTACAGTATTAAATCCTAAAATAAAGGATAATATAAATAAAAAAGCAAATATAGTAATTGTTGAGTTAAGAATAGACGATTTAACAAATGTTAAAAATCAAAAAGTTGTATACGACCCTATATCTAGGTATCAAACTACTAATTTAGATTTAACTTTTACTGTTTCATGTAGTACTAAATTTGAAAAAATGGAACAAATTATAAAAAATTGTAATTTAGAATATTTAATGGGATTTAGTTTAGTAGATATATATGAAAATGAAGAAAAAATGCCAGGTAAAAAGAGTGTAAGTATAAGATTTACTATTGGTTCAAAGGAAAAAACTTTATCTAAAGAAGAAATTGATTTACACATGAATACTTTAATTGATAATTTTGCAAAAGAAAATATGATAGTAAATAGATAAATATCGTAAAATATAAAATGTTGGCATATAAATAATTAGTAAATAATTTAAGGAGTAAAATAATTAAAAAATAAACCTAGTTAAGGATATCAGTTCCTGTAGCTAGGTTTTGTGCGTAAAAAAGAAAAAATAAGAGGTAAAAATATAGGAAAAATGAATGAAAAAGATTCAAACAAAACTAAATTTAGTTAATGTATATTAAATATTACAATAATAATGTTGATGTATTTGACATAATTCTTAAAAAATGATATAATACTACAAACCAAAAAAATAATTTTATATTTAATAATTAGGAGGAGAAAAATGGGATTTTTTAGTGATTTTAAGCGGGTAAGGAATTTTATTGAAAGTAATAGTGAATTAGCAGAACTTGAAGAATATGTAAAATTAAAAAAACAAACTATTGATAAATTAAATGAGGATTTATATAAATTAGAAAATGATATAAAAAAATTTGCGGATAAAAAAATAACTTTGAAACAAGAAATTGAAAGTTTAAGTAAAGAATTATCTGAATATCAAAAAAGTATAGACAAGTACTTTTCTTTAAAAACTAGGGAATTAGTAAAAGTTTTAGTTGAGGATAGAAATTATGAATTTTATAAAATAACATTAGAAAAAGATGTACCAAAAAGTGAAGACTTTAATGGAGTGTTTTATCTGCCTATTAGTATAAAGAGAGTATTAGATCTTCAAATTCAAGAATTTGCTGCTATTGAAAATTTTGATTTTGCACTTCTAAGAAAAATGTTATATGAAGTAAATGGTGCTTGGTCTGAAACTTATGATGCAATTGATGATAAGGTATCCAAACATTTATATAAAAATAGAACTACTACAAAAATTCTTTTAACCTTTATGATGCTTAGAAAAAAGGAGAAAAACATTGAGTTTACCAGAAATAATGAAAAAATAGAGGCTGAAGAAATGGATTTAATCAATGAAAATATAGACAAAATATTTAAAAAATAATATAAAAAGTGGATAGGATTAATAATATAATCCTATTCGCTTTTTCATGCTTTTAATTAAAAAAATATAAAAAATCAAGTTATTAATTTAATTTACAAAAATAAATTGATATGGTATAATTAAAAAATATATGAAGTATTATAAATATATAGACAATAGTAGAATATATTTATAGATTATAATAAATAATATGTATTTAGGGGGATGATAATTTGGCAGTAAAAAAACAATCATTTATGAATGGTGTTTTAATTATAATGATTTCGCAAGTTTTAATAAAAATCTTTGGATTTATTTATAGAGTAATAATTACTAATTTTCCTCAGTTTGCTGATGAAGGAAATAGTTATTATGGCTCAGGGTTCCAGGTATATACACTATTACTTGCAATTGCAACAACAGGAATACCAAATACTATTTCAAAATTAGTATCTGAAAAAATGGCAATTGGTGATAAAAGGGGAGCACATAAAATTTTTAGAACAGCAATGTGTGTATTTTCTTTAATTGCAATAATATTTTCACTTGGTTTATTTTTTGGTTCAGGTTTTATATCTACATGTATATTAAAAAATCCTGGAGTAAAATATACATTAATGGCATTATCACCAGCTATTATATTTGTTGCAATGTCAGCTGTACTTAGGGGATATTTTGTTGGAATGCAAAATATGATGGAGTATAGTAAGGCTCAAGTTTTAGAACAAATAATAAATAGTATATTTTCTGTTATATTTGTTGTAATGTTACTTGATTCATCACCAGAAATTATGGCAGCAGGTTCGACACTTGCTACAACAGTTGCAGCTTCAAGTGCTTTTATCTATTTATTAATATATTATAACAAAAATAAAAAAGATATATGGAATGAAATGAAAAGATCTGAAAAATTTGCTTTAGATAGTACAAAAAAAATAGCTAAGAAATTAATATCATATGCTATTCCAATATCTTTAGGTAGTGTAGTAGTAGCCTTATCAGGTGTAATTGACTTAGTTACAGTAATGGATGGCTTACAAAAATTTGGTTATGATATAGTAACTGCAAATGAAAAATTTGGTATTTTGCTTGGAAAAGTTGATATTTTAAATGCAGTACCACTTTCAATAAATGTAGCATTTTCCGTTGCATTAGTACCATTTATATCTGCTGCAATAGCTAAGAAAAATAAAAAAGAGGCAATAAATAAAATAAATTACTCACTTAAGATATCTGCACTTATAGCATTACCATGTGCAGTTGGACTATGTATTTTAGCAGCACCTATATTTAAACTATTATTTCCAAATGCACCAGAAGGAGCTCCACTTTTACAAATACAGTGCTGGATGATAATATTTTCAGTTATTGCACAAACATTATATGGTTCATTGCAGGGGTTAGGAAAAATATATGTTCCTGGGGTATGTTTAGCAGTAGGGGCAATAGTTAAATATATTCTAAATGTTATTTTTGTACCAATATATGGGGAAGTTGTTCCAGCTGTTACCACTGTTATATATAATTTTATAGCATGTTCTCTTGCATTTTTTTGTTTATTTAAGGTTTTAAGAAAAAAACCTAATTTAAAAGAATTATTTTTAAAACCTATTATTGCAACAATTGCTATGGCTTTTGTTACAATTTGGGTTAGTAAAATGTTGGTATACATAAATTTATCAAATACTATTAACACTGTTATTACTATATTATCTGCTATTATAGCATATATGATATTTATAGTTATGTTTAGGGTACTAAAAGAAGATGAAATACGTCAATTACCTTATGGAAACAAAATATGTAAAGTATTAAATAAAGTAAAAAAAATATAATAAAAAAATAAAAAAAGTGTTGACAATAGTTGATATTTGTAGTATATTCTAAGTATATTCAATTAAATAGGAGGGATTTATAATGAATAAAGCTGAATTAATCGCTAAAATTGCTGAAGAAAGCAAATTAACAAAAAAAGCTGCTGAAACAGCATTAGATGCTTTTGTTAAAAGTGTAGAAGGTGCACTTAAAGACGGTGAAAAAGTTCAATTAGTAGGATTCGGTACTTTCGAAGTAAGACAAAGAGCTGCTAGAAAAGGAAGAAATCCACAAACTAAAGCTGAAATAAAAATACCAGCTTCTAAAGCACCAGTTTTCAAAGCAGGAAAAGCTTTAAAAGAATTAGTAAATAAAAAATAATTATAAATTAGATTATAATTACAAAATTCGGTTCTGTAATGTATATATTATATGATGTATATTACAGAGCCGAATTTTGATTTTATAATTAATAAAAGATATATGGTAAAAAATTTTTTATATAATATTATCATTTTATAATTAATATACCATAATGTATAATATAGTTTATATTATGTAAAAAAAAATACAAATAAATACTAATATAATGCTATAAATGTGATTAGAAAATATTATATATATATTGACTTTTATGTAAAAAAATGTTATAATAAATTATAGTGAATAAGTTAATTACAAATTAATATAAATTTATTATTTGAAAGGAGATATATATATGTTAGATTTAAAAGGATTAGTAAATGAACAAATGACAAATAATAATATGGAAATTTCTACTGAAGTAACTATGAATTTAAAAGGATTAAAAATAAATGCAAAAGTTATGGAAGGCGAGGAGTTAGGAAAAATATTTGAAGAAGATATGATAAGATAAAGGAAGTTGATAATAACTTTCTTTTTCTTTTTTTATTGTATATATTTTACTTGTAGTAGTAGTATAAATATGATATAATATTTTGGATGAAAAAGGAGAGAGTAAATGTTAGGAGTAAATAATGTTACATTAAGATTTGGAAAAAGAACTTTATTTGAGGATGTAAATGTAAAATTTACACCAGGAAATTGTTATGGTATTATAGGGGCTAATGGAGCTGGAAAATCTACTTTTTTAAAAGTTTTATCGGGGGAAGTTGAACCAAGTGAGGGTGAAGTTTATATGTCTGAGAAAGAAAGACTTGGAATTCTTAGACAAGACCACTATAAATATGATGATGTAAAAGTTATAGATACAGTAATTCGTGGAAATGAAAGATTGTATGAAATAATGAAGGAAAAGGATGCTATATATGCTAAGCCAGATTTTAGTGATGAAGATGGGATAAAAGCAGGAGAATTGGAAGCAGAATTTGCAGAGCTTAATGGTTGGATGGCCGAAACAGATGCAGCACAACTTTTAACTGGACTTGGAATAGAAGTAGAGCTTCATGAAAAGTTTATGAGAGAATTAACAGGTCCTGAAAAAGTTAAAGTTTTACTTGCACAAGCATTATTTGGAAACCCAGATGTGTTATTACTTGATGAGCCTACTAATCATTTAGATATTGCAGCTATTTCATGGCTTGAAGAATTTTTAATTGATTTTGAAAATACAGTTATAGTAGTATCACATGATAGACATTTTTTAAATAAAGTTTGTACTCATATATTAGATATAGATTACAGCAAAATTAAATTATATGTAGGAAACTACGACTTTTGGTATGAGTCTAGTCAACTTGCTTTAAAGCAAATGAGAGAATCAAATAAGAAAAAAGAAGATAAAATAAAAGAATTAGAAGAGTTTATTCGTAGATTTAGTGCAAATGCTTCAAAGTCAAAACAAGCTACATCTAGAAAGAAAACTTTAGAAAAGATACAACTTGATGAAATTGTACCATCAACTAGAAAATATCCATATATTGAATTTAAACCTGAAAGGGAATCTGGAAAAGAGATATTAGATATTGAAAATGTATCTGCAACTGTTGATGGTGAACAAGTATTAAAAAATATTACTTTTAAAGTTTTAAAGGGAGATAAAATTGCTTTAGTAGGTCCAAATGGAATTGCAAAAACTACCTTGTTTAAAATTCTTATGGACGAAATAAAAAAAGATAGTGGTATTGTTACATTTGGAAAAACTATAAAAGCTTCATATATACCACAAGATAATGAGGAATATTTTAATTCAGATAAATCTATAACTCAGTGGATTGCTGATGCTTATAACATAAATGATGAAACAGTTGTTAGAAGTTTTTTAGGCAGAATGTTATTTTCTGGTGAAGAGGCACTAAAAAAAGTAAATGTATTGTCTGGTGGAGAAAAAGCTAGATGTATGATGTCAAGAGCGATGCTTGAGGCTGGGAACTTGATACTATTAGATGAACCAACAAATCATTTAGATCTTGAGAGTATAACTGCTTTAAATAATGGTTTGAAAAGAACTAATGCTGAGCTTATATTTGTATCACATGATCATGAATTTATACAAACAATAGCAAATAGAATTATTGAAATTACTGAAGATGGAATAAAAGATTATAGAATGACATATGATGAATATTTAGAAAAAAATAAAGATGCAATGAAAAAAGAAATGTCATATTAAAGTATATAATTTTATAAAATATTTTAAGAACTTGAAATAATATATATTATTATTTATAAGTTCTTTTTTATGTATAAATTTTTTATAAAATTAGTTTTAAATTTAGAATGCAAAAATAATCTATAACATAGCTAATGTAATTGACATAATACAGATGATATGATATAATTGTAAAAAATATAAGAAACTAAAAATTTAATAATGTTTAGGAGGAAAGATATGAGTAGAATTATGAAGTTTTTTTCATGTACTGTTGTAGGAGAATTTGTAGTATGTATTTTTTTAATGATGTTAAAATGTATAAGTAAAATTGACAGTAAAACATTTGTAAATATTATAGGAACACTTTTTTTAATTTTGTTTATAGAACTAATATTTATTGCAATTGGATTTATTTTTTATTATAGTGGTAGAAAGAAAAAAGTTACTAAAGTTAGTGTTGGACAATATAACTTAACATTACTTGACGATACTAATGATAATATATATGTTATAAAAAAATATGGAAGTAATGGTAAAGATTATTTGTTTATTTACGTAGATGACGATGGAAAAAATAATTTTTGTTGTGTAAACTATGCAGATTCAAGTATTAAAAATAATTATACAACACCTTTTATAGAAATATTTGAAAGGCGGTATAATGTAAGTGGATTTTTAGATTACTTATTTTTTAACGATATTTTAGCCAGTGAGCATAAGTTTAGTTATAATATTCATGTAAATGAAGAAAATATAAGAAAATATATTGCATAAGGAGAAAATACTATGTCTGATACTAAAATTAATGTGGAATTTTTTAAAGGAAATTTAGAAGAATTAAAAAACATGCCAAAAGGTGAAATATTTTATTCTGATTTTCCACAAAGAAAAAAGGAAGGATTTTTTTCAAAATTTTCAATAGGTAAAAGTAAAAAAAATACTGAATTTGTTTTAACAAAAGGAGATTATATATCACTTAAAGGTTTTTGTATTTATTTAAAAAATTATTTAAATTTTCTTGATAAGTCTAATATGAATATATATAAAAAGATGAAAGAATATGATCCTTACATAGATGATTTTAATATGTGTTATGAAAATAATGTTTTAGATATACTTTGGGGCGATGGCTATATGATCCATAACTTAAAAATAGATATTAGTGAATTTCCTAGAGTGATAGAAGATAAGAAAGATGTATATATGTCTATAAAAGAGGAAATATACAATTATATATCTGCGTTGCAAACATATAATAAAGTTTTAGAAATTATAGATAGAGATATAGTTTTAAGTGAAAAGGTAACTTTAAAAATTGAACCTTTTAAACTGACAGACAAAGTAGTTGATATTAAAATATTTTTTGGAAATATTGCACTTTATGAAATACATGTTAATAATAACAATGATACTCCATTTAAAATTTTCACATATTCTAAGGATTATAAAGTAGATTGTTATATAAAAGAAATTAAGGATAATTTATTTGAGGAAATATTTATAAATGAAAATAAAATAAGCGAGTTATTGGGAATTTTCCATACTATAGGAAATATCGTTTTTTGATTTATGTGTAAATAATAAAAAAAGAGGGAGAAAAAAAGGAAGATAAATGACCAATACTAATAAAAGTAGCAAATGTTATTCTGATCTTTTTTTTAAGCAACTTTCATTATTAGAAGAAGTGCCTGATGGTGATATTCAATTTAGGACAATTTTTGAAGAAAAAGAAGTGGGACTTATATTAAAAAAAAAAATAAAAAAAGAAGCAGGAAAGTACATTTTAAGAAAAGGCAATCATATTTCTCTTAGAGGTATATGTTCATATATACAGTATTTTCTTATAATTTTAAATGATGCAAATAATAATTTTTATAAAAGTTTAGAAAATGCTGTTCTTGGACAGGAAATTGTAAATTATAATTGTAATTTAAAAGAAAATATATTAGATATAAATTATGAAGATATTTTTATTGGTGATTTGAAATTAACAATAGACTTTAGTAAATTGCCAAAGATATTAAGTGATAGTTTGAATGTATATAGTAAAATAAAAGGTGAAGTATATAAGTATTTAAGATTTGTAAATTCGTACAAAGACTTTCTTAAATTTATTGAAAAAGATATAACAGTATTAGAAAATATAACTTTTAAAATTGAAAAGTTTGAAATAGATGCAAAGTCTATTATAGTTAAGTTAAATTTCGATAATTATTCTTTATATGAAGTAAAAATAACAAAAGATTTTAAGATATGTACATTTTCTAAAGATTTAGTAGTAGATATATTTTTAGATAGTAATAAAAATAATATATTTGAAAAAATTTTTATTGAAGAATGTAAGTTGGGGCAAATTTTAGAAATCTGTAGTTTAATTGGCTGTATAGGTTTTATTGGAGGATGATTTAACAAAAAAATCGTAAAAAAGATAAGTACAAAATATTTTGTATTTATCTTTTTTATTGACTATTTTTATGTAGAATTTATAAAAAAGTGGATTTTTTAGTACTTTTAGTGTATAATTTAATATATATTGGTTTAGTAGAAGGTGAATAATGTGGAAAATTCAAATAAAAAAGTAATATTAACAGGGGATAGACCAACAGGTAAATTGCATATTGGTCATTATTTTGGTTCCCTTCAAAATAGAGTAAATTTACAAGATGAGTATGAACAATATATATTAATTGCAGATGTTCAAGCCTTAACAGATAATTTTAATAATCCAGAAAAAGTAAGAAATAGTATAAAAGAACTTGTTATGGATTATTTAGCTTGTGGAATAGATCCTGAAAAAACTACTATATATGTTCAATCAATGATTCCAGAAGTAGCAGAACTTACAGTATTTTATTCAAATTTAGTTACAGTAGCAAGACTTCAAAGAAATCCTACTGTAAAAACTGAGATTGCACAAAAAAAAGAACTATTTGGAAATAATGGTGAGAGTATAACTTATGGATTTTTAGGTTATCCAGTAAGTCAAGCAGCAGATATAACTGTATTTGATGCAGATTTAGTACCAGTAGGTGAAGATCAACTTCCTTTATTAGAACAAACAAGAGAAATTGTAAGAAAATTTAACAGTATTTATGGTAATACTTTAAAGGAACCAGAAGTAAGACTTAGTAAATTTCCTAGAATAAAGGGCTTGGATGGTAATGCTAAAATGGGAAAAAGTCTAGGAAATGCAATATATTTGAGTGATAGCGAAGAAGAAATTAATAAAAAGGTTATGGGAGCAGTTACTGATACTACAAAAATTAGAAAAGATGATCCTGCAAATCCGGATATTTGTATGGTAGGATATTATCATAAATTGTTTAGTGGTGATGAAACCAAATGTGTATTTGATGAGTGTAAAAAAGGTGCTAGGGGATGTGTTGCTTGCAAGAGGCAACTTGCTTTAAATATAAATAAGTACTTAGAGCCAATAAGAACTAAGAGAAAGTTTTATGAAAATCATCCTGAAATAGTTGATAAAGTTTTAATCGAAGGAACAAATAAAGCTAGAAAACGTGCAAAAATTACAATGAGTAAGGTAAAAAAAGCAATGAAAATTGATTATTTTGAGTAGGTTATATATATAATTTAATTTGGATTTAATAAATTAAGGAGAAATATAATGGTTATAGATTACGTAAGAATAAAAGTTAAAGCTGGAGATGGCGGAAATGGCGCTATGAGTTTTAGAAGGGAAAAATATGTTGCTAATGGAGGACCAGATGGTGGAGATGGTGGTCGAGGTGGCAATGTGTATTTAAAAGTTGATAAAAATACTAGTACATTACTTGATTTTAAATATAAAAAAATTTTTAAAGCTGATAATGGGAAAAATGGAGAAGGTGCTAGAAGAACAGGAAAATCTGGGGATAATTTATATATAAGCGTTCCCAAAGGAACTATTGTAAAAGATATAGACAAAGATGTAATTGTAGCAGATTTATCTGAAGATGAACAAGAATTTTTAATAGCAAAAGGTGGAAGAGGAGGAAGAGGTAATCAACATTTTGCTACTCCAACAAGACAAGTTCCAAATTTTTCTGAAGCAGGACAAAAGGGGAAAGAAAAAAATATAGAATTGGAGCTAAAAATGCTTGCAGATGTAGGATTAGTAGGATTTCCTAATGTTGGTAAATCAACAATAATTTCTACTGTATCATCAGCTAAGCCTAAAATTGCCAATTACCATTTTACTACATTAGAACCAGCTCTTGGAGTTGTAAAACCAAAATCAGGTCAAGCTTTTGTAATGGCTGATATTCCTGGAATTATAGAAGGAGCAAGTCAAGGAGTAGGACTTGGTATTAAGTTTTTAAAACATATTGAAAGAACAAGACTGTTACTCCACGTCATTGACGTAACTGGTAGTGAAGGAAGAAATCCAGTAGATGACTTTAATAAAATAAATGATGAATTAAAAAACTATAGTGAAAAGTTATCTAAAAAAGTACAGATAGTAGTAGCAAATAAAATGGATAGTTTAAGTAATAAATCTTTGCTGGAAGAGTTAGAAAAATTGTGTAATAAAAAAGGATTAAAATTATTTAAAATATCTGCTGCTACAAAACAAGGTTTAGATGAATTAGTTGAATATTTAGCAAGTGAACTAAAAAATATTCCTAAAGAAGATATCGTTACTGTAGATGATACTTATGAACAAGATGAGGTTATAGATCAAGAGTGGTTTGTTCAAAAAAAATCAGAAGGTTATTATATTGTAACTGGTGCACCTATTGAAAGATTAATGAGTAAAGTAAATATTTTTGATGTTGAGTCAAGACAATATATGCAAAGGGGTCTTACTAATTTAGGTGTTATGGAAAAGCTAAAAGATAATGGACTTAAAAGCGGTGATGTTATTGATATATTAGGCTATCAAATGGAATATAGTGAATAATAAAAAAAGTACAATTTAAGTTTTTTTAAGTTGTACTTTTTTGTTTTAATTTTATTATATATATTATATAAAAATAAATAATTATAGTAAACGTTAATATATAAGTAATATAAAACTTATTTGATATTATTGAAACATACATAAATCCTGATATAATACCAAGAATAATACCACCAAGTACCTCAAAAGGTGTATGTCCTGTATTTAAGTTTATTTGTTTTGATTTTTCTAACCAATGATTTGAAATATTTTGTGGTAGTAAAGTATTGTTTTTATTTATTAGTATATCTTGAAATATGATTGATAATTTTTGAACATTATATCTTATTCCAAATGCGTCACGAATTATTGTTGTAGTCCATAGTATAGAAAAAAATAATATACAAAAGCTAACAACACTAAACTCATTTTTAATATTTTGTGTAATTATAGGTAGTAATTTATAAAATAATACAAAAGTTCCTGATACTGCAAAAGTAGTGTGAGTTGATGGAAATCCGCCATCTGATACAAAAATCTTAAAATCTACTTTTTTATTTATAAGTAACTTTAATAAAAATTTAAATGTCTGTGATATAAACCAAGTTAATATTGAAAATATGATAACCAAAAAGAGTTCTTTCATAAGCACCTCCATATTTATGTATTTTTATATAGTTTTGTCGAATAGTAAAAAAAAAAAATGAAAATTGATTAAAAATTTTTTTACTACTAATAATATTATTGGTGGTAAATGTGACTTTACTATATATAATTTTAACAATAGTAATATTATTAATAATTTTAGTATTAATTATTCCATTAAAAGTAAAAGTTGACATTAGTATTAAAAATACTAAAAATACAACAGAAGAAGATCTAAATACTAAAAATAAGATAGAAATATATATTTTGAAATTTATAAAAATAAAAACAATTGATGTTAAGCAAAAAGATAAAATAGGTGAAAATGAATATAATCAAAATATAAAATTAAAAGAAGAAAAAAATGTCTTAAGTGATATATCAAAAACAGCTAGTAATTTTATAAATTATGAAAAAAGAAACTCACTTTTAATATCTAAAGATGAGATTATAAAGCTTAAGGAAAGTATGACATTTGAAGAATTTTTTTTGATTTTTGGTTTTAATCTAAAAGATCCAATTATCAATGCGTATGTAATCTCTATACTAAATTCAATTATAAATATATATATATCAAAAAATGTAGATAAATTTACATTAGAAAATACTGCATATAAAACATATATTTCAAATAAAATTATAGATTTAAGATTTTATAGTATAATTAATTTTAAATTAGTAAATACTATTATTATAATTTTAAAAATAATAATAAAATTACGAAAGGTGGTAAATAAAAATGGAAAAACAACATCCAATTGAAAATTTAATGATGACTGCCATGACTTCTCTTGAAAGTATGGTAGATGTAAACACAATAGTTGGTGAATCTGTTACTAGTTCAGATGGAACTTTAATAATTCCTGTTTCTAAAGTATGTTTTGGATTTGCAGCTGGTGGTAGTGAATTTAATACAAATAAATTAAACAAATTCGCTGAAAATTCTAATTTACCTTTTGGTGGAGGTAGTGGAGCAGGTGTTCATATTTCTCCAATGGCTTTTTTAGTAGTAAAAGATGGTAATACAAAATTGCTTACTATGGATGGAGTAAATGCAGTAGATAAACTTGTAGATCTTATACCTGATGTAGTATGTAAAGCGGGCAATTTAATAGAAAAATCATTAGAAAATCCTAAAAAAGTACTTAAAGAGACAACCGTTGAAAAAACAAATAATAAAAAAGTTAAAGAGAATGAAAAACAAAAACAAGAGGAATTAAGTCCTGATGATTTAGAAGATGAAATATAGTTTATAAAAACTGGGTTTAAAGTGTATATTTTAAATCTAGTTTTTTGTAATAAAACAAAATTGTATTGCAAAAAGAAATTTTTTGTTATAAAATATAATTAAGAAAATAAAATATGTAAACAAAAGGAGAGGTAGATATGATGAAACTACACACACACACACACACACACACACAGGTGCTATGAACATAGAATAATAGTAAAGTTTGATACAATTTTTGTAAGAAATGTAAAAATAGATAGATGTAAAAACCTAGTTAAAGAAGATGAATTTCTTTAGCTAGGTTTTGTATGTATTATAAACGTAAATAAAAAGATAAAAAAATGTAATATAATTGTAATAATACATTTAATGCCTGCGAAATAAGGAAATTAAAAAATGACCCATAGAATTGTAATTTATTTCCAATGACTATTTTAAAATAATAGTATAGAATATAAAAAAAAGGAAAAAATAATAAAAAAATGTGTAAAAATATATGGAGGTAGTGAATATGAAAACGAAAGAAAATGTGAGTACAAAAAACTTTACAAAGTAAGCACTATGGGAGGAATATCTTTAATAGTTTTAGTGATAACAATAATAGTGGTAATAATACTAGCAGTAGCAGTGGTGGTAAGTATAATAAATAATAATCCAATGAGTGAAGCAAACAGAGCAAGGTATCAAAGTGATAGAGCAAATATGC
>CANAIR010000015.1 GCA_947361355.1 uncultured Clostridium sp.
TATCATATGTATTAATTTTCTTTTTATATAAAAAGATTAATAATCAATATTAATAATATTTGTGATATAGTAATGGAGGGGATAATAATGAATGAACTATTAAGTTTGGAAAATGTAATTAATAAAAGTAGAAAATTAAATAATAATATAGAACTTAATATATTAAATAATAATGAAGATTTTAATAATATACTAACAAATATAATAAAAAAAGGAATAGATTATGGAATAAAGTCTTTAAATAGTAGTGAAAATAACGATGGATTAGTAAATATTATAAAAGAAGTTTCAAAAGGTAAAGAATTAAAAGAAATTATAAAAACATGTGTAGATGTTAGTATTTCACAAGCATTAGAAAACAAAAAAGGTAATATAGATTTATTAAAAAGTTTAAAATCTTTTAAAGATATTAGTATAAAAGGTGGGCTCAGATATTTACTTAGTGCTGGTGTTGACATATTGTTTAGAAAAGCTACAAAATTAAATTTATTTAAACCAATAGTAGAAAAAATACTGTTTAATGTTAAAAACTTTATAATGAGTAACTCATTTATTCAAAAGTTAGATGTTAGTATAAATAAAATTATTAATAGAAAAAATGAATTTAAAAAAGATTGTTTAAATTGGCATAAGGCATATGAAGAATTTAATTTAAAGAAAATAAACGAAATAGCAAAAGTTTTACAAGAAAATAAAAATAAAATACAAAACGATCCTGATTGTATAAAAGAAAATAATATAATACAAAACATAACTAAATTAGTAAATATAAAAAAGGAAAAATTATCTAAATTACAGTTGCAAATATGTAATGATTTGTAGTATAATACTAATAATATATAATTTATATAAGGAGAATTTATGAGAGTAGGAGCTAGTAGAACAAATAGCGAAGGTATAGAAAAAAGAAGAAAAAGTACAAAAAAACAAATTTTTTTTATGATTATATGTTTTTTTATCTTTGTTTTTCTTTTGTTGGAAGTTATAAAATTATTTAGTTATACATTTGGTAAATATGATAAGGAAAAAATGTGGTTATATAATTCTGTAAATTCTATTGTTCAAAAAGTATATACTAAAAAAAATGTTTTACAAACTGAAGAAAAAAAGATAAATTTAGCAGCGCTTGGAAATATTTATTTAACACCAAATATTACAAAAGGTTCTAAAGATGTTGAAGGATATAACTTTACAAATGGTTTGGAAGATATACAAAAAAAATTAAAAGAATTTGATATAGTAGTCGCTAATTTATCTACACCAATAGCTGATAAATCATTAGGATATAGTACAAATAAATTATATAATGCTCCAGAAGAACTTGCAAAAACATTGAAAGAGTTAAATATTAGTGCTGTTGCAACATCTACATATCATATATATGATAAAAAGGAAAAAGGTATATTAGAAACTATAAAGAATTTAAATGATAATAATATAGGTCAAATAGGAATTTCAGAAGATGGAAATTTTAATCCTATAATTCTTTCTAAAAATGAAATTAATGTAGGTATTTTATCATATACTAATAATACAAATGTAGATGATTCAAATGTTTCAAATAATGTAAATATATTTACAGAAGAAAAATTAAAACAGGATGTAGATTATTTAAAGGAAAAAAATGTTGATATAATATTAGCATATTTGGACGAATTTAATGATGAAATTACTGTGATTGATTCAAAATTAAAAAATGACGTAGATTTATTATTTGATAATGGAGTAAATATTGTATTTGGAGGAGGAATTGCTGCAGTACATGATAATTACGAGGATGAAATCACTATAAATTCTAAAGAAAAATCACATGTTTATGCTATATATTCATTAGGTGATTTTATGGGTGGATACAAAGATGATTATGGTAGTGCTACGATAATTCCTAGTTTTGAAATAACTAAAACTATTGCTAAAAATAAAAAGGGCGAAATTAGCGATATTAGAATAGATTTTAAAGCTAATAAACCAATTTTTGCATGGACTAGCGTAGATAAAAACTATAGTAAAACAATGCTTATTATGGAAGATGAAGTTTCTAATTTTAATAATGATAACTCGAATTTAACAGCTAAAGAATATAAAAAAATGAAAGAAGAGTATACAAGAATTTTGAAATTGTATGAATAATATATGAGAGTAATATAAGTAAAATACTTCAAACATTGAGGATATTTTGATGTAATATATTACTCTTTTTTGTAGCCATATGTATTGCATTTAAGATGTATTACCAAAAAATGGAATATAAAAAATATGTGATTTTATTGACAAACAAAAATAGAAATGATAAACTTTTGTGGGGGTAGAGCAAATTTTTTCTATAATTAGAAAGGAGAGTATTATGAATAATTTAAAAGTATTTCATAATAGTTGGCTAAATAACTTTAAAAGTCCAATTGGAGCATTTGATTTTAGAAGTGAGTGTAGTATTCGATTATTTGTAGATTTGTCAATTAAAATTCACAGCATTTTTATCAATTTACATGACGAAAAACATATTTGTAGTAGCTATAATAGAAACTTAGTTTTAGAATGTACAGAAAATAATTTTAATATCTATTCTATAAAATTATCATTTAATGATGTAGGTTTTGTATATTATAATTTTACTTTAAATTATGAATTAGATGAAAATGTTATTGAAGTATATGCAGTTCACAACTATGACAATGAAGCAAGAATAGAATTTAATAAGGATTTTATTGCATGTAAATGGCAGATTTCATTGTACAATACTGAAAAAGTAAAAACGCCTGATATTTTAAAAAAAATTAATACAATGTACTGTATTCATCCAGATAGGTTTTGTAAAGTTGGAAAGGTAAATGAAGAGGTAATAGAAGGTAGAGTATATCATAGTAGTTTTGACGAAGAAGTAGTATATCTTCCAAATGAAAAAGGAATAGTAGAAAATAATGATTTTTTTGGTGGAAATATTAGTGGTATTATTTCTAGACTAGATTATTTAGAATCATTAGGTGTAAATGCAATTTATCATTTACCTATTTTGAAATCTTTAACTAATCATAGATATGATACTTTAGATTACAAAGAGGTAGATCCACTTTTAGGAACTATAGAAGATTACAAAAGGCTTTGTGATGAAGCACATAAAAGAAATATGATTATTGTATTTGATGGAGTCTTTGATCATGTAAGTTCAAAAAGTAAATATAGCAATTTATTTTGGTATGTAAATGGTAAACGTTTAAATTGGTGGAATGATGAATCTTTAGCACAGCTTGATTTAAAAAGAGAAGAAGTGCAAGAATTAATATGTGATGTATTAAGATATTGGAAAAATATAGGTGTGGATGTTTTAAGAATTGATGTTGCAGATGAATTTCCAAATGAGCTATTAGAAAGAATGAATGAAATTATGGGAGTAGTTATTGGAGAAGTTTGGGAAGATGCTACTACAAAATTTGATTCAAAATATGGTACAGGTAGAAGAGAGTTTTTTAATAATGGTGATAAACTTAATTCTTTAATGAATTATCCATTTAGAAAAGCTATTATTGAGTATGTAAGGTATAAAAATAGTGAATTTTTCAAAGAACAAATCAATCATATATTAGATCATTATCCAAAAGAGGTTAATTGTGTTTTAATGAATTTTTTATCAACTCATGATAGAGAAAGGATTTTAACAAAGCTTGTAGGAAAAGAAATGCCAGATTTTGAAAATGTATATAGAGTATCTGGATCAAAAATAGCAGAAGTCCAAAAAAGACAATGGGAGTACGATAATGATAAACTGTCTGGGGAACAACTTAAACTTGGTATTAAATTAGAAAAAATTGCATATATTATTGCAGCATTCCTTCCAGGATTTCCTTGTATATTTTATGGAGATGAGGTAGGACTTACTGGTTATATTGATCCTTTTTGTAGGAAACCATATCCTTATGGAAAAGAAAATTTAGAATTACTTGAATTTTATAAAAGTATTGGAAATTTATTAAAGGAAAATTCTTTTATTAAAGAAGCATCATTTTCAATTAAAGAATGTACAGATAATTTTTTATATATGGAATATAAAAGTAATAACGAAAATTTAGTTGTAATGTTAAATAATTCTCCTAAGGTTATTAAAATTTCGGAGGATAAAATAAAAGAAATTTCGTTATATAATTTAGAATATTCATTGGAGGATTCAACTAAAATAATTTTAAATCCATATGGCGCAGCTATTTTAAAATATGTGAAAATTTAAATAAATATTTATCTTAAAAATAATAAATGTCAATTAACTATTGGCATTTATTATTTTTTATTGTATAATTAGCTTGAAAGGAAGCAGGTGAGCTTATGAATTTTTATGATAAAATACATGAATTAGTAAGAAGTTTAAAGCAAACAAATGAATATAAAGAATATTTAAGTATTAAAGAAACAATTAAAAAAGATGAAAAATTATATAATATGATTAAAGATTTCAAAGAAAAACAAAAGGAGTTTCAATTAAAGCATATAAGTGGTGTAGAAATGTCAAATGCAGAAAAATCAACTATGGAAAATCTTTATTCTATTATTATTCAAAATGAAAATGCAAGAAAATTGTTAGAAAATGAGATGAAAATTGATGTAATGTTAGCAGATATGCAAAAAATTGTTGGAGAAGGTATAAAGGAAATAGTAGAATTTTAATGAAAATAATAAATAAATTAAGAGATAAATTAAAATTTAGTGATGTTCAAAAACAAAAGTTACAGGAAATTAACAAAAAACTACCTTCAAATGAAGAAATCTGCAAAGATATATTAGTTAAATATAATAATAAAAATACAAAAATAATTTTAGATGAAAATATAAAAAATAGTTATTATGTATTTTTAAATAATACAATATATTTAGCAAATAATAATAATATAAAAAATGCTGAATATAGGTTAGTTTTGATTGCTCATGAATGTAGGCATTCACTACAATCTAAATTATTACAAAAACTAAATTTTATATTTAGTAATATAGAATTAATTTTATTTTTTATATTATTTGTAATATCAATATTTAAAATGATAAATATACAAATGTTATTAATATATATGTCATTTTTTATTATTTCAATTATATTTAGATTTATACTTGAATTTGATGCTGTAAAAAAATCTATAATAATATCAAAAAAATATATTGAAAATAAATTATCAAAAGAGGATGCAAAAATAATCGATTTATCATTTTCTTCTAAGGCTAATTTATTATTTCCAATAATGATATTACAATTATTTTTTGGAAAAATAATTAGGGCTATGATATTATATTTAATGTATGTATACGTTAAATAATATCATGTAAAAATATAAATTATAAAAAGTCTCTTTATTAGAAGTACTCTATCTAGGGTTCGATTCTAATAAAGAGATTTTTTTCAGATTTTTTATGGAAATTTTCTATATATTTTTGAATCAATTGATAGTTACAAAGAATTTAATAAACAATATTAATTGTAGGAAACTATTCCCATACTAACCTCTACATATGATCCAGCTCCACCATTTAGTTTAAATTGTAGTCTGGTTGGGGTATTAGTACGGATACTAAGTCCATTGAATACATCTTGTACTTCAGTATTGATAGGAATAGTAATATTTTCTACACTATTCCATCTACTGTTATAAAATTGCTGTAGCACAATAGTTAGACTAGTAGGTGAATTTGCAATTTGCTTAATTTGGGCTGATACAGTTAGTTTGTTACCAGAATATTCGACTGTATTTCCATAGCCTAACATAGCTGACGCAACTCCAACAGTTTCCTGATAAAAGCTATTAGTTTTTGTAGTATTTTCAGCAGCAAAAGCTGTTGTAGAAATTGCTAAAATACAGATCATTAAAATAGCGATACTTATCTTATTTTTTTTCATGCGTATACCTCTCTTATTCACTATAGAAAATTTCCAATAGTTGATTTGTAAATAAATATTTTTACAATAAATTTATCAACATGTTTGATTATAACACTATTAATAATATAAGTAATTAAAATGTATTTTTTTTCAAAAATGGTAAAATATGAAAATTTTAAAAAAATGATGGTTTGTGTTGACTTATTATACTTTTTGATATATTATTATATTAAATAATATCATGTAAAAATATATCAAAAAAAATGTTTAGTTATACTAGAGGGGATGATAGTTGATATGGAAAATAAAAATAGTCAAAAAACAATAAGTAAAGTAATATATGGTATATTAATATTAATAATATTAGTATTGGGAGGATTTTTAATATGGAGTTCGTATATATATGATTTATATAAGGAATATGAAACTCCATATAAGGAAAATTGTTATAAAGTTGAATATGATAATAGTTCTATTACGTATATAAATTATTATGCTAGTGGAGATATTTTGTATACAACACAAAAACAATATTTTGAAAATGGGAAAATGTTACCTATGTTGAAGTGTACAGATTATTGTAGAAGTAAAGAGGCTGCTAAAAAAATATATGAAAATAAATCTCGCTATAATAATAAGACAGTAAAATTAGTTGGAAAAAATATGGTTGAGTATGAATATGAAATTACTGATGATACAGATGAAATTTATTATACAGAAGAAGATAAGAAGGTTATGAATTCATTTACTAAAAATGAAGATATTATAAATTATCTAATAGAAAAAGGTGAAAAAAATAATTTTGGTAATTCTGATGAATGGAAAAGAGTAAAATAAAGTATAATATTAAAATAACATAGAATAAAGATATCAATATAATTTAAGTATTGGTATCTTTTTTATTTATATTAAGAATTTTGTAGTTAAATAATATATTTTATTATTTTTTTGTTATTTTGAACATATATTGATATTAAAGGTGAAAAAATGAAGTTAAATAATAGACAAAAAAGAATATTATATATTTCAATATTAGGGATATTATTGATGTCATTATATTCAAAAAAATATATTTTACCTGAATATAGAAGTACACAAAGTAATGACTATGTTAAAATAGAAAATAGTCAAGTGAAAATATATTAAAGTAGGGGAAGTGACAATTTGAAAAGGAGAGTATATTTAAAAAGAATTATATTTGTATCAAGTTTTATTTGCATTACAGTGCTTATGTATGGTATAATAGTAAACATTAATGGTGAAGTAGTACAAACAAATTCTACACCAATAACAAATAAAGTAATTGTAATAGATGCAGGACATGGCTTACCAGATGAGGGAGCACAAGGATTTAATGGCACAACGGAACAAGCAATTAATTTAGCTATATCATTAAAACTTCAGAAATTAATTGAACAAAGTGGTGCTAAAGTATATCTTACAAGAAGTGATGAAAATGGTATTTATTCTACAGATAGTGTTGGAATAAAAAATAAAAAAGTAAGTGATGCGAAAAATAGAGTAGAAATAGGAAACAATAATGAGGCTGATATATTTATTTCTATACACTTAAATAAGTTTCTAGCTTCAAGTAAATATAAAGGATGGCAAACATTTTATCAAAAAAGTAATGAAGATAGTAAGAAATTAGCAGAAATTATACAAATAAATTTAAATAAAAATATATCAATTGATAATGATAGAAAAGCATTACCTATAAATGGTATTTATATAATGGATAATTTAAAAGTACCATCTGTTATTGTTGAATGCGGATTTTTATCTAATCCAGAGGAAACAGAAAATTTAAAAACTGAGCAATATCAAAATAAGTTAGTGTGGGGTATTTATCTTGGAATACAAGAATATTTTAATAAAAAAACAAATGAATAGTAGGTGTTAATATTGGAAAAATACATGAAAGAAGCTTTAAAAGAAGCAAAAAAGGCATATTTAAAGAATGAAGTTCCAGTTGGTGCTGTAATAGTAAAAGATGGAAAAATAATAGCTAGGGCACATAATTTAAGAGAAAAAAAACAAAATGCAATATGTCATGCAGAAATTTTATGTATTCAAAAAGCTTGTAAAAAGATAAAAAGTTGGAGACTAGATGGATTAGAAATGTATGTAACATTGGAACCTTGTGCAATGTGCAGTGGAGCATTAACTCAGGCAAGGATTGACAAAGTTTATTTTGGCTCAAAAGACTATAAAAATGGATGTGTAGGTTCAGTATGCAATATATTGGATCAAGATACAACTTGGAAAGTTAAGTATGAGTATATACAACTAGACGAATGTTCAAAAATAATAACTGATTTTTTTAAAGAACTTAGAAAAAATAAAAATAAAAAAGAATCTAAGTAGATTCTTTTTATATCATTATTATTTTTTAGAATAATTATCTTCAATTTGTTTACAAAATTCAATAATTGCGTCACGTTTTTCTAATGATAAATTTTTGAAGAAGTTAGATATACTATCATTTTCAATTGGAGTAACTCCAAAAAATTCATCTATGCTTAAGTCAAAAATAGAGCACATTTTAAAAATTAATGAGATAGAACAAGTATATTTACAGTTTTCAATTCTAGAAATATGTTCAATCGATACATCAAGTAATTCAGCTAATTTTTGTTGTGTAAGTTTATTTTTGATACGTAAATTCAGCATAGAATTAGAAATTGCTTTTTGAATTTGTTCTTCATTTTTAAAATAAGATGTGTAATTCATAATCAATAATCCTTCCTAATGTATATATATTAATAGTATTAACTATTATTAATATTATGATACATTATTTTGTTACAAAATAACACGGCTAAATATACATGCTATTATAAATAATAAGTATATAGGAGAGAAAATGAAAAGAGAAATAAAGGAAAATTACTATTTAGAATTAAAAAAAATATCTATATATTTTTTTGAAAAATATAAACTATCAAAATTTATTAAATGTGATAATATAGAACAAAGAAATTTGTTAAAGAGTATATATTTAGAACAATTTTATAATATATTAATAGATATAACAAATCAAATAATATTTGATGTTTGCAATAAATTTTCAAAAGACGAAATGTCATTTATAATTGATTTTGAAATAGATAAAATAATGTCTGAAATTATAAATACAATTATAAAAAAAATATATATATAAAAGATTTATTTTATATATAAAATATTGTTAAAATTTCTAAAAAAATAAATTAGGGAATATCATAAAACTTTTAAATTTATGATATTCTCATTTTTTATTTTATTAAAAAGATTTAAATTATATTAGTTAATTATTTAATTTTTTTATATATTCTTCCACAAGACTTGCAGGTAATTTTTATTTCATAATTAGAAACTTTTTTGTCTAATATAGTAATTAAAGGCTCACTATCTTTTGGACAGCATAATCTATTTTTTATTATAATTAATTCATCATTACAATTTTTACCAACTTTACTGTCTTCAAAATCTAGTGATGCACTACCTTGACTGCCACAATTACATGTATATATTAAATTTAGTTTATCATAAGTTGAATAACATAAGTACCCTATATTTTCATTACATTTATTACAATACATCCATCCACCATAATAGTTGCTAGTCTTGTATTTATTAATTCTTTATTTTTTAATATTCTTGCCATAAATTTATCTCCTTTAAAATTAAAAGTTATTAATCTAAAACAAAGTTATTTTATAATTGTATTTAACTTTTTTTGTATACTTTAATTATATCATTTAAATATATAAGCTTGTATATATGGTGTAATAGCAATATTTTTTTATTTGAGCTACAAATATTTTTAAACTTTCTTTCTGGTTAATGCAATTCCAATAATTGACACAATAAGTATAATTGGTGTTATCCTAACAAATAGCCATTCAAACGAATGAAAAGCAACTCCTAAAACAGCATTTTCAGGATTATTATAATTCCAATTAAAATAAGGACTATTTAACAAATATAAAGAAATTAAAAGTATTATTATGATTGCACATAATGAAATTAGCATCCAATGAATCATTTTTCTTCTTGCATTATTCTTTTTAGATAATTGTAAGTTTATTATCTCTAATTTTTCAGAAATTGCTTTCATATCATCTACTTTAGTCTCTGAGATATTTTCTCCAAGTAAAGTACTTACTGGTGTTTCAAAAACTTCTGATATTGAAACTAGCATTTCTGAATCAGGAACCGACAATCCTTGTTCCCATTTAGAAATTGTTTGTCTTACTACATTTAATTTGATAGCAAGTTCTTCTTGTGAAAGTCCTTTTGATTTTCTCATTGATTTAATGTTTTCTTTTAACATTTTGAACAACTCCTTTCCCTATAAACTATTATATAAAGAATAGTCCGTTGCTGCAAGCAATGCTTATTAACATTTAAGATGTATAGCCATAAAATTGTAATTTAGTGATTACTTTTATAATCAATATTTGCTAATTTTGCTTGTTTACACAAATCTTTTGTTTGTATCTTATATTGTTTTCCATCTTTTATTGTATAAGTTCCACATTGTCTAAACTCGAAACTAACATTTTTTCTTATACATTGCTTTCTAATATCTAATGCCCAGTCATAATTAAATGATCTAGCATTTGTGTCAGATTCTCCACCGGCAAACAACTAATTCGATATTGTCAAGATATTTTTCAATATCTATTTTTTCTAATAATGGCTGAGCTGTTATACATTTATGTTTTATTGGTAAATCTTTAAAAATTGATAATTTATAGTCAGCATTTTTTTGATTTTCAATAGTACAACATACAACTACATTATCATATCCATTATTCCAGTCATTTGGAATACATCTCATAAATCTATCTATTCTTTTCGTTAGAAATAGAAAAGTGCAGTCCTGCCTTTCTTTAATCATTTTCCAGCAGTCATTTCGCCACTCATCTGCATCCTCAATAAGAAAATCTGTAGAAAAGCACATATAAACAATTCCAGATTTCATTTTATAATTTCCATTTTTTAATTTTTCTATTGGTTTTTCAAAATCTTTTGTCTTTGTAATTTCATTAGTATTTATATTTCTTTTTAAATCTCCTTTGTGAATATAGCAATGTAAACAGCCATCACTACATTTTTTACAACCTCTCCACGGATTCCACATTGCCATAATAAAGTCTCCTTCATATATTGTAATTTATTTAATTAAATTTAATATTTTTTCACATCTTTAAATATTAAATTTTGCATACTATCTTCGTATTTTAAATAATTTACTTCTAATAATCTTTTTTTATTATTGGTATAAGTTCTTTCAAGCAACTATATGCTACTTTATTATCAAAATTGTATAAATTTTTTACCAAAAATTCCATATTATATTTCACTTTCAAATCAATAATAATTAGTATTGGTCTAAATAATTATATCAAATAGTTCCATAAAAGTATAGAAAATTTATATAATTAAGTTTAAAAAATAAAAGAAATAGCATAATTTCTAATGTTAAAGTATTAGTGAAGACTGTTTGTCAAAGTTAAATAAGGTTACTAAATTTAATGAATAAAATAAAAACTCTCAAATTTGCTTGAGAGTATGGTGCACCAGGAGGAATTCGAATCCCCGACCTCTCGGTTCGTAGCCGAGTGCTCTATCCAGCTAAGCTACTGGTGCATATATTAAAATTTAAATAATTTAATTATTATTATACTATAAAAATACAATAATATCAAGTTAAAACTTAAACAATGTCAATTTTAATATATAATAAAAATAAATAGATTTAACTATTACTTATAAAAAAATAATAGCAATAAAATATAATAAGAAATATTTTATTACTATTATATATTAAAATCCAAATTGTTGTTGAGTATTGAAAAATTGTGTATTAGAAAATTGCTGCATAGGACTGTATATAAAAGATTGCTGTGAAATTGTAAGGAATTTTATAGAAAATATATCACAATATAATAAATTATTATCTTGTACAGATCTTAAAACTATGTAACTTGCGCCAACTTCTAGTAAAATACCAATTCTATCTTGTAAACCAGTATTTCCTATTAAAAATTCAGCTTTTACTAATCTACCAATAAAATTTCTAAAAAAAGCAGGCGAGTAAAGTGAATTTGTATAAGTTTCTGGCATATTAGAAGGGGATGTAACATTATTTCCTAAACCATTTTGAGGAGGAGTTTTATTTGTAGTATTATTATTTTCTTCCATAATAGCTCCTTTCTTTATGTATCATAATATAGAGGTGTAGGCGAAAAAAAGCAATGGTCATTTATTCTAGTATGTAATCTACCTGATCCATTATATGGAAATTTTTTTGGACATGTAGAACTAAATGGATTCATAAACCATAAACTTTCTCCCACTTCATTTAGTCTGTTTCCACTTAATGCCCAATCTGCTATTTCAAAATGTGTTTCATCTGGATTCATATTATATATGTTTTGTGGATTATATTTTCCATTTTTAAAGTCAGTAGCACAGTCAAATTGTCCTTTTTGCATTATTATATTTCGTATATTTCCACCTTGTGAAATTCTTGAATACTCTCCATCTGAAGTATAGACTCTATTCATGATAACTGTTGCAACAGCTCTCATACCAGTATCACCTTCGCCACCAGCTTCACACATTATTATCCTAGCTAATAATTCTCTATCAGTAAATTCCATTAAATCACCTCTATTAAAAGTATATTAGAAATATTTTAAAAGTGTTACTTTATTATATTTTAGAGAAATATAAAGTTTTAAATATAATAGTAAAAAATATTTTTTATATTGAAAAAAAATAAAAATCTGATATAATATATATTGATATATATGTATCAGTAGCTCAGCAGGATAGAGCAACAGTTTCCTAAACTGTGGGTCGGGGGTTCGAATCCCTTCTGGTACACCAGATTGATAGGAAACTCGAACTTTTCGAGTAAGCAATAGAAAACGACTTGTCAAAAAGCCGTTTTTATGTTATTATGTATATGTCAAGGGAACTTGCATAAAATAAAAAAGGAACATTCAATAGTCGCATGTTGAGTGTAGCCATAAATGGTCTCCACCTAAATCATTGCTGAGTTAGGTGGATTTCTTTTATATTAAAGCTACGAATAACAATAATAGTAAAAGGAAGATAATAATTACTAGAGCAAAGATTAAAAAATCTTTCTTATTCATTGTATCGCCTCCCTTCTTTTATGAAGTTTGGCTCCACCCAACTTATTAAATGTTCCTAAAGAAATTATATCAAACATTTGTTTTTAAAACAACATTTTATACTAAAATTTTGTCAATTTAGTAAACACACTTGCATAATGACATATCATTATGTATTTGAAAATTAATAGTTAGTATAATTAATTTTTTTATTTAGGAGTTAGCAATATGAGATATGAATTAAAAGAATTAAATATGCAAATGGGTTTAATGGAATATGAAATGTACCAGGATATTCCTTTAAAAGAATCGGGATCAACCAATTTGTGTAATGGACTACCTTATGAGGTATTTAAAAATTATCTAGAAACTCAGCTATCAAGAAAGTATCAAATAGTAAATTACTATGATACACCAACAAATACATATATAATGTATGTTAATGATAGGCCTGTTGGCTATATAGGGCTTAGGACAAAGATAGATGAAAACTGGAAAAAATGGTCTGGAAATGTCTATTATGTTATAAGAAAATCTGAAAAAAAAAAAGGATATGCAACAAAAATGTTAGAATTAGCACTTATCGAATTTAAGAAAATGAACTTTAAAGAGGTATTTTGCAATTCATCTGCTGGAAATATTGGTTCTGCAAAAGTAATAGAAAAAAATGGTGGGATTTTCCTAAATGAAGATGAAGGAACTAGATATTATAAAATAATACTCTAAGAATTTTAAAAAGTTGTTGAACGTCCTTCCTTAGGGCACCAATGACGTATCTGTTCGAACTAATAGAACAAATATCATTTTGAAAAATTTTTTGAAAATACTTCAAAAGAAGTAAAAGAGAATTTAAAAAGTAAACTTCCTATACATACTTGGTCATCAGCTCCAATCATAGAGACACTTTATAATTATTATGAAGATTAAGAGTGGTATTAAATAATAATTTTTATATACCTTGAACACCAGTATGGTGGTATAGGCCAACACCTGCAGTAATAACTTTTTTAACTAAAAATTATTTATCTAGTAAAAAAATTTATGCAACTAATGCTGGTTGGTTAGGTAAAACTTTTAAAGGAATAAAAGACTTATGTAAAAACTCAAATGTAGATGATGGTATGAATATTATATTTAAAAGTTATAGTAATAAACTTGTTACAAAAGAGAAGGAAATTGATAGCTGGATTAATACATTATAATAAAAATATATGATTAACTAATATAGCGATACAAAAAATATTGCTATATTAGTTTTTTATTTTTATAAAAGCCCAATATGAACTTGATATTACAGCTATATTTAGGTATAATTATACTAATAAGATGTAAGGCTTTGAAAAATATGAAGTTTTTATACGAAGGGTGTGATTATGTGGTAAAAACAATAAATGCAATTTTAAAAAATCATATAACATTATTTGGAAATTCTCCTAAAGTAGAAAAAATTAATGTAGGATTTACTAATACTATATACAAAATAAACGATTCTTTTATTGTAAAAATTTGTACTAATATTAATAACGAAAGTAAGTTTAAAAAAGAAATTGAATTCTATAAAAAAAATCAAGAAAATAGTTTGATTCCAAAATTATATTATTCAAGTAGTGATAAAAGAGATATTCCATATCTTTATGAGATTATAGAAAAAGTAGATGGAGTTTCTTTATATAATGTATGGCATACTTTTAAAGAAGAACAAAGAGAAGATGTAATAAAACAGCTGTGTAATGCTATGAAATGTATTCATAGTAATACTAGTGAAAAATATGATTGGACAAAAATAATAGAGTCTGAATTTTTATTACTATATGAAAAAGCTAAAAAGCTTAATATATTTAATAAAAAAGAACAAAAAAATCTTGAATGTGCATATGATAAATTTGAAGAATATTTACAATCTAATGATTTTGTTTTAATTCATAATGATTTGCATTTTGATAATATAATCTTTAATGATGGTAAAATCAAGTTAATAGATTTCGAAAGGTCTATGTATGCTCCTAGAGATTTTGAACTTACTATTATTTATAGGATGATTAGGAAACCTTGGAAGTTTGCTAGCGAAGATACAGAACAATACACAAATTTAAGTCATTACTTAAATATAATGTCATATATAGAAAAATATTATCCAAAGTTAGTTAGTATCTCAAACCTTTATAAAAGATTGGCTATTTACGATATAGTATATTTTTTGAAACATTTAGTACAAAATCCTAACATAGAAGAGCTAAAAAATGATGTTTTACTAGCCACTAAAAAAGTATTAGAAAAAGATGAAATAGATTAGTAAGTTTAGAGGTAACAGTATGTTCCAAAAAAAATATAGGAGAGCATATAGTAAGAAAAGTTTTAAAAAAATGCTGATTTATTGTAGTGAAATTTTATTATAATTATAAGTATGGTAAATATAATGAATATAGAAAAATATTTGGAGGTTTTTTATATGAAAATAAAAAAAACATAAACAAATTGTAGATATGCTATATAGAGAGTGGGATTTAGGTAAGACAGCGTCAAAGGCTAAAGGTAAAACTTGTGCATGGATATATTGGTTTGAAATATTAAGTGAATCAGAAAAAATAATTTTAGAATATCTAATAATAATATTATAGGAATTTGTGGATATTCGAAATTAAATTCTCGAAAACATATTATTAGAAAAAATATTTATAAATTGTTAAAAAATATATTAATATGCAGCTTCCTTGTAAAAGATAAAGAAAAGATATACAAATATAATAATAATTATGATTATTTACCAGAAGAACTAGAAAGTTATTTTGATGGAGAAATAACAATTCTTATTGTAGATAAAGATTTTAGAGGAAAAAAATAGGAAAAAAATAGGAAAAAAATTATTAAATAGGACGTTTGAAATTGCTTGTAAGGATAACATAAACAATATTCAAATATTATGTGATGAATCATGTAATTATAAATTTTATGAAGGATTAGGATGTAAAAAAGTATATGAGAAAAACATATTTAATAGTGAGCTAGGTAAATGTGGAAATAAAACTGAGGAAAAAGGTTTTATATATGAGAAAAAATTAAATGGTTTAGTTTAAAAAATAGATAGTAATTTTAAGATTATTGTATAATTCAATAATCTTTTTTATATAATAAATAAGAAAAATTTAAAAAAGTATTGACAAAATGATTTTAAGGTTGTATAATGATATTAACAAAATGATAATATCAAAAATATTTTTTGAAAGGATGGCTTTTTTATGAAATCATTAAAAAGAATTAAGACAGAAAAAACATTTATTGGAAGGAGATTAACAGTTGAAAAGGTTTACTATGATAAAATTCATCCAATGGAACATGTTATAGTAAAACCTGTTTCTGTTATATTACCGGTAACTAAAGATAATAAAATTATTTTAGTTAATCAGGTAAGAACAGCAGTAGGGGATAAAACGTTATATGAAATTCCAGCAGGGGTAATTGATGAATCAGATTATTTGGGACCTATAAGAGATGAATATGTTGAATTACAGGCAGCAAAAAGAGCAGCAATCAGGGAGTTAAAGGAAGAAACAGGATATGTTTCAGATGTAGAGAATGTAAGATATATGTTTGAAGCATATACAAGTCCTGGATTTACTGATGAAAAAGTATATTACTTTCTTGTAAATAACTTATCTGAAAAAGAAAAACAACAGTTAGATGAGGATGAAGATATTGAAATTCATGAAGTAGAAGTATTAGAAGTTATGAAAATGCTTAGAGAAAATGAATTTAAAAATCTTTCTACTATTGCAGCTTTACAGTGGTATAAAGGACAAATTAAAAGTAATGTAGCATTTTAATATTTTAATGAAAAATTTACAACTAAATAATAGAAAACTAAAAAATATGAAAATGGAGGACAATACTATGAAGAAAACAGAAAAAATCAACAGGAATTTTCAGGGAATTAATAACACGCTTCTTGTAGATGAGTACGAACTTACAATGATGCAGGGCTTTTTCTTAACTGGAAGAAATAATAAAGTAGTATTTGATATGTTTTATAGGAATAATCCTTGCAGTAATGGTTATGCAATAGCAGCTGGACTTGAAAGTGTTATTGAATGGATTCAAAATTTACATTTTGGGCAAGATCAGATTAAAATTTTAAGAGATAAAGGAATTTATTGTAAAGAATTTTTAAATTATCTTGAAAATTTTAAATTCAGTGGCACTATTTATGCAGTTGAGGAAGGTACAGTTGTATTTCCAATGGAACCACTTCTTAGAGTTGAGGCTCCAATTATTGAAGCTCAGTATGTTGAAACAGCACTACTTAACTTTATTAATCATCAAAGTCTTATTGCAACAAAAGCAGCTAGAGTATGTTATGCCGCTAAAGGTGATGCCGTTATGGAGTTTGGACTAAGAAGGGCCCAAGGAAAAGACGCGGGAACAGTAGGTGCAAGAGCAGCAGTAATTGGCGGGTGTGCTATTACAAGTAATGTTCTTTGTGCAGAGTTTTACAATATTCCAACTAGTGGTACTCATGCACATAGCTGGGTAATGAGTTTTGATAGTGAATATGAAGCTTTTGAAACTTATGCAAATATTTATCCCAATAATGCAATTTTGCTTGTAGATACTTATGATACTTTAAGATCTGGAGTGCCAAATGCTATTAAAGTATTTGATAAATTAAAAAAAGAGGGCCGTTTAAATGGAAAGTATGGCATTCGCCTTGATAGTGGAGACTTGGCATACCTTTCTAAGAAAGCAAGAATAATGCTTGATGAAGCAGGTTTTGAAAATGCAATTATTTCTGCTTCTAACGACTTAGATGAATACTTAATTCAGGATCTTAAGATGCAGGGAGCAAAAATTTCTCTTTGGGGAGTTGGTACTCATCTTATAACTTCTAAGGATTGTCCATCTTTTGGCGGAGTATATAAGTTGGCTGCAAAATTTAATAAAGAACAAGATTGCTACAAACCAGTTATTAAGTTATCTGAAAATGTTGAGAAAATTACAAATCCTGGTAAAAAGAAAATTTATAGAATAGTAGACAAAAAAACAAAGACCTTTTTAGCAGATTTAATTTGTCTTGAACATGAATTAGTTAATGAAAAAGAAGATTTACAAATTTTTGATCCAAATGCTACATGGAAAAGGACAACTTTCGTAGCAGGTACTTTTGAAGTAGAAGAGTTGTTAGTTCCTATTTTTGTAGATGGTGAATACGTATATAGTGAGCCTAGTGTAGAGCAAATTAAAGAAAGATGTAATACACAAAAAGAACACTTATGGGATGAAGTAAAACGTTTAGTAAATCCGCATAAATATTATGTTGATTTATCTAAAGAATTATATGATCTTAAAAAAGAACTTATTAAGGAGCATGAGACATTTTGAAACAAAGAAATATTGGGGAACATATTTTGTTCCCCAAATTTTAAATAAAAATAATAAATTTAAAAATTGTTATTATGCCAATCAGGATTGAATTTATAAAGTTTTGATGGCCTATGTCCAGCACCACTTGTAATTTTGTCAGTTTCGCTTACCATGTGTGATATTTTTCTTCTAAAATTTGCAGCAAGTAGTGGTTTATCTAGTAATATTTCATAACATTTTTGTAGATTTGTTAGAGTAAAATATTCACCCATTAATGAAAAAGCTATATCAGTATATTCAACTTTATTTTTTAATCTGTCAAGTGCATAAATTATATTTTTTGCATGGTCAAATGCAATATTTTCAGACTTTAAAATTTTATATGTTGTTATACTTTTTGTACCAATAAGCTCTTTTTTAGTTTGAATTTTGGCAGTAATTGTAGTATCAATATTTTTTAAAATAAGTTCAGTAGTATATGTAGAGATATTACCAGATTTAGTATCAATAATTTTATAATTTGTTGTATTAGTAGAAACTGTAAAAAAGTCTATTTTTGATACATTTCTACCTGGTTTAATTTTTAAGTTTGTACTGTCTACAAGTGACATATATGTGCAACTTATAACGCGAGTACGTGGATCTCTATTAACGTCACCAAAAGTATAAAGTTGTTCTAAATATATATCTGAAATATTAGATTTTTCTTTTAGACATCTTGTAGCAGCTTCATCTAACGATTCACTTGTATTCACAAAAGTGCCAGGTAATGCCCAACAATTTTTAAATGGATAACTTTCTCTATAAGTTAAAAGAAGTTGTAAGCTTTTATTTGATAGTTTTCTATAATTTTCGTTTTCAATTTCTCTTATAGTAAATAATATATTATCTACACAAAGTGATGGCCTATCATATTCAGATACGTTATAGTTTTCTAAAAATTCTTTTTCTGTTTTAAAATTACTCATATATATACTCCTTATTATTATATATTTATATCATAAATGATGTATAAAGTAAAGAAAAAGTGTTAAAAATAAAATTATATAACATGAGAGGAGTGATGTTTATGAAGGATGCAATTGCAGTTATAACTGGTACATTTAATCCTGTTCATAAAGCTCATATAAATTTAGGAAAACAAGTTTTAAAAAAATTTCCTTATATTAAAAAAATTATATATGTACCAGTTGGAGACAAATATATAAAAAATGATTTATCCAGTGCAGAGTATAGATATAATATGTTAAAAAAAGTATGTGAAAATATAGAAGAGTTTGAAGTATCAAGAATTGAAATAGAAAATAAAAAGCAATTGTATACTTATCAAACATTAGATATAATCAAAAAGGAGTATGAAGATAGTGATATATATTTAGTTATTGGAAGTGATAATTTAAAAGAATTTCATACTTGGAAAAGGTATAAGTATATTTTAGAAAATTATAATTTGATTGTTTTTTCTAGAAATAATGATTGTTTAGAGAAAATAGTAACATATAATAAATACTTAAATAATTATATTAGCAAAATTTTATTTGTAACCTGTAACAAGTATTTAAGTATAAGTTCTACACAAATAAGAAAATATATAAAAAGTGGAATTGATTTTAAAAAATTGGTTCCAAAAGAAGTTTATGATTATATAATGAATAATAATATATATTTAAATAAAAAGGAGAGAAAAGTATGCTAAAGGAAAGAAAAACTTATATGACAAAAGAACAACTTGATTATGAAGTGCCAAGAATTATCAAACATATGAGAAAATATTTGAAAAAGTCTGGCGCTAAAGGTGTAATTATAGGAAATAGTGGTGGAAAAGATTGTGCAACAGTTATAGGACTTTCTCAAATGGCTTTTGGAGCAGAAAATGTTTATACTATTGCAATGCCATGCAACTCTATAAAGCAAGATTTAGAAGACGCTATTTTGGTGTCAAATTACTTTAATGTTAAAATGGATGTTGTAGATATTACTGATGTTTATGAAACTCAAAAAAATATCATTGAAAAAACTGTTAAATTAGATATGTGTGATGAATCGCTTGTCAACCTTAAACCACGTATTAGAATGTCTACGTTATATACAGTTGCCCAAACTAAGGGATATTTAGTATTTGGTACAGGTAATTTGTGTGAAAGATATGTAGGGTATTTTACTAAACATGGTGATGGTGCTTTTGACTACAATCCAATTGCCGAGTTTACAGTAGAAGAAGTATATCAAATTGCAAGATATATAGGAGTACCAGAAAAAATACTAAAAAAAGCTCCAGCAGACGGACTTGGAAAGCTTACAGATGAAGAAAAATTAGGGGTAAAATACTCACAAATTGCACAAGTAGCTATTTATGGAACTACTGATGATAAACAAGCAATGAATAAAATTCTGAAAATGCACAAATCAATAGAACATAAATTTAAACCTGGCATTTATCATAGAAGTAAGAAAAGTAAAATAGCTTAATAAAAAAAGACATTAATTGGCGATTGCCTATTAATGTCTTTTAATTATTATTATAAAGTATCAGTTAAATATGTTAAGTTTTACTTATCTTTTTCAATTGGTATAAATAATTTACATTTACAAATTCCTTCTTTTACAAATTCATCGCATGGACAAAGGGTTGTTGCATCTTGTTTTACTCTACAAGGGCAATGACCATTTTTCTTTTCAGTCCCTTCTATTATTTTTTTTACATATTCTATATCTGGATTTAATCTATAACCTTTCATTTTATGCCTCCTAAATTAAATTTATATCTAAACTTGCTATAATTATACAACATATCTATTAAATGTACAATATTAATTTAAATATATAATTTATTTTATTCTAAAAATATAAAAATATGATTTTAATAAAAAATAATTTTATAATACTATTTTTTTATTCATATTGGTATAATTTAATTCATATATTTAAATAAAGTGGGGGAAAAATATGTCTAAAATATGGGGAAGTATGCTACTATTTAGTATAGTTATAGCAATAATTACAGCAAATGCACAAGTAGTAATAGATAGCATAATGGCTAGTGGTAAAGATGCTGTAGAAAATATTATTACTTTAATTGGTATGATGTGTTTTTGGAGTGGAATTTTTAATATTTTCGAAAAAACAAAGACAATTAATTCCTTTTCAAGTATATTTTCAAAATTTTTAAATAAGATATTTGACTCAAAAAATATGAGTAAAAAAACAAATGAGTATATTAGTTTAAATGTGGCAAGTAATATAGTTGGAATTGGTAATGCTGCAACTTTAAATGGTATAAAAGCAATAGAAAGTTTACAAGAAGAAAATGAAAATAAAAAAATCCCAAGTGATAATATGACAACTTTTGTTTTACTTAATACGGCATCATTACAATTAATACCAACAAGTATAATTGCTTTAAGATCATTATATGGCTCAAGTAATCCTACAAATATAGTTGTTCCAATATGGATAGTTACTGTAGTTTCACTTATTTTTGGGATAATAAGTATTAAATTTTTAAATAAAAGGATGTAGAAAATGAGTTTTTTTATTATTTGTATTGTTCCATTGTTTATTGCTTTTATAATAATTATGGGATTGAAGGAAAAGCAGGATATATTTAAACTTTTTGTAGAAGGATGCTTAGAAGGATTGAAAACTGTATATAAAATATTTCCTTTTATACTTGCAATAACAATAGCAATTGGTCTTTTAAAGTCTACTGGAGCATTAGATATAATACTTATACCATTAAGACCTTTACTTATTAAATTTGGAATACCAGATGATATAGTACCGCTTTGTTTAATGCGTCCACTTTCAGGCGGTGCTTCGATGTCAATTGTTATGGATATATTTAAAAATAGTGGTGCAGATTCAATTTCTGGAAAAATGGCATCAGTAATTATGGGTGCAACTGAAACCACATTATATACAATAACAATTTTATTTGGAACAGTTGGTATTAAAAAGGTAAGAGGAGTGTTGATAGCCGGATTAATTGCAGATGCAGCAGCAATAATTACAGCAATTATTTTAGTTAATATAGGTGTGATATGAAGTAGTAAACGGTATAACAATACGTATGTTATACCGTTTAATTTTTTAAAATGTAGGCAATTTTTTTTCATATTCTAAAATATCTTTAGATAGTACAAGATATTCTTCAACTAAATTATTGTAATTAGGTTCTTTTTTGAAATTTTCATCACATGTATTTAAACAATTATTTTGAATTTCAAGTAATTCATTTAAACCATATATGCTTGGCTTGTGAAGTTTCTCGTTAATATTTCTTAAGACAAATTTGGAAAATAAATTTATGAAATTCTCCAAAATACAATTTTTAATACTATCATTAGTTTCTGAAAAATTTAAAAATTTATTAATTAGTGAATAGTTTTCAATTGCTTTTTTTATATCGCTGTTAGCAAATGAAATATGCTTATAATTGCTTACAAGTAAAACTAAGAAATGTTCTAATATGTCATCATCCATTGTTATATTACAGTAATAATTATTATAATTGTTTTTTGATTTATTTCTTTTTTTTAACTCCTTTTTTCTATTTTCATATTTTTTTAATTTTTGTAATGATAAAACTCTTAAAGTAAGAATAGTTTGATCATTAAATAAGCAAAGTTTATCTAAATCAAAAGTAGCAACTTCTACTTTATCTTCATCAGCTCTATAGTTTCCCTCATCTTTTCTAAAAAATGTAAGTGTATTATTTAATAAATCAAAAACAATTATGGGTTGTTTTTCCGTATATTTATAAAATATACTCAAATCATTAAAAGCTTCAATTTCAGAGATAGGTCCAAATAATTCAGACTCGATTTTTTGCAACCGTTTTTGTAAAGTTTGAATTTTTTTTACATTTCTTTGATATTTTGCAAAATCTTTTTCTAATAAAATTTCTCTAAATTTTACATTTCCCTTTTCATTTAATAGATTCAAATAGTTATTTTCCATAATTAACCTCCAAAATTTTTTTAGTATAATTTCTTTTTTGGTATTTTAACAAATTTAGAATTACTTGTCAATAATTTTTAATTGCTTTATGTAAAAAAACATGATATATAGGTCAAATGAATATATATTTATGAGTCATATAATAACGTATTTTTATTAAAAAAGTTGAAAAAAATGTAAAATTGTGCTAATATAGAAGTAAGTAAATCAAAAGATTTATTTATATGTTTATTTTAGTTTAATATATATTAGACTATATCTTTATGTTTTGGAGGTGTCAAAATGTACGATTATGGTTATAGTACAACTGCTGCTGCAACTTCTATGGATGCAACTGTAATGGCAGCTTTAATGGGATTTTTAGCTACATATGCAATTGTTATAGGTATAATATCAGTATTTATGATAATAGTAAATTGGGTATTATTTACAAAAGCTAATAAACCAGGTTGGGCAGCTATTATTCCAGTTTATAATATGGTTGTAAAATACCAAATTGCTAAAATGAATCCAGTTTTGGTAATATTACTATTTATACCAATTGTAAACTTTGTAGCAATACCAGTTTTAGGAATACTATCTAGTATTAATCTTGCTAAAGCTTTTGGAAAAGGTACTGGTTTTGCAGTAGGTTTAATATTTTTACCAATAATATTTTTACCAATGCTTGCATTTGGTAAAGCAGAGTATCAAGCTTAGAAAAATATAAGAGATCAAGAAAATTTTTCTTGACCTCATTTTTTATGCTATATTACATAAGTTTCCATGACAGAATTTTAAATTCTGTTTTCGGTAAATTCTGATTTTTGGCGTGACTAACAAAAAGTTTAATCTCGTTTACGATATATTTGCTTGGAATATCAAATTCAATGCGGGAGTTACATCTTATCTGTGCATCAACAGGATATATACAATTTGAAAATAATATTAGTATAATCTTATCAACATATAGTATACATTTATATATAAGTAGATATATTATATAAAAATAACATATTTTTTAACCTGATTTTTTCCATTTTATTTGAGTTTCTTGTCGAATTTTGATATAATACCAATACAATAAAAATAATAGGAGGTATAATATATGGCAATAACACCTATGATGCAGATGTATTTAGAAACAAAAGAAAAGTATAGTGATTGTATATTATTTTATAGACTAGGTGACTTTTATGAAATGTTTTTTGATGATGCAATTACTTGTAGTAGGGAGTTAGAACTTACATTAACAGGAAAAGATTGTGGATTAGAAGAAAGAGCGCCAATGGCAGGAATTCCACATCATGCAGTAAATACGTATATTCCAAAATTAGTAGAAAAAGGATATAAAGTGGCAATATGTGAACAACTTGAAGATGCAAAACAAGCAAAAGGCATAGTAAAAAGAGATGTAGTAAAAATAGTTACACCAGGTACAATTACAGAACTTACTATGCTTGATGATAAAAAAAATAATTATGTTGCATCTGTAAACTATGAAAAAAATAATTGTGCAATAGCATTTTGTGATATATCAACAGGAGCTTTTTTTGTTTCAAGTGTTTCTGGAATTGATGTTGATTCAAAAATGAGAAACGAAATTGCAAGAATACTTCCGTCTGAAATAGTAGTACAAGATGGTATAAAAGCAAATGTATTTTTAAGTAAAAAAATTGATAGAGATTTTGATATATATATAAGTAAATTTAATAATCTTGAAGAAAATGTAATACTTAAAAATATATTAGAAAACAACAATATTAGTTTAACTAATTTGGAGATAGATGCTTGTAATTTATTATTAAATTATGTTGAAGATACACAAAAAACAAGTATAAATCAAATAAATAATATTGAAAAGTATCAAGTAGAAAGATATATGCAGCTTGATATTTCAACAAGAAAAAATTTAGAAATCCTTGAAGCAAATAGAGAAAAAACTAAAAAAGGAAGTCTATTATGGGTACTTGATGAGACTGTAACAGCTATGGGGGCAAGAGCTTTAAGACATTGGTTAGAAGCACCATTATTAAGTAAAGAAGAAATTATAAAAAGACAAGAAGTTGTTGAAATCTTAGTCAATAATAATATATACAGAGATGATATGAGAGATATTTTAAAAACTGTATATGATATAGAAAGATTAATTGCAAAAGTGGTTTCAAAAAGTGTTAATGCAAGAGAATTGGTATCTCTTAATAATTCTATACAAAAATTGCCAGCATTAAAAAAATTGCTTGCAGATATAGTTGGTAAAACAAATAATAAATATTTTCTTGAATTATATGACAGTCTAGATGTATTACAAGATATAAATGAATTAATCTCATCATCAATATTAGAAAATTCTCCTGTAACGATTAAAGAAGGGGGAATTATAAAAGATGGATTTAATGATAAAGTGGATGAATATAGAAGTGCTTCAACTGAGGGTCAAAATTGGCTTATGGAATTGGAAGCAAAAGAAAAAGAACGTACTGGAATCAAAGGAAAATGGTTAAGAGTAGGATATAACAGGGTATTTGGATATTTTATAGAAGTAACTAATTCATATAAAAATATGGTACCAGAAGATAGATATATAAGAAAACAAACTTTAGCAGGTGCAGAAAGATATATAACTGAAGAACTAAAAGAAATTGAAGATAAAATACTTGGAGCAAAGGATAAATTAGTTGAACTAGAGTATGATATTTTTTGTGAAATTAGGGAAAAAGTCGCATTACAAGTTATTCGTATTCAGTCTAGTGCTAATGTTATATCAATACTTGATGTATTATGTTCATTTGCAACTGTAGCAGTAAACAATAATTATGTAAGACCTGAAATAGTTGAAACAGGTGAAATAGAAATAAAAAATGGAAGACATGCTGTAGTAGAAAAAGCATTAAAAACAAATGAATTTATACCTAATGATGCTTATTTAAATGAGACTACTGATAGATTTTTAATAATAACAGGACCAAACATGGCAGGTAAGTCAACATATATGCGTCAAGTAGCCATAACAACATATATGGCTCAACTTGGAAGTTTTGTACCAGCTGATAGCGCTAGAATTTCTATTGTTGATAGAATATTTACAAGAATTGGTGCATCTGATGATTTAGCTATGGGACAATCTACTTTTATGGTTGAAATGCAAGAATTATCAAATATTTTAGAAAATGCTACAAAAAATAGTTTAATAATACTTGATGAAATAGGTAGAGGAACATCAACATATGATGGACTTGCTATTGCATGGGCTACAGTAGAATATGTAGCAAACATTGAAAAACTTGGTGCTAAAACATTATTTGCAACACACTATCATGAGTTAATTGAGTTAGAAAAAAATATTGATGGCGTAAAAAATTATTCTGTTGATGTAAAAGAAAAAGGTGATGAAGTTATTTTTTTAAGAAAGATAACTCCTGGTGGTGCAGACGAATCTTACGGTATTTATGTAGCTAAGCTTGCAGGTGTATCCAAACCAGTTATAACTAGGGCAAAACAAATTTTAAGAGAATTAGAAAATGTAGATTTAGCTAAAAAAACTATAAGAGAGAAAAAGAAAAAAATTACTACAGAAGAAATACAAGTAGATATGTTTAATTTCAAAATGGCTGAACTTACAAGAATATTGGAAAAGACAAATTTAGATGAATTGACTCCAAAGGATGCTTTGGAAGTATTGTATAAATTAAAAGAAAAATTAGATTAAGTATATTATGTATAAATCCACTTTTTTTGGGTAAGGCCATAGAGGCTGATATCCCAGACTATTCAAGTAGTAAATTTATAAATGCCAGAGCCCTTATGCGTATAATTTTTGGTACTTGTTGAAGTTTATAAATTTAATACTTGCAATAATATAAAAAAAGGGGGAAAAAGATGTTAAAATCTACTTTTTTTGGGTAACAGATTTGAGGTTGGTTTCCCAAAAAACCTGATTGCTCTGAAAAGAGTTTTGCTGCGAAGCAGTTTTGGTTTAATTCTTAAAGGAGTAATATATAAAAAGCGTCCTATAAATTATAGGGCGCTTTAATGTATCAAAAATATGTATTAAATAGTGGAACATTTATATATTTTTTTTATTTTATTTTTTATTTGAAAATTTATAATTCTTTTGTTAGATTTTGTTGATAAAATCACTATTTGATAGTATAATTTAGTTGTAAATATATTATTTGCTTTTAAGGGGGAAAGTTATGGGAAATATAGTATTATTAGATGAACATACAGTAAATAAAATAGCGGCAGGAGAAGTTGTAGACAGACCTTCTTCAATAGTAAAGGAATTAGTTGAAAATTCTATTGATGCTAAAGCTACATCAATTACTGTTGAAATAAAAAAAGGTGGAATAAGTTATATAAAAATAACTGATAATGGAATTGGGTTTGCAAGTGATGATATAGAACTTGCATTTGAAAGACATGCTACAAGTAAAATACGTAAAGAAGAGGACTTGATGAAAGTAACTACTATGGGGTTTAGAGGAGAGGCTTTAGCATCAGTTGCAGCAATTTCAAAAGTTACACTTACAACGAAAAATAAAGATGAAAATATAGGAGTAGTAGCAAAAGTTGAAGCGGGAAAAATATTATCAATAGAACAAACAGCTTCTATTACAGGAACTAAAATAGAAATAAGGGATGTATTTTTTAATGTACCAGCAAGATTTAAATTCCTAAAAAAAGATTATACAGAAGCAGGATATATTGAAGATGTAATGATAAGAATAGCTTTAGCCAATCCACATATAAGTTTTAAATATATAAATAATGGAAAAACAATTATACAAACATCTGGAAATCCAGATTTAAAATCAACAATATATGATATTTTTGGTAAAGAAATATATCAAAATGTAATACCAGTGGATTATGAAATTAATGATATACATGTAAAAGGGATGATAGGTCTTCCTAATATTTCTCGTTCTACTAGAATGCACCAATTTACATTCATTAATTCAAGATATATAAAGGATAAAACAATAAATTCAGCAATAGATAAAGCTTGCGAGCAAAAATATGCAATAAATAAACGAGCTTTTTTAGTATTAGATGTTAATATAAATCCTGTACATATAGATGTAAATGTTCATCCAGCAAAATTAGAAGTGAAATTTGATGATGAACAAAAGGTATTTGATAGTATATATTATGCTATAAAAACAACACTTGAAAATAATGAAAAAGAAAGCAGTCCATTTACTAATATACGAAAAGAGGAGATTGAAAGTCAAAAAATAGAACAAATTTCTAAAGATTTATTAAATAATGGTGTTATAAAAGACTATTCCAATAATAATAAAAACTATGAATTAAATAATTTATCAAATATAACTGAATATAATAATTTGAATTGTAAAAAAAGATTTGATTTTTCACAAGCAGATGAAAGATTTTTGAAAAAAACAGAAGATGATAATATTGAAGTAGTAGATTTTGGGTTGAATAAAGGTATAAATAGCGTATCAGAAGATGTACAAGATGAATATGGAAAAGAAAATGTAAATGTTGAAAGTGTGGATAAGTCAGTAATCTACAATAACGAAAATGTGGATAAAAATCAAGAGCAAGGTTTTGTAAATAAAAATTTTGAATCTAATGAAATATATGAAGATAGTGATGTTTTAGATACTAATGAATTATATTATAAGTATATTGGACAAGTATTTGATACATATATAGTTATACAAATAAAAGATAAAATGTATATAATAGACCAACATGCTGCACATGAAAGATTATTATTTGAACAAATTAAGGAGGCATATTATTCAAAAGATACTAATTCACAATTATTACTAATACCTTTACTTGTTGAACTTACTACCAAAGAAAAACAAGTAGTTGATCAAAATTTAGAAATGTTTGAAAAGTCTGGGTTTATTATAGAAGAATTTGGAGAAAATACTATAAAAATTTCTGGTGTTCCAAATATTGGGTATGATATAGAATTTAAATCAATGTTTAAAGATATTATAGATGATTTATTAGGTGCTACAAAAACACAAAAGGATGAAAAAGAATTTAGATTTATTGCTACACTTGCTTGTAAAGCAGCTGTGAAAGGAAGAATGAAACTTGACACAAAGGAGCAAATTGCATTAATTGATCAAATGGTAAAGTTAAATAACCCATTTACATGTCCACATGGAAGACCAACTGCATATGAAATATCAAAATATGAAATTGAACGTAGATTTTTGAGAAAGTAGTGATCTAATGAAAGAAAAAATTATTTGTATTGTTGGACCAACAGCTTCTGGTAAGACAGGACTTGGCGTAGAACTTGCAAAAAAAATAAACGCAGAAATAATTTCTGCTGATTCAATGCAGATATATAAAGGTCTAAATGTAGGTACAGCTAAAGTTACAAGTAAAGAGGCAGAAGGAATAAAGCACCATTTAATTGATATATGTGATATACATGAAAAATTTAGTGTTGCTGATTTTAAAAAAATGTGTTATGATAAAATAGAAGAGATTTTATCACGAAATAAAAAAGTTATAATTGTTGGTGGTACAGGTCTTTATGTTAATTCAGTTGTTTATAATATGAATTTTGACGAGCAAGAAATAGATTTTGATTATAGAAAGTATTTAGAGGATTTGTCTAAAAAAACATCAAATGAGGAAGTATATAAAATATTACAAAATGTTGATCCAGAATCAGCAAAAGTAATTCATCCAAATAATCTAAAAAGAGTGATCAGAGCAATAGAAATAGCAAAAAATTCTAATATTTTGAAATCACAACATATGAAAAATGAACAACAAAGAATTGGTAAAGAAGATAATAAATATGATTTCCTAATCTTTTATTTAGACTGGCCAAGAGAAGTATTGTATGATAGAATAAATAAAAGGGTTGATATAATGATAAAAGATGGACTTTTAGATGAGGCAAAAAAATTATATGATATGAATTTAGAACCTAACAATACTTGTATACAATCTATTGGGTATAAAGAATTTTTTCCATATTTTAGAGGTGTTTGCTCATTAGATGAGTGTATACAAAAATTAAAGCAAGAGACACGAAAATACTCTAAAAGGCAAGTTACTTGGTTTAAAAATAAGTTAGAAATATTAGAATTAAATGGACAAAAGAGTAAAGAAGAGTTAACTAAAGAAATCATTAAATATGTTCTTTAATAAAATTATCATTGTTAATTAAATGATTTTGGGAGAATAAGATGAAAAGTAAAAAAAGTGTAACTAAAGAAGTTAAGAAAAATATTTTTTTTATAATAGCAATTATATTGATTGCTATAAGTATTTTATTATATAAAGTTGTATTTAAATCAAAAAGTACATATACAGTTATTAATGGGTATGTGGAAAAAATATCTGATACAGCAGGGATTGTATTAAAAGATGAAAGTATAATTGAATTGAAAAATAATACATCTGCCGCACCAGTGATTGAACAAGGAAGAAGAGTTAGTAAAAATAATGTTATAGCTACATATAAAAGTAGTAGTTATGAAAATTATTTATCACAAATAGAACAAATTGATAATGATATACAAACATTAGTAAAAGATTTGCCTATTACTTATTCAGTTGATGTATCAAATATTGAAAATGAAATATCTGAAATAACAAAACAATCTAGTAAGACTACATCATATCTAAAAATGCAAGAATATAAGTCAAAAGTTGATGAATTAGCAAATAAAAAAGTTATAATACTTGGACAACTTAGTCCAGCTGGATCAAAAATTCGTGAGCTTATAGAAAAAAGAGAAAAAATTGAAGAAGAAAATAGACATTCTAACGATAATATTAAAGCCCCTAAATCAGGAGTGGTAACATATAAATTAGATAATTTAGAAAATCAAATTGATATAAGCAATGTTTTGAAATTGACTATATCAGAAATAGATAATTTATTTGATAAATATTCAAGTAATAATTTAAATAATTTTGGAATAAAAATAGTAAATAATTTTTTAGCATATTTTGTTGTAAAAATTGAAAATGGTGAATATGATAATTATATAAAAGATGGTAAGATATATACTATAAAAATAAATGAAAAAAAATCAATTGAATTTTCAAGTAAATTGGTTAAGAGTCTAAAAGATGATAAAAATAATTATTTGATTTTTGAAATAGATAATGGTATAGAAAATATTATTGATCATAGATTAGTTAATTTAGAAATCATTTGGGATAAAAAGGAAGGTATGGCAGTATTAAAAGATGCTATTAAAAGAAATGAACAAAATACATATGATTATGTAACTGTTGTAAATGGTGGTGAATATTTACATGTACCAGTTAAAATTATAAGTTCAAATGAAGGAATTTGTATAGTAGATAATTTTACTACTGAAGAAAAAAAGGAGCTTGGAATTGAAGATAATAAAAATAAAATAAATTTATATGATATTTTAGTTATATAAAAAGTAGCTTTAGAAGCTACTTTTTTTAGTGTATTTTTTCCCAGTTGTTTTATCAACATATATTTTTATATTATCTTCTTTAACAGTCTTATACAATTTTTTTTGCTCACCCAAAATTAAAAGCATTTGGTATAATTCATATTTTGAAAATTTGTCGCTTTCGATCATAGTATAAATTGATTTTTCGTAGTAATATTGTTTTGAATTTTCTATAATTAAAGGAACATCTTGTATTTTATTATATAATTGTATGTTTTCTGGTAAAATAGTTGATGTAATAAAAGCTATAGGTTCTTCAAAAGTTCCAATTTCATAATTTGATATGTTGCATATAAAGTGTTTAAAAAATTTAGAGTTAATACATATATTATTGTAAACTTGACAATTTATATTATCAGTTAATACTTTTATACAAGAATAATTAATATCGTTATATAAAGGTGAGTCCTTAGGTGATAAATATGCAGTTATTCCAGATTTTTTGGAATCTGAAATACTTATAGTTTTATTAGAAAATTCAGATAATTTCATTCCATATTTAATAACATCATCTATTTTAGAATTTTTCACATAAATATATATATATTTCAATATTTATCCCCCTTTATATAAAATTACTGCATCTAAAAAGATACAGCATTTCTAAAGTTTATTTTATCATATAACAGATAATAAATCAAATTTATTTAAAGCAATTAAGTATTGTAAGTTAATTAGTACTTCCAAATCCACCAGTTCTAGTACTTGTAGCAATGTCATTATCAGCCTTTAAAAATTTTTGAAAGTATGCTTGTCCACATGATTCTCCCTTTTTTATAGTAACATCAAAAAAAGAAATATTGTAATACATAAATTGTAAATGCCCCTCATTAGCATTACAATTATAATAATCACTTTCAACTATACCAATACTATTTGCCATAACTAAACCTTTTTTTATTGGAAATGAACTTTTATTTGCAAGTATTAAAACTTCATCATCACAAAAATATGATTTTAAACCAGTTGGGATTAATGTAGGTTTTATTTCTTCATAATTTTTTTTGCCAGATAAAAAATTTTTTATATTTTTAAAAACTATTTTCCAAATAGAAGGTATTATAGTATCAGTAGCTGCTTCAATATCATATCCAACTGAATTTTTAGTTTTTCTTATAGGTAAATTAATGTTGTCGTTTAGGTAATCAGAACATATTTCAAATCCTCTAATTTTCATAGTTATCCCCTTTCATAAAATAGAAGCAATAAAAATATTGCTTCTATTTAAAATTAATTTTTTAAAATTCTACTTTTACATTTTCTTTTTCGCTATCAATAATTTCAAAGAATTTTTCTTCTTTAAAACCAAACATTTTAGCAAACAAGTTACTAGGAAAAGTCATAATAGCAGTATTATACATTTGAACTGTATCATTATAAAATTGCCTAGAATATGCAATTTTATTTTCAGTATCAGATAATTCTTTTTGTAAAGACATAAAATTAGTATTTGCTTTTAAATCAGGGTATGCTTCAGCTAGTGCAAAAACTGATTTTAAACCATTTGTTAAAGAATTATTAGCATCGGACATATCTGAAATATCTGATGCTGAGGTAAATTTATTTCTTGCCTCAGTAATTTGGGTTAATGTTTTTTCTTCATGATTCATATAACCTTTTACAGTTTCAACTAAATTTGGAATCAAATCAAATCTTCTTTTTAATTGTGTATCAATTTGTGCCCAAGCGTTTTTAACTTTTAAACGTAAATGTACCATATTGTTATATAAACTAATAATTACAAAAATTATAATAAGTATAATTCCTAATACTATCCAAAGTGCCATTTAAAATCATCCTTTCTTTTTTATATTATTTTATCATTATATATTAAAATATGCAATACATAATAATAAAATGAATTAAAAATATAGAATTCAAAAGTAATAAAATTAATTTTTTATAATAATATATATAATAGTAAAAAAAGTTTTATTTTACGAGAATTTTTATACTCAATATTTTTTCAATTTGACAAAACTATTATAATATAGTATAATATAATTGTCACAGAGGAGGAATTTTTTTGAAAGAAGATAAGCTTCATATATTAAGAAAAACACTTACTATAATATGTCTTATATTAATATTTTCTACAATTGGCTTGTTTATGATTTCATCACAAATAAAAACAGTGACACTAGATTATTATGGTAATGAAAAGAAAATAAAAACACTCGCATCTGATGTGAACGATTTTTTAATACAAAATAAGATTATATTAGGGGAAAATGATGTTATTGTTCCTGAAAGAACTGCAATGATTCAAAAAAATGCTAAGATTAAGATATCTACAAATAAAGGACTTGCTAAAATAAATATCGAAGAAATTAAAGCTAGTCATATGCCAATGATTGCAAAAATGGAACAAATTGAAGAAGCAGTACCTTTTTCAGAAGAAAAAAGGGATAATCCTGCTATTCAAAGAGGAACAGAAAACACTATTCAAGAAGGTGTTGAAGGTAAAAAAGCAACAGAATTCCTTGTTAGATATAAAAATAATAAAGAAATTAATAGAGTACAGGTTGGTCAAAAGCTTATAGCTGAGCCACAAAATAAAATAATAGAAGTAGGTACAAAAATAACTTTAACTACATCAAGAAGCAAAATAGTACAATCTGTTGTTTCACAAGGTAATACAGAAGGATTTAAACAATATAATATTGGCTTATCTGTTGATGAGCAACAATATGCGTATAATATATCAAAAAGATATGGAATACAATATGAATTATTTTTAGCTGTAATGTATAAAGAAAGTAGATTTAACTCAAAAGCTTTTGGCGGTGGAAATTCTTATGGACTTTGTCAAATACATGTGTCTAATCATTCTAATTTAAGGGCAAAGCTTGGTGTTTCTAACTTCTTTGATCCATATGATAATATGACAGCTGGAGCATATTTATTATCAAAATATTTTAGTACTGCAAGAACAGTTGTTTCTGGTAGCAGTGTTGAAGTATATGCTCTTAATTCATATAACATGGGAGAAGGTGTTTACTATTCATCATGTTATAGTAAAGGAATATTAAATAGAGAGTATAGTAATAGTGTTATAGCTTTAAGAAATAGATTAGTATCAACTGGTACATTATAATATAAAAAAAATAATTGCAGCTTCTGTTTGCAGTTATTTTTTTCTAAATAAAAGGTGAATTATGAAAGATACATTAAGAAAAACAAAAAAAATTATGAATCAATACGAAATTAAGGCAAACAAAAGGTTTGGACAAAACTTTTTGGTAGATGATGCAATTTTAGAAAGAATAATTGAAAGTGCAGACATAACTAAAAAAGACTTAGTTATAGAGATTGGACCAGGTCTTGGAAATTTAACTGAGTATATTTTAGACAGTGCAAAGTATGCTTTATTAATTGAAATTGATAAAAAGATGATAGAAATCTTAAATAATAGATTTTTACAAAAAAACAATTATATGTTGTTAAATGAGGATATTTTAAAAATCGATATAGATAAATACATTTTCAAATTAGAAGAAGAAAAAAATATAAAATTTGATAATATAAAAGTAGTAGCAAATTTACCATACTATATAACAACGCCAATTATATTTAAATTATTACAAGATGAAAGTAGAATTAATGAAATAGTAGTAATGGTTCAAAAAGAAGTAGCAGATAGAATGGTAGCTTTGCCAAAAACAAAAGATTATGGAATTCTTACATTAATGGTAGAATACTTATCAGACGCTAAAATATGTTTTACTGTACCAAAAGAAAGCTTTATTCCATCTCCAAATGTTACATCTGCCATTATAAAATTAAAGAAGAACAAAAAATATACTATAGAAAATGAAAAAGTATTATTTGACTTAATACACTCAAGTTTTGCAAAAAGAAGGAAAAAAATGATTAATTCTTTACAAATGAGTGATTTTTTGGAAATGGATAAAAATTCTTTAGAAAAATTGTTTAGTAGTTGCAATATTGATTTAAATGTTCGAGCAGAAGAACTAAACCTAAGCCAATATATAAAAATATCTAATAAAATTTTATAATAGAAAATAAATTAAAAGTATACTTCTAATAGAACTAATGTTAATATAAAAACGAATTTTTTTGAAAAAATATGTCATTAAATGGTATACAAAAAAAATAATATATGCTATAATTTATATATTATAATGTATTTAGAGGTATGATATGGAAGAATTGAATGTTATAAACGCACAAGAAAACGTAAAAATATATAAAAAATATAAAATGTTTGCGTATGATTTTTTGTTTTATTATGCTGTACAAGTAATGTTTTTTTCTGTTACAAAAGGTTTTTCAATGTCACAAGTTATGTATATTACAGCTTTTTATACACTTTTCATATTTTTTTGGCAGATACCTGCAAATTTTATATCAGAAAAATTAGGCTTAAAAAATAGTATAATATTAGGAAACATATTATTAAGTATAAATATGTTAATGTATATATTTACTAGTTCTTTTAAAGGGATCATATTTTATGAATTTTTAGGTTCGCTAGGTTATACGTTAAAAAGTTTATCAGAGGGAACTTTATTATATACGTCCTTAAAAAAATTGGATAGGAGAAATCAATTTAGTAAAATAGAGGGAAAATCTAATGCTAGATATTACTATTATGATGCAATAGCCTCAATACTTTCAGGATATCTATTTTTGATAAATGGATATGTTCCAATAATTTTATGTGTAATTAATATTTTGATTGCATTAAAGATGTCATTTGGCTTTAAAAATATTGTAAATGATGAAGGAAATGACTCATTAAAATTAAGAGATATCGCATCTCAAATGAAAATGATATTTAAAAGCAATAGGTCAAAGTCTATTTTTTTATTTGCTTTTGTATTTATGGGAATAGTAACAGTTTTTGGTAATCTATATAAGTTGATTTTGATGGAATTAGATATAAAAACTCAATATATAACAATGATTGTTTGTATATTTACTGTATTAATTGGTGTAGGGGCTAAATCGTTGTATTATATAGAAAAACAAACAAGAAATAGAACTTTAACTATTTTTGGAATATTGTTTGTAATTGGAATGTTAATAATTGGTCTTTGTGGTGCTATTAATGAACTTACAATAACTTCACTATCTGTTGTTATTGGTTGTTTGTGCATTATGGGCTTGATTCAAGGAGCATATAGAGTAGCAATTAAAAAATATGTATTAAGTTTTACTACTACTAGTGTAAGAACTAAGATAACTTCTGTATATTATATGTTTGAAAATATAGGTGCATCAATAACATCTTTTATTATTGGCTTTTTACTTGATTTTACAACAGCGTCAAGAGCTTGTATAGTATTTTCATGTATTAGCTTTGTTATCATTCTTTTAGTTTTAACATATATGAAAGAAAAGCTAGGTCTTAAACCTGAACAGTATGCACCAAAAGAAATATATAATAAAAAAATATAGCACTTTTAAATAAGCGCTATATTTTTTATGGAGCTTGAAGTCAGAGTTAAACTAACGACCTACGGTTTACAAGTGTATTAAGAAGGTTATTTTATATTGTTGTAAAATTTTTTAAAATGCTTTAATTTTACTGCTTTATTAGCTTTACTTAGTAAATAAAAAACTATTTTATATAAAATTTTGTTTGTTTAGTCCTTTAATATCTTTATGTTTTTGAGTTGTTATACCAAAAGTACCTTTACTAATTTCATCAGTAAGTATTGTGTAATCATTTGTTTTAGCTCCTCTATTTTTCCACTCATCAGTAAGCTCATTTCTAGTATCTATTGAACGTAAACGATGAGTTACCCAATCTTCTGAATAACCTTTTTTTAAGTATGTTTGTTTTGCTCTTTCAATAGCAATTGATGAGTCATTTATTTCTTGTATTCTTTCCTCTGCTAATCTTGCAAACCATAGTTTAAAAGGCCCAGCATTTGGAGAGGGAATACTTTGAATTAATCTAAATACAGTTTCTCTATTTGCACAATCAGTTAATCTCATTTTGCCATCTTTTGCTACCATTTTCAACTGTCCGATTTTTTCCGGACAGTTGAAAATCTCCTTGCTCTTTCTCAATTTTACGCTTTAAATCATCCAAATATTTTCTTGGTCTATCCGTTTCAGTTAATATCTCTATAATATCAATTATAGAAAAATACCATTCATCGTTATACACTACTTTTCTTATTTTTTTGTTTTCAAAAATTGATAAACCTTTTTCATTAGTATTTGTTAATTCGTTTTTTTTATTCATTTAAAATCTTCTTTTCATATCATATTTTAATTAATTATATATCAATTTTATATTTAGTATATTATACTAGCATTTTTGTTACTTTTCTATATTTTTCTTGTTCAAATTTTATCGTAATTTTATAGAAAAAATAGTAAAATCGAGCAAATATTTATATAAAAAATATCAAGCCAGTATTAAAAAAGGCTTGATATTAACTATTTTCAATGGAGCGTTTTAGGAGGTTATTTGCGAAAAATATGCCTATTTTTAATAGTGTTCCTCCCACAATTTGCTCAAAAAATAATTGACTCATCAACTGTTAAAATTAGTATAACATAAAAATTATTAATTTAATAGTATTCTTATTATACATTTGCTAATTCAAAATATTTCCCATGATTATTTATCAATTCATCATGCTTTCCCTGCTCTACAATTTTCCCATCATCTATCATTATTATATTATCAAAATCTTGTACAATTTCTAATGAATGAGCAATAATAATTATAGTTTTTGTTTTAGATAGTTTATTTATTGTTTCTTCTATTTTATTTTTGCTATGATTATCTAATGCACTTGTTGCCTCATCAAATAAGATAATTGGTGTATCTCTTAATATTGCTCTTGCTATTGCAATTCTTTGTTTTTGACCAACTGAAATATTATTATTATTTTCATTTACTATTTCATTATATTTATTTGGTAATGTATTAATAAAATCATCTATACTTGCTAACTTACACGCACTTATTATGTCTTCTTCTGTAGCATTTTCATTTACCATTAATAAATTTTCTTTTATGCTCATATTAAATAATACTGGTTCTTGATTTACCACCGATATAGAGTTTCTAAAACTTTTCTCATTAAAATCTTTTATATTTTTTCCATCAAACTTTATAATTCCACTATAATTATCATATTCTTTTAATAATAATTTAAATAGTGTACTTTTTCCTGCCCCACTTTGTCCAACTATTGCATTTTTAGTATTGGGCTCAATAGTAAAATTAATATCTTGTATGATATGATTATTAGATGTCTGATATTTAAAACTAACATTTTCAAATTGTATTTTTCCAACTATATTAGCATAATTTTCTTCTCCAAATCTTTCTTTTTCTAGTCTGTCATCTTCTAACAATGATTTAATTCTTTTCATATTAGCTGTAAACTCAGAAATTCCAAAGTCATGTTCTATAATTCTGTGAAACACATCATCGACTATATTAGTCATATATGTAATAAGTAGCATTGCTGTTTCTATATCTAATAGTGAACTCCTTAAACTTTCTATTATATATATTAATATTATTGCATCTCCTATAATTCTAATAGTCCATTTTGCTGTATTTACATTTTTTCCTAATAGTCTTCTTGTAGTTCTTACATCTTTTAAATCATCTATATCTTTTTGAAATATCGAAAAACATTTTTCTTTTAGACTTAATGCTTTAATTTCTCTTATTCCTTTTGTGGTTTCGCTTAACATTGTAGAATAATTATCAGCATAACTAAATTCCTCTCGTAAGTATTTTTTAGATTTATCTAATTGAATTTTAAATAATAATAAACTCAATGTAGAAATTATAGTTACACCTAATCCAATTTTCCAGTCTATAAAAAATATTATAAATAACATTACAACCGAAGTTGCTACATAGGCACTTTCTTGTAATAGAGAACTTATTGTACTCATCATTCCACTATCTGCTGCTTTTATAGTTGTAAAAATTTTTCCTGATTGCATATTTTCTAATGAAGTTATTGATAAGTTTAGAACTTTAGAATATATTTTTTTCTGAATATTAGCTGAAATTTTTTCCCCTACACTAATAACTATTCTTCTATATTTATTATGACAATAAGTTATTGAAAATATCCTTAATATTCCACATATTATTACTAATTTTACAGCCTTGTCTAAATTTAAACTCATTATATTTGCTATTAATTTTGAATACATTGTTGTAAATATCATTGATGTAATTACAAATATAACCATAAATATTGTTCCAATTATATATTGTTTTTTATTTTCTTTCGAGTATTTAAATAAATCTTTAAATGCATTAAAGAATCCATACTTTTCCATTGTTATCTTCCTCATTTCCTTAATTATTGTGTATGATTAATTATCTATTATAATATACCATATATACATAAAAAAATCTAGTAAAAAAACTGTCATTTTTATAAAGGGCTTGGGACTTAGTCCCAAATTTCTAATTTTGACTAGGGAGGAAAAATTCAGTGCTTGTTAGGAAGTATATGGGGGTACAAAAATTGTACTTATCTTGAATTTTCCCTCTAATTTTTTCATTTTTGACTACTAATTACTGCACCTATTTTATAATTTTCTTTCTTTGCTTTTGAAAAAGTTTTGTTATCTTTCACAGCAACTAATCGAATCAACTTTTGTTTTTCTTTGTTCAATTTTATTTCAATTTCTTCTTCGTTTTCATTCTCATTTTTTGAAAATAATTCGTAAAATTCTATTTCAAATTCTTGATTAAGTCTTGTAATATAATCATCTAATTGTT
>CANAIR010000016.1 GCA_947361355.1 uncultured Clostridium sp.
CACAAATAACAGAAGATATGGATATCTGGAATAGAGCAGATATGGAAAGCTTTAGAAATAAAGTAAATAGTGGAAGAACGTTTGTAGGAAAAACAGTTAAAGTAATGGCTGATATAGATTTACAAGGCAGTAGCAGTAACCAGTGGATTCCTATAGGAAAAACAACTGTAACAGAAGATTATGGAATAAATGGAAAATATGTATTTAAAGGAACTTTTGAAGGAGATTATCATAAAATACAAAATTTATATATAGACAATGACAAAGATTTTCAGGGCTTGTTTCAAGTTAATGCAGGAGATATAAATAGAATTCAAATAGTAAGTGGAAGTATGAAAAGAAGTAGTTCTTCTGGAGTAATAGCAGGGTTAAATAAAAAAAATATCAGTGAGTGTTGCAATTTAATTAATTATACAACGGATGAAGATTATAGATGGAGAGGTGGAATAGTTGGTTTGAATGCAGGAACAATAAGTTACTGTTATAATAAAGGAAAAATAAGTGGATACATTGGAGTAGGCGGAATAGTTGGAGATAATATGGATGATGGAGTAGTAGACTATTGTTATAATGCAGGTGAAATTTCAGGTGGTGGGCATATTGGTGGTATTGTAGGTGCAAATTATGGTGTAGATTCTAATCGTACTAGAGGTATTATAAGAAATTCATATAATAGGGGAATAATAATTGCAGACTCAGATATGGGTTCAATAGTCGGTCAAAATGGAGCAAACTCCACATTTTTAGGAGGAGTAGTTGAAAATTGTTATTATTTATCAGGAACCTGTAGTAGTGGAGTAGGCTATGAATATGATAGTATAAAAAACATAGTATATTCAAAAAATACTACTCAATTAAAGGAATTTACTTTAAATAATATATTTATAAAAGATACAGCAAACAAAAATGAAGGCTATCCAATTTTAAAATGGCAACTTAATCAATAGGGTTGGTTTTGTAAAAAAGTATAAAATAGCAATTTTAAAAAGTAATAATTATATATATAATTATTACCAACTCACTTGTAATTAAACATAAATAGATATAATGTTTACATAAACTATTTACAAAAAAAGATTATTGTGATATAATGGCAATATCACAGTAATTTTTTTTAATTTGTAACATATGATTAATAATATAAAGTCCAAAGGAGGAAATAGTTTAATGGAAAATTATAACGATAATAATAATGTACAAATAGGCGGGAGAGTTGTTAAAGAGGCTGAATTTAGTCATGAAATTTTTGATGAAAAATTTTATAAATTTTATATTGAAACTAAGAGACTTAGTGAGTATTGTGATGAATTACCAGTAATAGTATCTGAAAGGCTAATTGACATTAATGAGCTAAAAGTTGGAGCGATGTTTAAAATTGATGGTCAATTTAGATCTTATAATCAAATTACTGATGGTAGAAGTAAATTGGTTCTTTCAATTTTTACAAAAGATATACAAAAAAGTGAAGATGAATCAATGCTTACTTTAAATGATGCTACGTTTGTAGGTTATATTTGTAAAAACCCTATTTACAGAAAGACACCATTTGGAAGAGAAATTGCTGATGTATTAATTGCTGTAAATAGATCATATAAAAAATCTGATTATATTCCTTGTATTTTATGGGGAAGAAATGCTAAATTTTGTGAGACTTTAAGCGTTGGTTCCATGGTTAAGTTAAATGGTAGAATTCAATCTAGGAAGTATGAGAAGAAAAATGAAAATGGGGAAGCTATTCCTATGGTTGCATATGAAGTTTCAATTGCAAAATTTTCTGTTGCAAAAAATGATAAGGAAATAGAAAAATCTGATTCTGAAATAGTAGAATAAATTTTGAAAAGGTACTTGAATATAAAATGTTATTCAAGTATTTTTTTTATGTAAAGTGTTGAAAAAATTAAAAATTTGGTATACAATATATTTGAAATTATAAAATTTTAATATGTAAACAAAGGGTGGTAAAAATATGATAAGACTACACACAGGTTATATGGATATAAAATAGAGTTAGTTTGCTATACAAATTTTGTAAAAAATGTAAATAAATATAGATATGCAAACCTAGTTAAAGGAGATCAGTTTTTTTAGTTAGGTTTTGTGTACTTTTTGTAACTAAAATGTAATGAAAAAGAAAGAAAAATGAAATAAATAAAAAAGTAGTTGAAAAAAGAGAGATTTGAATAAAAAGTTACTAAATTGGAACAAATTTCCAATGACTATGAATGAATAATAGTATAGAATATAAAATAATGAAAAAAATAATAAAAGGCATGTAAAAATAAGAGGTGGAGATATGAAAAAATATAGAGAAAATATAAATAAAAAATATGTACAAAAAGTTTTTTTACAAAACCAACCCTTTTTACAAAACCAACCCTGTTGAGGGATATCATTAATAGTGCTAGTGATAACTATAATAGTGGTGATTATTTTGGCAGCGGCAGTAATAATTTCACTACAAAATAATAATCCGATGATAGAGGCAAATAAAGCAAGGATAAATAGTGACGTAGCAAATATGTAGGCAATATTTACAAATACAGTAGGAAAGATAATGGCAGAAAATCAAGATGTGGTGGTAATAAAAAATGGATAGTTAAATGCGGTACAAGTGGAGTTAAGAAAACAGATGGGGTAGCAAAGTATGAAATAAAAGGAATAGATGGAAATGTAGTAGAGAGAAATATAATATTTAAAGCAGGACAAAAGAGTGGAATAACATATTATACTGGAAAAGAGTTATCACTGTATAGTAATGAAACAAAGTGGTATATAGATGAACAAGGATTAGTATCAGTAAATATAGGTGGAACAAAATATGGAGAAGGTAAACAAGAAGGAGAAGTACCAAAAGAACCAGTAACACCACCAGAGGAAGAGGGAGAGAAAATAGCAATTTCAGATAATCCTGTATTGCAAGTTTGGAATATAAACTCAGTTACATACTTTCGTGCAAATGAGTATAAAAAAAATATAACTTTAATAAAATTTGCAACAAATGTTAAAGTGCCTAAAAGCGTAACGTCATGGGATGTATCAGAAGCAAAAGATGGAAGTGTAATGGCATGGCTTGAGGTAATGGAAGTGATGGTTTTATTCTTACAATAGATGGAAAAGAAAAGATAATTGCAAATAAAGATTCTAAATATTTGTTTTTTAACTTTAATGGTCTAAAGAAAATCGAAAATATAGAGTTATTAGATACTAGTAATATAGAGAATATGAATAGCGCATTTAAACAATGTGAGAATTTAGAAGAGTTAAATTTAAGTAATAATAATTTAATTAAAGTTAAAGATATGAATAATATGTTTGAAAATTGTAAAAAAATAGTTAGTATAAAAATGGGCAATATGAAGCCAAGTAGAATAGCAAATACGTTTTGTAACTGTATTGAGTTAAGAAATTTAAATGCAGAGAGTTTTATAATTAGTAGTGGTGCAATTAGTGGTGCAAAAGCTTTTTACAATTGTAAAAATTTAATAGCAACAATAAATCTAGGTAATGAGACATTTAGAGGTGATTTTATTAATGAAATAATTTATAATTGTGCTACAATTCCTCCAGCTAAATTAGTATTAAACTATACATCTGAAACAGCGACACTTATAGATGAAATACTAGCAACAAAATCAGAAAATTCAAATGTAGTAAATGGGGAACTAATAAAGTAATTTTTTATAAATAAGAGTTTATAGTGTGTATAATTTTAGGTACTATATTTTATAATGATTCTTGTAAATTTAGTGAAAGTGGATCGATTTGTTTTCCATCTTGATTAAAAATTGAAAAATGTAGATGAGGACCAGTAGTAAATCCATTTAATCTACCATCAGATAAATATTTTGGACCGACTTTACCAATAATCTGTCCTTGTGATACGGTTTGTCCATTATATACTAAAAAATTTTCTGAAAGATGACCATATAAAGATTTTGAACCATTTTGATGTAATATTGTAACAGTATTGCCATATCCATTTATAAAGCATGAATTTGTAACTACTCCTGACATAGTAGCGTATACATTTGTATCAGGTGGTGCTGGAAAGTCGATACCATCATGAAAATTAGTTTTGCCATATAAATCTCTAAATCCAAAGTATGAGGAAATATAGATTGATTTTATAGGTTTTAAATAACTAAAATTAGGAAAATTACTATTAGATTGGTAAATAAAAGAATATATAGATAAAAAAGTAATAAGAAAAAAACTAAACCTTTTAAACATTATATCACCATATATATTATACCATTTTCCACTCAAAAATCAAATAAAAAAATACTACAAGAACCTACAAATACAGACAAATTAAAAAAAACTGATAAAATATTAAAAAAAGTATTGATTTTTTTTTATTATTGATATAATTATATTATAAGTTTAACTAAAGGAGGAAGTTTATGAAAAAGACAAAGAAAATAATGCTTAGAGTATTACCTATTGTTTTAGTATTAGCAATAGTTATAACAACTAATTTATATGCTAGTAGCCCAATAAATCCTAATATAAGTGTTAACGGCGGTATAAACAGTGTTAATACAGTTGCTGGTAACGTATGGGGAACAGTAGTAGTTATACTTCAAATAGCAGCAGTAGCAGCAGTAGTTTTTGCAGGTGTAAGATATATGTTTGCATCAGCAGATACAAAGGCAGATATTAAAAAACAAATGGTTATACTAGTTATAGGTGCTGTATTGGTATTTGGTGCAACAACAGTAATTCAATTTATCCAAACAGTTACTAATGAAGTATTATAAAAATAATTTAGGATATAAAAAAATATCAGGCTTTGTCCTGATATTTTTTATAAATAAAAAGGTGGGAGATTATGAAAAAAATATTTAGTGCTATATTAATTGTATTTTTAATATTAATTTCGTTTAATGTAGAACCGGTTAATGCTTTTGGAAATGGATTTAATCAAGGAAATATACCAAGTGGTGGTTCAACTACAAATATGTCAAAATTAAAAAATCCTATTGCTGAAATAGCAGGTACAATATTTTTACTATTACAAATTGCATCAGTTGCTGGTGTAATAGCACTTGGTGTAAAATATATGTATGGTAGTGCTGAGCAAAAAGCAGATTATAAAAAGAGCTTATTACCTGTATTAGTAGGAATAGTCTTAGTATTTGGAGCTTCAACTGTTGCAAGTTTTGTAGTAAAGGCATTTACTGAGGCAACAAATATATAAAATTAACAAAAAATATAGTTAAATTACATGTATATTACAATAGTGTAACAAAAATATGAAAAATATAAAAAAGTCTATTTTTTTGAAAGAAAATATAGACTTTTTTTTCTTTAATTGATATAATTAATTAGAATAATTATAAGGGGAGATTGTATGAAAAATAAAATTATAAACATCATTGTTTTGTTATTTGTTATATTTAATATTAGTTCATCAACTATACTTGCATCAGGCTCTAATAAGGATTTTTGGGGAAATGCAAATAGTTGGTTTTCAAGTGCACAAAATGCAGGAGCTAATTCATCTAAAAAAAATAAAGAAATAATAGATACAATGGAAGACATGATACTTGTAGTTGGAACAGCTGCAATATCAATAGCAACAATATTTTTAGGAATAAAATATATGTTTGGTAGTGCTGATTCAAAAGCAGATTGCAAACAAAGTTTAATGAATCTATTAGTAGCTTGTGTATTTTTCTTTGGATGGAATTCTATAAAAAATGTATTAATGCCTGGAAATCGTTTTGTATTTTTCTCAGTTAGTGATGCTACATATAAAGATCCAGTAGCTAGATTTTATGATATATTTGTCTATATAGCACAATTTGCAGCAATAATAGCAATAATTTATGTAGGTGTAAAATATATATTTGCAGGTGTACAAGGAAAAGCCGATTTAAAAGAAAAATCAGGTATGTTTTTGATTGGTATAATTTTGGCATTTTGTAGTACAGGATTTTTAACTTATATTTCAAAAGTTATTAATGAAGCTATAATATAGAGTGTAGGAGGTCTTGATATGGGAAAAACATATTACGTTCCAAGAAGTGTAAAAGGTGAAGGAAGAATTTTATATATTTTTACAGTAAAATCCTTAGTTTTTACAATAGTTACTGGCCTTATAGGTGCAGGAATTTGGTTACTTCTTGATAGTATAATAGGAATTGGTTTGATACCAGGTTTAATTATAACAGGTATATTTGGTGCAATAGGATTTATATTTATTACTATAAAAATTCCCGATTCACCTTTTATGGGAGTTTTTAGAAAAGCTGGTGGTGAATATTTAAGTAATATAATTGTTAGATTTTTCACATTTAAAAATAGAAGAAAAATATATATTTACAATTTGGATGTAAATTCAAGAAACAAAGGAGGAAAATAATATGGACGCTTTAATAATGCCAATAACTTTATTAGTTATTATGATAATATTTGGTATAGTGTTTTTAATAATTAGTAAAAAAAGAGAAGAGAGATTTAGTACAACTACTGCTTCGAAAGATAGTGGAAAATCTTCAAATAAAGGAACAACAGGTAGTGAGTCTAATGCACCTGAAATAAAAAAAGAAGATGTTTTTAAATTCATGGAATTTGATAGAATATTAGATGATATGATAGTTCAAAATAAAGGAACAAGATTTACTATGGCTATCAAATGTAAAGGAATAAACTATGATTTGATGTCTGATATGGAACAACTTTCTGTTGAAGAAGGATTTATAACTTTTTTAAATACTCTTAGATTTCCAATTCAATTGTATGTACAAGCACAAAACATAGATTTAAAAAGTGCAATATCTAAGTATAAAGAAAATATATCTGGAATTAGAGATGAATTTGAAAAATTAGATTATCAATATACAAAAACAATGGAAGCTTTTGATTCAACAACAGAAGAAATAGAAAAAGTTGAAAAAGAAAGAAATGAAGTTCTTAATGTGTATGAATATGCTTCAGATATTATTAATTATGTGGAAAGAATGAGTTATAATAAAAGTTTATTACAAAGAAATTTTTATGTATTAATTTCATATAATACATCTGAAGTATCAGCTGGGGACAAGTTTTCTAAAGATGAATTAATACGTATATGTTATAATGAACTTTTAACAAGGTGTCATAATGTTATAAGTGGTTTAGCTTCATCTTCAGTTGAAGGAAGAGTTTTAAATTCAAATGAACTTGCAGATTTATTGTATACTGCATATAACAGAGATGATAAGAGTTTGCTTAGTGTTAAAGAAGCAATAGAATCAGGATTTTACAGATTATATTCAACATCAGAAGATGCGTTTATTAAGAAAAAGAAAATGCTAAGTGATGAAATACAAAATGAAGCTAAAATTAGAGCTTTAGTAGCATTAAGAGATGCCATTCAAAATGATACATATATGTCACCAAAAGTTGAAACTATTGTAAATCAAGAAGAAATTAGTAGAAAAGCAAGTGAAATAGTAGCAAGAGAAGGTGATATACCACCAGAAATAAAAAAGAAAGCACAAGATAGAATTGTAAATGATTATAAAAATATAAAAAAATCTTTATTAGAGGATATTGAAAGAGAAAAAGAAAATATTATACAAGAGGCTAATAAAGTAGAACCTTCATCTGGAGTTCAAAAGACAGTAAGTGAAGATACTGCATTTAATAGAGATAGTAGTAATTATGATTATAGTCAAAATAATAATTTTTCTAATAATAATTACTCAGAAAGTAGTAATAAAACAAGTAATGATGATTCAATTAATGATAATATTAAGATTGGTTATCAAAATGAACAAACTGTTGAACAAAGACCAACAACACCTATAATGGAAGAAAGAAGCTTTGAAAGTGAAAAAGTTAATCCATCAGAAATGGTAAAAAATAGAATGGATGAGGAACAAAGTGATACTACATCAAGTGTTCAAGATGATAGTTTGATTTTTGATGATGGTAGATTAGGTGATACTTCAGGCAGTGATGAAGAAGATGATATCATAATATAGGGGGTTGTATATAGATGAGTAGAGAAAAAAGAGATAGAAAAAATAAAAGAAATAGGGAACAATCTCAAGAAGTAGTTGAGGAAATTATAACAGGAGATGACTCCGCTTTAAGTTCGTTGGAAATTAATAAATCTTCATTACATGATTTATTAGCTCCTTCTGGAATTGATGCTTCACATTATGATTATTTAGAAATATTTTCTAAAATATCAAGATTTGCAAGAACTTTTTATTTAACAACAATTCCAAGACAAGCAACATTTCCTTACTTCTTATCAGGGGTATATGAATTTGGTGATGTAAATACTTCTGTATATATAACACCAATTCCAGAAACGAAATCACAAAATGATTTAAATAAACAAATAGTTGAATTACAATCAGAAAGATATGTTGCTCATGATAGAGGAGATATAAATAGAGAGTCAATACTTGCTACAAAACAAGCAGAGGCAGAAGCACTTAGAGATCAGATAGCAGCAGGTTATAATAAACTATTTGAAGCAACTATAGTGTGTACATTATTTGCATATACAAAGGATGAACTAGATAAGACATCTGAAATTCTTGCAATGGAAGCTTCAAAAAATCAATTAGGTTTAAAAACAGCTTGGGCTTTGCAAGAAGAAGGTTTTAAATCTAACTTACCTTTAAATAGTAATAAAATAACTAGAAAACATACTTTTGATAGAGGTTCAATGGCTACTGTATTTCCATTTGTAAATGCAGATGCAGGTATGGATACAGGTGTACCAATTGGTATAAATAAACAAACAGGATTACCTTTAATATTTGATAATTTTAGTAGTACACTTACTAATTATAATATGATAATTTTTGGTAAATCTGGTGCTGGTAAATCTGTTACAATTAAAACAATAATGGCAAGATCTGCTATACTTATGGGGGTTGAAAACCTTGTACTTGATGCCGAAGGTGAGTATGTAACTATGGCAGAAGTACTAAGAGGTATAAATGTAAATATTAGTCCAAAAAGTGATACTATTATAAATATATTTGATATAGAAACAGAGATTGTAAAAGATGAAATAACTGGTAGAGAAAAATATGTATTAAATGTAGAAAATAAAGTAGAAGATGTAACACAAGCACTTCTTACAATGGCTCGTGGTTCTACTAAATCTGAAGATGTAAATGAGCTTACAAAACAAATTATAGCAGAGGCTGTTGCAGAATGTTATGCAGAAAAAGGTATAAATAGTGATCCAAATTCTTTATATGAAAGTGTTCAAAATTCAGGAGATTCAGATGCACTGTTTAATAGTAAAAAGAAATTTATGCCTACAATTAGTGATTGGTATGATAAAATTGCTCAAAAAGCAGCAGAAAATGATAATGATACATATCAATATCACTATGACTATTTAGTAAAAGTTATGAAACAATTTTGTAAGAAATTTGACGGACAAATGGCATATTTTGATGGTCAGTCAACATTTGAATTATTAGATGGTTCTCCATTTATAAATATAAATATTTCTCAACTTGAAGAAAGATTTGCAAGACCACTTGCACAACAAATATTGCTATCTTGGATTTGGGAAAAATATGTTAAAAAGAATAGTGAAGATAAAACTAAAGCTAAAAGTAAGAGAGTGCTTGTCGATGAGGCTTGGATGCTACTTGCATATCCAGAAGCAGTTGATTTCTTAAATACAATGGCAAGACGTGCCAGAAAAAGAAATGTATCTCTTACAGTTGTATCTCAAAAATTCCAAGATTTCTATGAGAATAAATCTGTACAAGCAGTTTTAACATCAGCAGAAACAAAACTATTCTTAGCACAAGATAAGTCAGAAATACAATACTTACAAGAAGTATTTAAACTAAGTGAGGGAGAGGCAAACTTCCTTATAACATGCACAAGAGGTGAAGGCTTAATAAAAATTGGTTATTCATCAGCGGTTGTTGCAATAAAACCAACACAAAGAGAATTTGAGTTTGTTGAAACAAACTTAACAAAACTACTTGAAATGCGAAAAAGAAAAAGTAACAGTATGTAGGGAGAAGGAGATTAGATGAAAAATAAAACATTGATGAAGATTATAAGTATTTGTTTTATAGTAGTTATGGTATTTAATTATACTAGTAGTACAGTTTTTGCAGCTATAAATGAAGACTATGGAGGACAAACTGAAGTTGTTGAAACTGATCTTGAAACAAAACTTAAATCTTCAAGTTTACTTGAAGCAATTGCAACATTAGTATATGGTTTGGGTTCATTGGTAGAAAATCTTGTTGGTGCTGCATTTGAGCAACTTACAGGAACAAATATGTTCCCATGGGCAGATAGAGTTATATTTAATACTGTGCCATTTTTGGATGTAAACTTTTTAAATCCATCTAATAGTTCACTGTTTAAAACATCTGGCGGAGCTGATAGTGCACTTGCAACAATAGTGAAAAATACATATTATACAGTACTTGTATTAGCTATTGGTTTTCTTGGAATTGTTGTTGGTGTAATGGCTATTCGTCTTGCTATATCTTCAATTGCAGCAGAAAAAGCTAGATATAAAGAGGCAATAGTAAAATTTATATTTTCTTTAGTAATGCTATTTTGTGTTCACTATTTAATTGCATTTGTATTTTATATAAATGAAAGTATGGTTGAGATTGCAAGTAGTATTTTAAGTGAAAATTTAAAAGGAGTTTCGATATCAGCTGATGTTTTTGAAGCAACTTTAAGTGATAAAGATCTTGTAAGTAATTTCTTTGAATCACAAGAAATGTTTCTTACTAGTTATAACAGATATAAAGATCAAATAACAGGTGATGAGGAAAGTAAAAAAATTGGAGCAACTTTACTAAAAAATTCAGATTATAAGAAATATCAATTAAAAGGTGCTCTTGGAAATGATGAAGAAGAACATAAAATAATAAATGCTGTAATGAATTATGCAGCCCCAATATTTGGACTACCAAGTTCAAATGAAGATGCAGTTGAAAGATTTGTTGCTGATGTAAATTATGTTAAAACAATGAATGAAAGTCAAAGAAAAAAAATGGAAGAATCAATAAAAAAATATAATGAAGATCCAGAAGCTAGTTGGAAGGACTTTCAAAGTAAACATGCAATACTTGGTTCTAGTGAAACAATAGAAAAAGCTTTTAAAAGTACTATGAAAGAACAAATTAAAATTTCTCAAGCATTAATAACAGCTTCAAAGGCAAGAGATAATGTAGGTAATGCAAATGCTAGTACTTCTTCAGGACAGGATTTAATTGCACAAATGGGACAATACTTTAAAGAAAGTGCATGGACTTATGAGACTGATGATGAAGGTAATATAGAAGGATGGAGTGCTAGTGAACTTTCACTTCAAGGAGCATTACTTTATGCAATATTTGTAGTTCAATCTATGCTATTTTTCGTAGCATATATAAAAAGATTTTTCTTTGTAGTAATACTTGCTTTACTCGCACCAGTTATAGTAATTTATGACTTTTTAGGTAGTGCAACTATGTAGGGGAGGGAGAAAATGAAAAAAAATATATTTCCAATATGGTTAAAAGAATTTTGTTCTTTAGTATTTACACAAGCAGTACAAGCTTTTTTGCTTGCAATAGTAATGTCTGTAATAATTGCTATGATTACTGAAGGAAGCACAGCAGAAGCTGGAACTTCTGTTTCTGCTACTGGTGTAATTGCAATAGTTGCATTAACTGCTATATCAAAAATAGAATTACTAGTTAAAAAAATATTTGGTATAGAATCACAATTTGGTGATCCATCAATGAAAAGTGGAGCTGCTGGTCTTGCAGGTACTTTAATAGGTGCAAGACTTGCAGGTAGAGTATTAAATAATGCTGGAAAAGTTGGTAGTGGTATAAATGATGCACTAAAAGGAAGGCAAGCACAAGCACAAGCTAGAGCTAGACTTGCAAATAACTTAAATAAATTAAATAGCAAGTATCCACAAGCTGGTGTTGAAGGAGCACAAAATCCAGCGCAACAAGCTTTGGGAACACCACAAATGGGTGCTGCTAATCCAGAAATAAATAATTATGACGCAAATAATCCAAATATAAATGCAGGAGGAAATACTACTTTAAATCCAAATACTATTAGTATAAATGCTAATAATGTAGAACTTGATGGAAAGACAACTGATAAAAATGCTACATATGAAGATAAAAAACAAGAAATAATGGATAAATATAATGACGAAATTGATAAAGCAAAGGCTCAATCAAGACAAGGTTTTTACAAAATTGGTTCAGGTGTAGCAGAAACAGTAGGCGCAATTCCGGGAGCTGCAGCAGGTGCTGTTTATGGTATGGCAACAGGTGATGGTATTGCTAGAAATGCTGGTGTAGGTATGGGTATAGGTGACTTTATTGGCGAAACAACTGTTAATGTTATTCAAAGTACACATGAAACTGCAAGACAAGTAAATAATACAAGGTCGTCAGAAAATAAAGCTGTTGATGCTGTTAGAGAATTAACAGGAAAAGATATATCAAATTACAAGAGTTCTATAAGAGAATTAGAAAGTTATACACAAAGATTAGATAATGCTTCAAATAATGCACAAAAACAAGTTGATGCAGGAAATATCTAGTAATAATAGAGGGATAAGATGGGAAAAATAGTAGATTTTAATAATATGTCTCAAAAGCAAAAAAATATATTTTTGATAATAGTTGTAATTATTTTAATACTATTAACATGGATTTTTAGAATATTTAATACTAATAGAAAATTAAAATCAGGAGCAGTGATAAAAAATTACAATGAAATAAAAGATGGTACATATTTTACGACACAATCATCTCCAACATATGATAGAAAATTATATTGGAATTTAAATGATATAATAAATGGGTTTATAGATGCTTCTAATTACAAAAATAGTGATAAGTCTTTTTCTACTGATAATTATTACGATGCTTTAACTTCAGAATATAAAGCTTTTTTAGGTGATAGAAAATATTTAGATGTTACAGAAAAATTTCTAAAAAAATTTGAAATTAGTAATTCACAAGAAAAAAGATACAAAATGTATGATATAATAGATCAAATTTATATATTTAAAGATGATATGTATGTTTGTCAGTTAAAAGGTACTAAAGATCAAGCTGCATATATTGGAATTAGATTAAATGAATCTAATAAAACTTTTGAAATTTTCTATATTGACTAGGAGGTAAAGTATGAATCAAAGAAAACTTGTATTAGTTACAATTCTTGCTATAACTGCATGTATAGTATTTATGATTATTTCCATGTTTGCAATTTGGTCACCAAAAAAAGGTAATAAAAAAGAAAGTATTGATGGAAGAAAAAAAGTTTATTCATATAATGATAATGAAAACTTCAAAGAAAAAACCTTTAATTTATATAAAAGTGAAGTAAAAAGACTTTTAATGCCTATAAATACTAAGCAATTATATGAAAAATTAGATAAGGATTACTTAAATAAGAATAATTTGAATAGTGATAATATTGCCAAATTTTTAAATGATAATAACTTATTGTCTAATAATATTGATTTTAGAAATTATATAGCCATTGAAAATGGTGATACATATATATATAGAATTATGTATAATACTTTTGATGATAGAAACAGAATATTAAGTAGTTGTGTTATAAATCTTATAGAAGAAAAACCATTTTCTTATACATTATCTTTTGAAAGTGATTCATTAGATATATTAAAACATAATGTTACAAGAACAGTAGAAGGAATTAATTTTAGTATAAAAAATGTTGAAAATACGAAAAATAGTGCTAAATTTGAAATTATTATAAAAAATACTAATGAAAAGGATATTGAATTAAACTTTGATGATGTAAATAATGTAATGTTAGTTTTGAAAAATGGAAATCAAATAAAAATGTCTGCAGCTGTTATTTCAGCAGACGAAGATGTTCTTACTAAAGGATCTTCAGTTGAAAAAGAAGCTTTCTTTAATGTAAATTTAGAAGAACAAGGTCTTATAAAAGCTATTAAATTTAATAAAGTAAAAGTTAATGGAAAAGAACAAAATATAACAGTAGAATTTTAAATAAATAAGGTGGTGATTTGGAATGTATAACGATGAAGATGGAAATGAAGAAGAATATGATGAAATAGATGAACAAGAAGAGCAACAGCAGTTACAAGAAGAACAGTATGCACGTTATAATTCTAGCAAGCCACCTTTTTCTAATAATCCAGCTATAAATATAAAAAATAAAGCTGGTAAGGCTGGAAGAGAGGCTGCTAAACAAGCTGTAAAAGCAACTTTTAATGCTGTAAAAAGTTTAGTTATGTTTGTTGTATCTAATCCAATAATATTAGTAGTTATATTAGTTATATTATTTATAGCCATGATTTGGTTTATACTTTCAGAAATGCTTACTAAAAAAGTTATAGCAAGTATTGATAAATACATTATGAATTCAACTACAATTGATAGTACTGCTAAAGATTTATATATAAATAGGCATAGTTTAATATTACTAAAACTTTCTGAAATAAATGAGCTTTATGATGCTTTTATAAAAGATAAAAGTGTTACAGGTGATATAAGAAGAGCTATGAAAATAAAGGTTGGTAAAAATAATGTAGAAAAGAAAAAGGCAAAACAGCCTAATAATTCTTCTAGCGGAAGTAGTAGTGGTTCATCTGGTTCAGCAATTACAGGAACTTTTACACCAGGTCAAGATGGTGTTCGTTCTGACGAAAGAGTAAAAATTATAACTGGTTCAACAAATCCTATAAACAGTTATATGACAGGTGGAATGTATGTACATAGTAATGGAAGTATAGGTGGAGTAAAAGTTGATATAGTTGATATAACAATTCCTGTATGGAGAGGTAGTGGTGATAATAAAACAGAATCTACTGCTACATTACAAGTAAATTCTAAAATAAAGGATACTGTTGAAGCTATTTTTAAAGAGATTCATGATGATCCATCAAAACCAGTTATTAATGAAATAGGATGTTTTAGGGCAAGTGATGGATATCCTGGTCATCCATTTGGAACAGCAATAGATATTAATCCAAATTCTAATCCACAAATTAAAGAAGGAGATTATGTAGGAGGAGTATATGCACCTGGAAGCGATCCTTTATCAATGGATGCAAATCATGCTATCGTAAAAGTATTTACAGGCAAATATGGATGGGACTGGGGTGGAAACTGGTCAGGATTTAAAGATTATATGCACTTTAGTTTTATGGGAGGTTAGAATATGAAAAAAAAATTAATAATTTTACTTATTATATTAATAGTTGTTATAATTTTTCTTTTATATTCTTTAACAGGATTAAAAAATAAAAAAAGAGATGTATATATAAATTTTTTAAATAATACAATTCCAGATTTAAATACTGGTAATGTGAAAATATTAAGTGGAAGAGAAAATATTGCTAAAATTTCTCAAGCTGTAAAAAATTATTATAATGCTTGTTATAATACTAATAAAGAGATGGTAAAAGAGATATTAAACAAAGATTATGTGGAATATATGAATATAGATATAGAAGATTTAATGAAAACTAATTCTGCAACAAAAAATTTGTATGATTTAGAAATTAATACTATATATGAAATAAATGATAAAATGTATTTTGCAAATGTAAAAGATGTATATAATAATGTATATTTTATTGGCGTAATACTAAATGATGAGAAAAATAAATATAGTATATTTTTAGATGGTATTTATAATTACAGCGACATAAAAAAATATGAAAAAAATGAACAATACGATGACCACGGAGATGGTCATGATGATGGTAAAGAGCATGAGGAGCAAGAAGAAAATACTTAGGTGGTGAAAACTTTGAAGTATAATTATTTAAGAGAAAGTAAAGAAGATAGGTACGATTATAGCTATAATGGTACAAATATTAGTAAAGGTGCTAAAGTATTATCAAGAATATTTAGTATTTGTATCGTTATAGGAGTAATAAGTTGTATATATGTAGTAATCCAATCTAAAAGTATAGAGTTATTAACTCCAGAAGCAATTAGTAAAAATTTAAGTTTAAATTGTAATGAAAAATTAGTAAATACAAATATAGATTATAGTTTGATATTACAAGAATATATAGATAAAATATATGGCTATGTAAAAGATAAAAATTACAATTACTTGTATTTAAATTTAGAAGAAATATATACAAAAAAAGTAAATATATCAACAGATCAAATGGTTTCAAAATTAGAACAAATTTCAAAAAGTGGAACAAAATTAAATAGTTATCAAAAAAATGTAGTAGATGATAAGGACTGTTTTGTATGTAAAATAGGCGAAGAAAATTCATTAATTACAATATATGAATATAAACCAGGAATTTATTCATTTGCATTTGATGGTTTTATAAAATAAATATATAAAGAATATGAATGGAGGAGACGTTTTGGAAAATAATAATATAATTAATAAATTACTTAATTATATAATATTAGCTTTAATTTGTGTAATATTTGTTATGGCAATATACAAATTATTCGAACCATTAACTTATAATTCTAAATCTAAAGTAGATGCTAGTAGATTTGACCAGTCTCCTTATGTATATTCGGCTTTAGATAAATATATATATGCAATAAGAAGAGAGAATAAAAAATATATAAATAAAGTAATACCTTTGGTAAGAAGGAAAAGTAAAAAAGTATATAATGAGTATGCTAAGTATTTAGACGAAAATTTTAGCAAGATAAATATTACATCGATTGAATTGGTAGGTGAAGAAAAAATGCTTGTAAAATATACTATTAATTCAAAAGAAGAAAACGTACTTGTTATGAAAATATATGAAAATACTGATTATTTTAAAGTATATTTTGATGAAAAATTAGAAAATATTTAAAAGGTGATTTAATGAAGCGTAAAATAATTATAAAAATTATTTTAATAGTGGTATTGTGTTATGTAATAATATCATTTAATTATTACATATATATGTTTATACAAAGTGAAGCAAAATTAGTTTCTAATAGTGCAGATTTTGAAGAAAAAGAAGTATTTGATTTTTCTAAGGATTATGTTGAAACTTTTTTTAGTTATTTACAAACTGGAAATTATGATAGTGCATTTGAAATGTTACATGATAATTGTAAAAAAGATCTTTTTAATTCTGATATAGAAAGATTTAGAGATTTAATAAAGTCAAAATATTTTAATGAGGAATTAAGAAATAAAGATTTTGAAATTAAAGAAAGCTCAAAAGGGAATGTAAATAATGAGAAAATATTTCACGCATATTATGAAGTAAGTATAATTTGTAACAATCAAAATTTAAAGAATAGTTCTGAATTTTATAAAGATAAGACAATATTGGCAGATGTTGTTAAAGTAAATGGTAATTTGAAATTAGTAATAAATTTAGATCAATTTAAAATTTAAGCTAATAAAACAAGGAGTAAAAATAATGAAAAATTTCAGGAAAAAAGTAGTAATTTTTATTGCAATATGTGTTATTTTGTTAATTATTTTTGTAATAGCTGGCTTAAAAAATATTAGACAAAAAGTTGAACCTTTTGAACCAACGTTACAAGATAGTTTAAATTCTATCGAAGGGATTTGTAAGTATTATAACATTGAATTAATAGATGTATTAAATTCTAACGATGCAAATTTTAGCAAACAGATATATTTAAAATTTGCATATAATACTCAAAATGAAAATGGGACAAGTTCTAGGGCATATTATGAAGAAGTGATACAAGCATTTGCTAAGCTATATGATTATGATAATTTAATTTTATTAGATGATGAAAAAGCATTAAAAATAGAGATAGTATGTGTAAAAGTTTCAAAAGTAATGAGACAATATGTAATTAATGGTGATAAAAACTATTTCTTTAATTTGGAAAGTAAAATTAATTTATCAAAAATTACTGATGTAGAAATAAAGAATATAAAATCAGAATCTAACATATTAAAATCTTTAATAAAAAATTCTTGGAATGAAAACTCAGTTAATTTTGGTACTAAAGATTCAACATTAGATAGTTATGATATATATTTTGATGAGGGAATAGAAGTTAGAAAAGTGGGAGGTAAGATTTTTAACTTAGTATTTACTGATAGATACACTAATGATGTTATTGAAGGGGTAAATACAAAAACAGATTTAAATGCTATAAAAGAGAAGTATGGAGATTCAGGCTTTAAAAATATTGGTACAATCATGGGATATAAAACTAACGATTTTTATATTTTCTTTAATGGAAGGCAGATTTCAATTTATAGAGTTGAAAGCTATGATACTACTGAATTTGCAAAGCTAGTTACTGAATTTGTAGAAACAAAAGATCAAAATAAATTTATAGAAAATTTAACAAAAATTTGGCCAGATTATGATTATTTAATGAATGATACTTTAAGAAAAAAAATAGAAGTTTCTTATATTTTAAAAGGAGTAAAATTTAATATAAATGTTTCACTTGAACATGGTGTAACTTTGTATAGTAATTTTAGTGGAAAAATTACTAATGATTTGACTTTTGAAGAAGCTTTAAAGGCAACTAAGAATATGCCAAAATATGTATATATAAAAAATGAAGATTTAGTATTAGAAAATGAAATAAAAAGGGCATATGGAATTCATGATCCAAAATCAAATTATGAAAGTTATACATACGCTTATAATGATGCAAAAAGCAAAAATTTACCTATACTTACTGATACAACACTGTATGATTTCATAAATCAAAGTAGTAAATTTTTCTGTAAAAATAATGAAAATCAAGATTTAAGAATATTTTCTAGAGAAAATGAATATGCACCAGCTGAAATTAAAAAAGTATATTCGTTTATATGGGCTGATGATATACATTTGATTTATTCTAGTTATAAAAAAGGTATATATATGTATAATGCTATAACAAGGCAAACTAATGTAATAAAAGAAGGAAATGAATTCTTTAAAATAAAGGGATATAATAATAATTCTTTGGAGTATGATGATACAACAATAAAATGTAATATAGATTAAGGAGGAAAATATGTATAAAAATATGAAATATAAGCTGTTAATATTATGTTCTTTAATTTGCGTATATATTTTCTTCCCAAGTCAGTTATACGCTATGTCGCAAAAAGAAATAGGGGAGGCAATTGCAACCTTTGCATTAAATTTCCAAAAAGCTCCAGATGGTGGGCAAACTTGGACGTATGATTGGGATGCCTATGCTAGATCTCAAGCATATCATGGTAAAAAAATGGGCGATGGAACTTATCATGCTGATTGTGTTGGTTGGGTAAGTATGTGTTTACATCAATCAATTGGCTTAGATGCACCAAATGTAAGTGATGGTTCATGTGGATTTGTAGTACCTACAATATATTCCCAAAACTATTCTGGTTTTGGTAGTGTTATAGTTGATGTTACAGGGCAACAATTAATGCCTGGAGATATATTACAAAATTCACACCATGTTATGATTTATGTAGGTAATATTGGTGGAGAAGATAGGATAGTACACTCAGTAGGTTCACCATTAAATTATGATACATTTTCATCTTATGCAAGTTGGAATGAATCTGCAAGTGTTGACATTGCAGGTGTATACCAACATGCTTATAGAATTTCAGAACAACATGCTTCTACTGTTGATAAATCACAAGTTAAAACAACATGGAATGGAAGTAATGGAGATTATGAATTTGGTGAAGGTTCTAGTGGAAGTGGTAGTGGCGATAGTAGTGGAAGTTCAGGTGGGACTGGTCTAGAGAATTTTGAAGGAAATCCAAATTACCAAGTACAAGCAGATGATAAGAAGAAAAATTTTAGGATTGTTAGTATTAATGATAAGCTACCTATATATAAACATATTTTACTTACAGAAAAATATAATTTTAATAAGATAAAGTGGAAAATGTATGGTCATGGAAACGAGGCAGGAAAAAATTCACCTATGCAAAGTGATATAACGCTTGGACTTAAATATCCAAAAGATGATAGTAATACAAAGCTTGGAAAGTTTGTTTCACTTGTTTTGCCATATATTCAGACGTGGTACATTCCACTTTCTATGTATTCAGGAATATTAAATGCTGAAAGTGGAAATATGGTATTTGATTCTGAAGATATAGATGATAGTAGTTCAGGTGGTGGTTCTTCATCTGGAAATATGGGTGGAACTGCTGATTATTCTGGTAATGGAAATCAGGAGATAGTATGGAATTTCTTAAAATCTAAAGGATTTTCAGATATACTTGCTGGTTCAATAATGGGAACTATACACCAAGAATCTGGATTTGATACAGGTGTATATAATTATGAAGGTAGTGGTGCATTTGGTTTATGTCAATGGCTTGGTAGTAGAAAAACTAATCTTGATACTTTTGCAGCATCACAAGGAAAAGATATTACAGATATAACAGTTCAATTAGATTTTTTATGGTACGAATTAAGTGGTGAAAATCCAGCTATGGGAATGGGTTGGCTTGATCCTTCTGAATGGACCACTTTTTTAAGTATAACTACTTTATATGAAGCAACTGATTATTTTGTTCGACATTTTGAAAGGTGTTCTCCAGGAGAAGCAGTTATACAAACTAGAGTTGACGCTGGTCAACAGTATATTCAACAATTTGCTGGAAGTACAGGTAGTTCGGATAGTAGTAATTCAAGTGATAATTCTGGAACATCTGATAATACTTCTGATAGTGACAATAATGATGATGATAGTGGTGATAGCGGAACAGAGAGTGAATTAAAAACTTCTAAGGCAAAGAAAAATGTTAATTTCCCATATGCTATAATAAAAAATGGATATCATGAAATTACAGTAAATAGATATGATATACAAAAATATACGATGAATACAAAATATAGAGATTATATTCAATATACTAAAAAATCAGAGGCAGTAGTAAAAGAGACAACAATAAAAACTGTAAATGATAAAGGTGAGGAAACTAGTTCATCTACACACGTTATAGTAGTAAGCTGTAATCCTGATATTGAAATTTCACAAACTCCTGTAAATACAAGACTTGATGCTTCTGGTGCTGTAGATCCTATGAAAGAAGAATTTGTAGGAGCTTCAACTAGTACAAGTACAAAATATTATTTACAAAAAGCTCTTACCTTTGATATGGTATATAGAAATGAATTTGTATTTACAAAATATAATGATGCAGATGTACAAGCAAGAAGAAATCCTAAATCTGAAATGATTTCTGGAAGATCTCCATATAATGAAATAATTGGTGGAAATACCAAACTTGATGCTGGCACATTATCTGGTAGTGGTAGTGTTGCAAATATTACAAGTAGCTATGGAGCTTCTGCAACTCAAATAGATGTTAGTACATCATCTACTAAAAATTTATCAAGTGTTACAAGAACATATAAATTAGATGGAGCTGCATATACTGAAAATGTAGGAGAAGAAATATATATAAAAAGAGAGTGGGAAGATAAACTAACTCAAGCTTCTAGTGAAAATAAACAATTAGATTATGATGAAATGTTAAGATACAATCAAAATGAAGATAATGATAAAAAAAGAGATACAATTTCAAAAGAAGACTTCGAAGGTGCTCCAAAAAAAGAATATAGAAGATATAAAGTAATGTCTAAAAAAGGAAATCTTAATTTGATTGATTTTATAAATGCTAATCCAAAAATATATAAAAATTACTTAAATAGAGGAATGGAAGCATCAAAATATATGGGATATATTAAAGAAGATGACTTATTAATGAGTTATGACCAACTAAAAAAATTAATTAATAAAACAAGAGATAGCTCTGGTGCTGTTCCATATGCGTATTTTGTATCTTTAGGTTTTAAATTAGGATATTCAAATGCTGGATCAATAGAAAATAATGCTTCATCAAGAAGTTCAGGCTTTGGATGGCCAGTTGACTTAAATGGTAATGATGGAGCAAGAGTTATAAACTGTGTATTCCCTTATTCGCCAGCATATGGTGAAGCTCATGGTGCAATAGATATTAATCCAGGTGAAGGGGCTAATATAATAATTGCAGCTAAAGATGGTAAAATATTAAGAGTTGAAGATACAGCTTCAAGTGGTGGTTATGGTAATTCAGTAGTAATTGAACATAGTGATGGGTATTATACAAGATATTCTCATATGTCTAGTATTGATTCTACAATTGCAGAGGGAATAGAAGTAAAAAAAGGTCAAAAATTAGGTATTATGGGAACTACTGGAAAATCAACAGGTGTTCATCTAGATTTCACAATATATCAAGGAGGGACATCGCATTCTAATAGAGTTGATCCATTAGATTTTTATGTTACTGAACCAGAATATGGCTCAATAGACCCAAATAGTATAACTAGTATACCAAGTGGATATGTATTTAAGAGTGAAAAAAGAGGTGGAAGCGGAGAAGGTTTTTCAGTAGTAGGAACAAAATTAAGTAAAGAAGAGTGGACACAAAAGGCACTTGGATATGCTGCAAGTGCTGGTGGAGATGCTTGTTTCCAAGATAAAGCTACTATGGAAAAATTTTACGATACTTGTACAGGTAAAGGAGTAAATCCTGAATATGCTTTTGCAACTGCAGTTTGCGAACAAGGATTACATAGTAGTGTAAATAACTATTGGGGACTTGCAACACCTAATGGTGCTAGTTCAGCATATTTTGGAGATATGTTAACTACATTGTCTGCATATTGTGATCTTATTGTACAATATCAAGATCCATCATCAAGTTATTATGCTTCTATAATGGCAAAATATGAGGAACGTAAAGCTGTGACAGAAAATGGTGGAGCAGATCCAAATGGTTATGGCACACCAGATACTATACAAGGAATACAAAGTATTTATTCATATTTAGGAAAACATGAGCAAGGTAGTTCTGGTGCAGGCGGATTTTATTATATGGATCCAGCTGTTGCAGGTGTAACTAAAGTATATAGCACTCATGAAGAATTTGTAGAAAAATGTAGAAATGGTGGAGCAGCACATGCTTTAGGTACAGAAACAACACCTTGGGAACAAGCTGGTTATACAGCTTGGCAAGCTGAAAAGAAAATAGATGTTGCTAAATCTATATTTGGCGATGTTGCAGGAACATATTAATATGTTAGTGAGGTATATAATGAATAAAATTATAAAAAGAATAGTCATAATTATTGTAGTTGTTATATTATTCATCATTCTGAGTATTTATTTTTTAAATACTCAGAAGATGGAAAATGAAGGTTATGCATTATCCTATATGAATTCTGATGATATTTCAAGTTCAACAAAATCACCAACAAATATACATGTTGTACTTGCAAAATATATTGGTGATGTAAAGCCAAAAACAATATCTAAATTTTCGTATAATTTTGCATATAATATAATTCCAAACTATGTAAAATTAATAGAACAAGGAAAATTAAAGGAAAATGATAGATTTTTTTATTTTAATAATAAAAAATTAATACTAATACAAACAGGTATAGATAATTATGATGAGTTTAATAATTTAATCAAAAAAATATCTGTACTTAGTGGAGAGTTGGAAATTGAAAATGTTGTTATTCCAATTGCTAGTATCGATACTTCTAAAGTAGAATTTGAATCTGAGATTAATATAAAATATAAAAATAATGAGGAACTTAAATTTAAATTGGTTATTGGTAAAAATTCTGATAATAAAATGACAGGTATAAAAATATTTTAGTTTAGAAAGGATAATAGATATAAATGAATGAAAATAATGAAAGTAATATAAAAAATACTAAAAAAGTTAGAAAACAAGTGCATTATTCATTAAAAAAGCTACAACAAATACAAAAAGAAGAACAAGTAGTTGATATGCTAGTTCAAGAAATTGATGATAGTTTAAATATGATAGGAATAGTCGGAAGTGATATAAAAGCCATTATTCCAAGAGAAGAAGCTTCAAGTATTGTAGGAGAAGATGGACTTGTTGAAGCAAGACACATTGAAAATAAAAAAGATAAAGTAATACATGCTTGTATAAAAGATATTATAGAAAATCCAGATGGAAAAGTTGAATTAATTATGTCTAAAAGAAAACTTGAATTAAAAGTTAGAAGATGGATGTATATGCACTTACAAGCTGGTATGAAATTAAAAGGTGTGGTTGTATCTACTACTGAGTATGCAGCATTTGTTGATGTTGGTGGTGGAGTAACTGGAATACTTAAATTACAAGATATTACAGATGTAAAAATTCAACATGCTTCAGATGTTTTAAGAATCGGTCAGAGAATACAAGTAATGGTGAAAAAATTTGATAGAGATACTGGTAGAATAGAATTATCATATAAGGAATTATTTGGTACTTTTGAGCAAAGAGTCGCAAAACTAAAAGAAGGTGAAATTGTAGAAGGAATAATTAGACAAAGAATAAAAACAGGAGTTTTTGTAGAATTAAAAAACAATTTAGTTGGCCTTGCAGAACATGTAAATGGAGTAGAGTATGGTCAAAAGGTTTTAGTTAGTGTAAAAAGAATAATTCCAGAAAAGAAAAAGATAAAACTTATAATTATAGGATAAAAACTTAATACTAAATATTATAAAAAAAGGTGTGGAGTTTAAAATGACAATAGTTAAATCATTTTAATTCCACACTTTTTTATTATCTGTTTTTGAACCAAACAACAATTGAGACTATTAAAAGCACAAACAGTATAATTAGTAAAAAATCTAATTTTAGTGTACTATATCTTCTAGTAAATGCGTTAAGTTCTTTTACAGTTGGATCAAATAAAATAATCCGTTTTATAAAATTAGTTATAAAAAGAACAGGTAACATTATAAATCTTGCAAAGTTAAATAATTTTTTCAATGTATTATCCTCCTAAAAAGTTATTTAGAAATATTTAATTTGTATATTAATATTATATCATTTATATAATATTATGTCAAATTTAGAATTGAATTGTGTTGAAATATAAAAATATAATTAAAATAAATTTTTTGTATAAAAATTATTGAAATTATGTAAATAGTATTGTATAATAGTATATGGAAGTAATTTCCCAATGCTAGCTTTTGTATTACTAAAAAGTTAAATTTCAAAATTAAAATTTAAGGAGAGTAGAAAAATGGTAAATGATAAAGAAGTTAAAACAGCAGTATCACCTTTTGCTGTTAGAGAAAATGAAGTGAAAGTTTTCGACGGTAAAGAGGGATTTGCATCAATTAATCAAGTAGTATTTAAAATGGATATGGGGTACATAAATGAATCACATATAAAAGCATTAGAAGTAGTAAATGAATTTGGATTTGTTACTTCAAGACAAGTAACACAAATACTAGATTTAAGAGGAAAAATAGATGATATAGAAGAAGATAAAAAACAAAATAAAGTTGCTAAATGGTTAGAAGATTTAACAAAATCAAAAGTAATAGCACGTTATTATTTTCAAAGTGAATCTGGAAAAAGTTCATATAGAGCTTATGCAATGGACAAAATAGCAACATATATTTTAAAACAAAGAAATATAGCAACATCTTGGCAACCAACAGACAATACAAAACCAGCATATGCTGTAAAAAGAAAGCTTGCAGGAAATCAAGTTATAATTGCATATATGCAAAAAGTTGCTGCATATCATTCAACAAACCCTAATATATTATTGTTTTCTAAAAAATATAATGTTAAATTTAAACCAACAGGTGGATTAATTACTTTAAAAAATGGTGCTGATGATGTAAACTTTATATTTGAAGTAGTAAGAAGAAATGAAGATTGGCAAAATATGTTTGCAGAAAAAGTTCAATTATTTTCTGATTTTTATGAAAATTTCAATCGTAATGACGCAGGATTTTATGATAAACCTCAACTTGTTTTTGTAGGTGAAGATATTCAACATATTGCTGAAATATTTAGAATAATAAAAAAAGTAGGATTATCATTAAAAGATGAAGAAATGTATTTTACAACAGAATTAAAACATTTAGAAGATAATTTAGAAAAATCAATAAATGTATTTGAACTAGAAGTTGACACAAAAAAATATAAATTAATAACAAAAGATTTAGAAATATTAAAACCGGGTAAAAAAGAAGATAACAATCAATTAAAAACAGATGTTACATTTAATCCAAATATGATTGTAGAATAAAAAATAGCTTTAGGAGAGTTCAAAATAAAATTTTGAATAATCCTAAAGTTATTTTTTAGTTAAAAATACATAATCTTTATTCTGAATAGCCAAACTTTTTCATTCTTTCAGGCTCCATATTTGATAAGTCTTTAAGCCAATTTGCAAAAACTTTATAATTATTAGATTTTAAAAATTTAAAATATTTAATTTTATCATATTTATTTATTAAAATCAATCAATGTTTATTTCGGAAATTAGCTTATTTGACATTTTATTAAAAAATGATATAATAAATAAAACGTATCTGTAAACATAATTGATTAATTATGGAGGAAAAAAATGAAAAAAATAAAAATGAATGCAGAAGGAAATAAAATTTTTTTAGAGAAACTTAAAAACATAAATTTAGTTTGTGTATTATTATTTGATATGCAAGAAGAAATATGTATTCACTGTATTGATACTAGGGGACAGGGAATACATTCGTTATATTCTTATTTAAAAGGACTTGATGAAAGCGAGAAAAAATACATTGTTATAAGTGATGTACCTATTGATTATTGTTGTAGGTGTTTTGATAAAGAGGCAATAAGTAATATATATATTGCTAGAGAAGTACTTTCTTTTAATGATATTTATTGCTTAAATGGTAAACTTATACAAATTGATGATGAAATTCAAAAGTCCTTTATAAAGCCAAGATATGAGGAATTTTATAAAGAATATTTTAAATTGGAGCAAATCGTAAGTGAGTGTCCATGCGATTGTATTTATCTTGAAAAAAGAGAAGATAAGTTATATATCGTAAAAGAAGGACCTAATGTTTATACTCCTATTGAGTTATTAGTTTCAAATATTTTATATGCAATTTTGTCATTGCAGAGATTTTATGGTTCTAAAAAATATTTTGATGAAATATGTAATCCATTATTTAATAACACAGGAAATCAATATTTTTGTACAGGTCATGGTGAAAGAAAAGATTTATATGTAAAACCATTATTTGAAAATGAGCTTAAATTAGTAAGTGCTTTTAAATACCCTTATGAAAAATAGTAAAAATAATTTAACAAAATTATATAGTAAAAAGATGCAAATCATTAGTTTAATTTGCATCTTTTTGATATATTTATCTAATTATACTTTTATTCCTTACCATAGTATTCAAAAAGTTCAGAGGCAAGTGGTATAGTGGTATACAAATCTTTCATATTTGCATATGAGTATAAAAAATTGTTAATAAATTCAAAAGTAAATTCATCATTATTTAAAGGCTTTCTTAATATAGATATATATGGAATAGCTGAATTTCCTTTTAATAAAACAATTTCAATATCAGTATTATTTTCATTAGTATAATAATATTTTTTTGGCGCATCAAGATTATGATATGTAAGAGTTTTAACATCATAACCAAGAGATTTTAAATTTTCTGGGGTATAAAGAGAAAAACATCTAAAATTAATAGCCTTAATATCACCAATTAACTTTGAAATTTTAATCAGAAGTTTAATAAACTTTTTTTCATAAGGCATAATATTAACAGAATTGCCATTTGGAGCATCTGGTTCATCTTCATTAAAAAATGAATGATCTGCGGTATAAATTGTATTTGTTTGATCATGACCACAGTAATTTCCAGCAAGTTTTTGATCTTTTATAATATATAAGTTGAATCCATATGAATAGGAATCACATTGACCTATCCAAACTCTTCCGCCCTCTTTTAGGCGTTCAGAGTAATATTTTTCCCACAATCTTTTTCCAAATAATACATTTTTAACAGGTTTGGCTATTGTTATCCCAAGAGTTTCAGTTACAATTTCATCTGGTATTTTTACTTCTAATGGATAAAATAAGTTAAACCCATTTTCTAACCAAGAAGTCCAAAAAGTTACATTACCTTTTGTTGTTTCAACTACAATACTATAACCCATACTCATAATAGTATTTTTTCTCCTTTCAAATAATTATTTAAAAATTTATTAAGTTGTGTTTGTATTATAACATTTCAATGCTGTTATGTCAAATAAGTATTAGTTGACCAAAATATATTATTTTAGTATAATGTAGAAAAATTAGCCTGTAAACCTAAAATAATTTGAAGGAGGATAAGTTTATGGAAAACAAAATACTTAACAAAAATGAAGAAGAATTTGTTGTAGAAGAAAGAAAAGTTCCTTTAGATTTAATGATTAAGTTGCTTGATAATTTAATTGATGAGGGAATAAGAATTATATATAATAATAACAATTCAACATGTCATATGCCACTAAATAAAGATTATTTAAAATTTATAAAAGACAAAATAAGTAAAGATGGAAAAATTGAACTAATTCAAAGTAATGAAGAAGACAATATATCAAAAATTATTTTTATAGATTTTATTAGATAGGTATATTTTAAACTGTTAGAATAAAAAATTCTAGCAGTTTTTATTTTTTAAAAAAAAGGAAAAATTTTGTATATATACTTGAAAAAAATACATTCATGCGTTAAAATATAGTTATACAAAGAGGAGGTAATATTGTATGAATATAAAACTAGGAATCAATGGTTTTGGAAGAATTGGTAGACTTGTGATGAGAGCTTCACTAGAAAGGGAAAATGTAGATGTAGTTGCAGTTAATGATCCTTTTATAGATTTAGAATATATGAAATATATGTTAACATATGATACAGTACATGGAAAATTAAATGCAGATATAAAAATAGAAAATGGAAATTTAGTAGTAGATGGAAAAACTATTAAAGTATTTAATTTTAAAGATCCTAATGATATTCCATGGGCTGAAGCTGGAGTTGAATATGTAGTAGAATCTTCTGGTGTATTTACTACAACTGAAAAGGCTTCTGCACATTTTACAGGTGGAGCAAAAAAAGTTATAATTTCAGCTCCTTCTGCAGACGCTAAAATGTTTGTTATGGGAGTAAATCAAGATGAATATACTTCTGATATGAAAGTAGTATCTAACGCATCTTGTACTACTAACTGTTTAGCACCACTTGCTAAAGTTATAAACGATAATTTTGGTATAAAAGAGGGCTTAATGACAACAGTTCACTCAACAACAGCTACTCAAAAAACTGTTGATGGACCATCAAATAAAGATTGGAGAGGTGGAAGAGCAGCAGCTGGTAATATAATACCTTCATCAACTGGAGCAGCAAAAGCAGTTGGAAAAGTTATACCAGAACTTAATGGAAAACTTACTGGTATGTCATTTAGAGTACCAACTTTAGATGTATCAGTAGTAGATTTAACTTGCACATTAAATAAACCTGCATCTTATGAACAAATCGTAGAAGCTGTTAAAAATGCGTGTAATAATGAGTTAAAAGGAATTATGGATTGGACAGATGAAGCATTAGTATCTTCTGATTTTATACATAATCCACATACTTCAATATTTGATGTAAAAGCAGGAATTGCATTATCAGATACTTTTGTAAAATTGGTGTCTTGGTATGATAATGAATGGGGTTACTCAAATAAAGTTGTAGATTTAGTGTCTCATATGTATGAAGTAGATAATAAATAATAAATAATATTCTTAAAATAAAATGTATAATTATGGCTGGCTTAAAAATAGCCAGCTTTTTAAAAATAGTTTTATATTTACTTTTAAATAAAGAGGGAGTTGAAAATATGATAAATAAAAAATCTGTAAAAGATATATATGTTGACTCAAAAAAAGTTCTAGTAAGATGTGATTTTAATGTACCACTTGATAAACAAAGTGGTAAAATAACTAGTGATAAAAGGATAGTAGAATCATTAAAAACTATAAACTATTTGATAGATAATAACGCTAAAATTATTCTTTGTTCACATCTAGGAAAAACAGGTCAAAATAAAAGTTTGAAAGTAGTTGCTATAAGGCTTGGAGAATTACTTAATAAAAATGTAGAGCTAATTGAAGATATTTATTCAGATTATGCAAAGGAAAAAATAGATTCTTTAAATAATGGCGAAGTTGTATTATTAGAAAATACGAGAATGTATGAACAAGAAGAAAAAAATGATAGTGAGTTTGCAAAAAAGCTTGCTTCATTTGCTGAGATTTTTGTAAATGATGCTTTTGGATCTGCTCATAGAGCGCATGCTTCAACTGAAGGTGTTACTCATTATTTACCATCAGTTTGTGGCTTTTTAATTGAAAAAGAAATTGAGGCTTTAGATAATGGTATAAATAATCCAAAAAGACCATTACTTGCAATAGTTGGTGGTGCTAAGGTATCAAGTAAAATAGCAGTACTTAACAATTTACTTGATAAAGTGGATACTCTTGTAATTGGGGGAGCAATGACTTATACATTTATAAAAGCTCAAAATGGTAAAATAGGAAAATCACTTTGTGAAGATGATAAAGTAGATGTAGCAGCCGAAATTCTAAAAAAAGCACTAGATAAAGGAGTTAGAATGCTACTTCCTGTAGATAATATTGTTACTAAAGAAATATCAAATGATTCAGATACATTGGTGACAAGTATTGATGAAGTACCAGACGAATATATAGGTGTAGATATTGGACCAAAAACAGTAGAGTTATTTAAACAAGAAATTGATATTGCAAAAACAATTGTATGGAATGGACCAGTGGGAGTATTTGAATATGATAAATTTGCAAATGGCACTAAAGAAATAGCAAAGGCTATGGCAAATTCTAACGCTACAACTATTATAGGCGGTGGAGATAGTGCAGCAGCAGTAGAAAAGTTTGGTTATGAAGAAAAAATGACACATGTATCTACTGGTGGTGGTGCATCACTTGAATTTATGGAAGGTAAAAAATTACCAGGTATAGAAGCTTTAGAAAACAGGTAATTTGAAAAAAGTAGGGATTAAAATGGAAAAAAAGGTAAGTACAAATAAAGATAATATAAGAAAAAAAAGTAGTAAAAAAGGTAGTAATAAAAAGATTGTAGTAAAAGATATGTATAAATTTATAACTTTTGTTAGTGTTACTTTAATCTTTGTAATAGGTTTGATTGTTATAATAGCGGTAAATGCAAAAGTTAAGATTGACTCAGATACAAATTTAAGTAAATTAAATGCTAGTAAATATAAAAATGAAATAAAAGAAGAATATGAAAAAGATGGAAAGGATGCAGAATTTGTACAAGATTGGGGAAAAGTCCAAGATAGTGTTGGAAGATATTTTATCGAAAATTATCCATCTGAAAAAGAGCAAGCAAGTGAACTTATACAAACTTTAAGTGATATACTAAGTAGTGATGATTGGTCTAAATTAGAATCTACTAAACCAACTATGTGGAATGGTTCATGGAATGTTGATGAAAATGGTAATGTAAAATTTAAATTTGCTAGTAAAGATATAGAACCAGAATGGGCAAGTTCTTTAAGTGATTCTAACTATATTGAATTAAATTAAAGAAATAGTTAAAAAGGAGGAAGCTAAGGTTACTTAGTTAAATAAAATATGAGAAAAAAAATAATAGCAGGAAATTGGAAAATGAATTATACTGCAAATGAAGCGGAAAATTTTGTAAATGAAATAAAAGATAGAATAAATACAGATGAAGTAGATGTAGTAATCTTCCCAAATTTTGTATCACTTGATAGGGTTTCAAATATACTTGATGATACTAAAATAATGCTAGGTGCTCAAAATGTATACTTTGAAGATAAGGGTGCATATACTGGTGAAACATCTGTTGATATGTTAATATCTGTTAATGCTAAATATTGTATTGTAGGACATAGTGAAAGAAGGCAATATTTTGGTGAGACTGATGAAATAGTTAATAAAAAGGCAAAGAAATTGTTAGAAAAAGATTTAAACCCAATAATTTGTGTTGGTGAAACTTTAGAACAAAGAAATGAAGGAAAAATGTATGAAATAGTAAAATCGCAAATAGTAAATTCACTAAATGGTATTACAGAAGAACAAATGAAAAGAAATGTCGTTATAGCATACGAACCTATATGGGCTATTGGAACAGGTGTTACTGCTACTTCTGAGCAAGCAGAAGATATGTGTAAATTTATTCGTAAGACTATTTTAGAGATATATAACGAGGTTGTAGCAGATAAAGTAAGAATACAATATGGTGGGAGTGTAAAACCATCGAATGCCTCAGAAATACTTAATATGGAAAACATTGATGGTGCTTTAGTTGGTGGTGCAGCACTTACCAATGATTTTGTTGCAATAGTAAACTATTAATGATATAATTAAATAAATATGTAAAAAGATACATTGTTTTAAATTAAATATATGTAAACAAAATGTGGAAAAATATGAATGCACTACACAGTTTATGGGCATAAATATGTGAAAACCTAGTTAAAGGAGATGAATTTCTTTAGCTAGGTTTTTGGTACTTTAACTAGTGAACAAAAAAATAAAAAATGTAATATAACTGAAATAAAGTGGAAGTAATAACAGAAGTAAGAAAATTAATAAAAATGTGTAAAAATTGAAACTGATTTCCAGTGACTATTAAAAAATAATAGTATAGAACAAAAAAATATAGGAAAAAATAATAAAAAGAATATGTAAAAATAAGAGGTGAAGTATATGAAAATAAATAAAGAAAAAATAAGTAAAAAATAAGAATAAAAACTTTTTTATAAAACCAACCCTAGTGGCGGTATATCATTAGTAGTACTTGTGATAACAATTATAGTGGTAATAATACTTGTAGCCACTGTGATTATTTCACTGTAAAATAATAATCCGATGCGTGAGGCAAATAAAACAAGATAAGAAAGTGATGTAGCAAATATGCAGGAATATTTACAAATACAGTAGGAAAAATTATGGCAGAAAAACAGGATATAATACAAATGGATGCAAAGAAGTTAAATAGTGTAACAACAGGTGTAAAAAAACAGTAGCAGATAAAGTGCAAAAAGATAAGGTTGAACTTACAAGTATATCACAAGCGCAGGATAAGAGTGCAATGGCATGGTTAGAGGATAATAAAAGTATTTTAGTAATAGCATAAAAAGAAAAAATAGTTGCTAATACTAATTGTTATGAGTTATTTTGTGAGTATTCTGGATTAACAGAAGTGGAAAATATAGAATCATTAGATACTTCTCAAGAGGAGAATATGAGTCGTTTGTTTGTTTCATATAATAATTTAAAAAATTTTAATACATCAAATGTAACAGATTTATCCAAAATGTTCTAAGAAGCTACAAAACTTAATACAATTATAACTATAAAAGCTAAAACATCAAAGTGTAGTAACTGTTTAATAATGCTGCAACTGATCCTAATGCAAAGATAGTTTTAAATTATAATTTTGTAGTGTCTGGTTATATAAATAGCATGTTAGATACAAAATCAGATAATTCAAATGTAGTTAAGGGAGTTCAAATAGATTAAAATATAAACATTTTTTTAGAAATAAATATAAATTTAAAAAATATAAAAATTAGTAAATTGAGATATTTTATTTACTAATTTTTCGCTTTTTATAAAAAAATAATAAAATAATAGCAAAAAAAATAGATATCTTGTTATTTAAATTAAAAAGTGATATAATAGGTATTGTTAAAGTAGAAAGTGAAGTGTAAATGTATGAAAGATAAACAATATTTACTAATGATAATGGATGGTGTAGGATTAAATGATGAGGAAAAAGGAAATGCTTTTAAATTAGCTAATACACCAAATTTAGATAGATATATATCTATGTATCCAAATACTTATGTTTCAACTAGTGGACTTGCAGTAGGTCTTCCAGAAGGACAAATGGGTAACTCAGAAGTAGGACATACAAATATAGGTGCTGGAAGAATAGTATATCAAGAGCTTACAAGAATTTCAAAGGAAATAGAAGATGAAAATTTTTATAATAATGCAGAATTAAAAAAAGCTTTTTCAAATGTAAAAAGTAACAATTCATCTTTGCATATAATGGGACTTGTATCAGATGGTGGAGTTCACTCACACATTGATCACTTATATGCTATACTTAAAATGGCAAAAATAGAAAATATAGATAAAGTATATATTCATGCAATATTAGATGGAAGAGACACTCCTCCAACATCAGCAGTAGAATATTTAAAAAAATTAGAAGAAAAAATAAGAGAAATAGGAATTGGAAAAATTGCTACACTATCAGGAAGATATTATGCAATGGATAGAGATAATAGGTGGGAGAGAGTAAAACTTGCATATGATGCAATGACAAAGGGTGAAGGAAATATGTTTAAAACAGTACAAAAAGCTGTTGAAACATCTTACGAATCACAAGAATTTGATGAATTTGTAAAGCCTATTGTTATAGTTGATGAACAAAATTTACCAATTGCAACTGTAAATAGTAATGATTCTGTTATATTTTTTAATTTTAGACCAGATAGAGCAAGGCAAATAACAAAAGCATTTGTAAATGATAATTTTAATGAATTTGAAAGAAAAAAAATAGAAAATCTTACATTTGTTACTATGACTCAATATGATGAGAGTATTAAAAATGTAAGTGTAGCGTATAAGCCACAAGTTTTAAAAAATACTTTAGGAGAATATTTATCAAGTTTAGGTTATACTCAATTAAGAGTAGCTGAAACAGAAAAATATGCTCATGTTACTTTTTTCTTTAATGGTGGAGAGGAAAAAATATATAATGGAGAAGCAAGGGAATTAGTGCCATCACCTAAGGTTGCTACATATGATTTAAAACCAGAAATGTCTGCATATGAAATAACTGAAAAAGTTGTAGAAGCAATAGATAAAAAAGCTTACGATGTAATCATAATGAATTATGCTAATGGAGATATGGTAGGTCATACAGGAAATTTAGATAAAGCAATTGAAGCAGTTGAAGCATTAGATAAATGTGTTGGAAAAGTAATATCAAAAATAGAAGAAGTTAATGGAGAAGCAATAATTACAGCAGATCATGGAAATTGTGAATTAATGCTTGATCTAAAAACAGGCGAACCAATAACTTCCCATTCTACATTTGATGTACCTTTTATTGTAATATCAAATAGGGTGAAGTCTTTAAATGATGGTAGATTATGTGATATTGCACCTACATTACTTGATATGATGGGAGAGAAAGTGCCAGAAGAAATGACAGGCAAAAGTTTAATAGAAATATAATAATGAGGTGAAAATATGCCAAGAAAAACTAGAGAAGATTTTGAGACTGAATCTGCTTGGAGAACATATGATTTAGTTACACCAAAAGAAGATGAAATAGAAGAGGAAGATGAGTTTCCTACTGAAGTTATAATATATTATGTTTGTAAAAATCCAAAATGTGATTTCATAAAAAAACAAAAGGTAGTTATAACAAATAGTGAGTTAGAACAAATAAAAGAAGAACTTCCAAATGGAAAATGTCCAAATTGTGGTGGGCATGGATTTAAATTGTTAAATAAAGAAGAATATGAAAAAGAAGAGAAAAGAATAAAAAAATTAAAAAGTAGTAAAAAGGAAGAAGAAGAAAAAAAATATAAGGAAGAGTCAGTAATTGAAGCAAAATCTCTACTTGAAGAGGCTCAAGAAGATATAAAAGAATTATATGAAGATTTAAGACAAAAGCTAGAAAGAAAAGATATTACACCAGAATGTTTTGTAACACTATTTTATAATATTTCTTTTGATATAATGAATAGTGTGAATAAATCTTATAGAAAAAATTACTATGCAGGACTTATAGACTTAAAAAGTGAGAGAAAAACTATTTTAGAAATGGGAAAAATCATACTTGACTTATATAATATTGAAGAAGATGAAATAGATATTATACAAAATTATAATAAAGAAGATGTAAATTATAAAGTTATATATGATACATATTATTCTAAATACGAACTTGGTGTAGAACAAGATTTTGAAGATTATAAAATGGAAACAAGGCTTGATAATTATATAAATGAAATAGAAAGAAAAAGGAAGCTAGAAGAAAAAAATATAAATAAAACAATGGATAAAGCTAAAAAGAATGCTGATAAAAGACAAGATAAAGAAGAAAATAGTTTTTTAAAAAGTCTAAATCAGTATGTTAACAAAATAGAGAAAATGTAACATTAATAGTATAAGTTATATAAAAATCAAAGTTATATTCTACATAATAAATTTTTATGTAGTTAATATAAAAAATATATAAAATGTAAATTAAGGAGGAATTTATTATGAAACAATATTTACAAATCGAATCTGTATATGCAAGAGAAATATTAGATTCAAGGGGAAATCCAACAGTTGAAGTTGAGGTTGAAGTTGAAGGTGGATTTATGGGAAGAGCAGCTGTTCCATCAGGTGCTTCAACTGGCGCTTTTGAAGCTGTTGAATTAAGAGATGGTGACAAATCAAGATATTTAGGAAAAGGTACTTTAAATGCAGTAGATAATGTAAATGATATTATTGCACCTGAAATAGAAGGAATGAATGCTTTAGATCAAGTTGAAATAGATAGGGCGATGATTGAACTAGATGGTACTGATAATAAAGGAAAATTGGGTGCTAACGCTATACTTGGAGTATCTTTAGCAGTTGCAAGAGCAGCGGCAGAAGCATTAGGTGTAAGTTTATACAATTATTTTGGTGGAGTAAATGCAAAAGTTTTACCAGTTCCAATGATGAATATATTAAATGGTGGTAAACATGCAGACAATAGTGTAAATATTCAAGAATTTATGATTATGCCAGTAGGTGCTGAAAGTTTTAGAGAATGTTTAAGAATGTGTGCTGAAGTATTTCATAATTTAAAATCAGTTCTAAAGGCAAAAGGTCTTGCAACATCAGTAGGCGATGAAGGCGGATTTGCTCCAAACTTATCTGAAGATGAAGAAGCTTTAAAAGTTATAGTTGAAGCAATTGAAAAAGCAGGTTACAAACCAGGTGAAGATTTTAAAATTGCTATTGATGCTGCAGCAACAGAAATGTATGATGAAGCAAAAGCAAAAGGTGAAGAAGGTAAATACTATTTCTGGAAATCTGATAAAATGTTTACTCGTGAAGAAATGGTAGCTTTTTGGGAAGATTTAGCAAATAAATATCCAATTATATCTTTAGAAGATGGTCTTGCAGAAGAAGATTGGGAAGGTTGGAAGTTATTAACTGAAAAATTAGGTAATAAGATTCAACTTGTTGGTGATGACTTGTTTGTTACAAATACACAAAGACTATCAAAAGGTATTGATATGGGGGTTTCAAATTCTATCCTTATAAAATTAAATCAAATTGGAACAGTTACAGAAACTTTAGAGGCTATTGAAATGGCAAGTAGAGCTGGAATGACTGCAGTTGTTTCTCATAGATCAGGAGAAACAGAAGATACAACAATTGCAGATTTAGTTGTTGCAACTAATGCAGGCCAAATAAAAACTGGTGCTCCTTCAAGAACTGATAGGGTATGTAAATATAATCAATTATTAAGAATTGAGGAAGAATTGGGTTCTGCTGCAAAATTTGCTGGTAAAGAGGCTTTCTTTAATTTAAAATAATAAAATATATTAAATAAATAAGTGTCTAAGAATAGTTTTAGACACTTTTTTTACATTTTGCTAAAAAAATGCATTAAATTGTCATATAAATATTGAAAAATAAAAAAGGATGATATAAAATATAATTAGATAAAAATAAGAATATAAAAATTAAAAAAATATGTAAACAAAAGGAGGTAAAAATATGATAAGTCTACACAAAAGTGCTATGTGTTAAGATAGCATTAATTTGTTATACAAATTTTGTAAAAAATGTAAATAAAAAAATGATTTTTAGCCTAGTTAAAGGAAGTGGATTTCTTTAACTAGGTTTTGTGCGTATAAAAATGAAATGTCTAATTGGTGTAATAGGAGGAATACAAATGTCATTAAAAGAAAAAAAATATGGATATAAAAACGGAGTAACATTAATGATACTAGTAATAACAATAATATTAATTATGCTACTATCA
>CANAIR010000017.1 GCA_947361355.1 uncultured Clostridium sp.
TAGTTAAAATTGCCTGCATATTTGCTCTATCACTTTGATACCTTGCTCTATTTGCTTCACTCATTGGATTATTATTTATTATACTTACCACCACTGCTACTGCTAGTATTATTACCACTATTATTGTTATTACTAGCACTATTAGTGATATACCAACATTAGGGCTTACTTTATAAAAAATGTTATTATTTCCTTTTTTATTTATTTTTTCTTTACTATTTTCCTTTGTTTTCATTATCATAATACCTCCATATATTTTTACATGTTTTTTATTATTTTTTCCTTTATTTTATACTATTATATACTATTTTGCAATATATTTTTAAAATTAATTTTTTAATCAACTTTTTCTATCATTTCATCAGTATAGGAAAGTCCATTTATATAATATACTTTTTTATTAATCATCTCATCTATTTCAGTTATAATTCCTTCATCTATTTTCATGTAATCAAAATAACTTATTCCTTTATATTTAGTAAATCCTTTTAATCCATCTTTAGTTTTAACCACATCTCCTACTTTAAATTCAACATTTCTTTCAACTTTAAATTTACAGTATGAGTTAGTATTTTTTACCTCTTTATTCAATTTTGAACATATTACTATTTTATCAGATAATATTTTTTCTGTAACTTTAATAGCTTTTAAATATATACAATTATAACATTTTGAACCAATAGTGATAACATGTTTATTGTCATCTTTTATTCCTATAATATTTTTCATACATCCCTCTTAAAATAATTATAATATATGTACATTATTTTTTCTACACTATATTTTTATCATATAATTTTTTAATCAGTTAAAAGTAAAATAAAATAAAAAAAAGGTTAAAGTTTAAATTCAAACTTTAACCTTTTTTACTATATTTTAACTTCATTTTTGGAACTGCCATTTTCAAAAAACTCTTTAATATTTTCACAAGTATCATTTGCAATTTTATTTAATGCCTCACTAGTAAAAAACGCTTGATGAGATGTAATCACAACATTTGGCATTGAAAGAAGTATAGATAAATCCTTATCTCTTGTGTATGAATTTGACATATCATTTAAGAAAAATTCTTCTTCATCCTCATATACATCTAAACCTACTCCACCTATATTTCCTTGCTCTAACTTATTTATAAGGCTATCTGTATCAATTAATTTTCCTCTACTTGTATTTATAATTATAACTCCATTTTTCATTTTTTCTATACTTTCCTCATTTATCATCTTTGTATTTTCTTCTGTTAATGGACAATGAAGAGAAATTATATCAGATTTTTCGTAAAGTTCATCAAGTTCTACATATTTAAATCCTAACTGCTTTTGTGCCTCTTTATCTTGATATACATCATATGCAAGAATTTCTGTACCAAAGCCTTTCATAATATTTATAAAACATTTACCTATTTTTCCTGTGCCTATTACACCTACAGTTTTACCGTGAATATCAAATCCAAGCAAACCATTTAGAGTAAAATTATACTTTTTTGTTCTTTGATAAGCTTTATATATTTTCCTATCTATACTAAGTAACAAAGCAACAGCATGCTCAGCAACAGCATATGGAGAATATGCAGGTACTCTTACTACCTTTATATCTTCATCCATATGATACATATCTACATTATTAAATCCTGCACAACGTAAAGCTATTAACCTTACTCCACATTTTTTTAATATTTTTATAGTTTCATCATCAACTACATCATTTACAAATATACAAATCACATCAAATCCACTTGCAAGTGGCGCTGTTTCTTTATTTAGCCTTGATTCCAAATATGTTATTTCATAACCATATTTTTTGTTATATTCATCAAATAATTTTCTATCATATTCTTTTGTATCAAAAAAAGCTATTTTTATCATTTTTATCCCTCCTATATATATTTAATTATACTACTTTTTTTATTATAACTCAATACAAATAAATTATTTCATATTTTATAAATTTATATATATTTTTATAATTTAAATTCTACAAATTAAATAATTTTAGAGTATATGTATATTAATATTATTTTTAATCATATTATATATTATATTATATTTTTTATTGTAATTTTTAAAAAACTATGCTAAAATTAGTATGGATTTTAAGAGGTGAAAAATGAATACAAATAATACATTTATAAATGTTGAAAAAATAAATAACAAGATTTGTGCAATATTTTCTAACAAGGACTTGATAAATGAAAATACAGACTATTATAATTGTGTAAAAGATATTATTGAAAATGAAGTAGTATTAAAAATGAAAAACTACATTCAACATGGTAATACAACATGTTATCAGCATTGCATAAATGTTTCATATTATAGCTTTTTAATTTGTAAAAAACTTGGACTAAATAAACAAAATGCAGCTAGAGCAGGATTACTTCATGATTTATTTTTATATGATTGGCATACTGAAAAAAAAACAAAAAAGCTTTTTGAAAAACATGGATTTACTCATCCACAAATTGCACTAAGTAACGCTACAAAAATTTTTAACTTAAATGAAGTAGAAGAAGATATTATTTTAAAGCATATGTGGCCACTTACAATGGCATTGCCTAAATACAAAGAATCATTTATAATTATATTAGTAGATAAAATAAGTTGTATACTTGAATTTATGAATTACCATTTTCCACTAAATATTTCCTCAACAAGTAAAAAATATAACAAGTAGTTATATTAATATTATAGAATAGAAAAATTTAAATTTTTTCTATTCTATTTTAATATAAGCTACGCATACTATTTAAATTGTTTTTTCATAATAATATTGAATATATAATAATTGTTTGATATAATTTTTGTAATACAGAGGTGATTATTTGAAAGTAGTAGAAAAAAAAGATTTTGATCAAACTATCAACTTACCCCAAAAAACAATTGTAACTGATGGAGAATTAATAAAAAGGGAAAACTTTTTTATTCAAAGTTTACAAGATGGTAGTAAGTTTAATATAGCAAATAAAAAAAATATACAAAATAATAGAAATGTAAACATTTCAGAAATTCCTATGCCTATTTCTGAAAAAATAACACCTACAAATATTATAAACAAAGTTTTAAAAGATGTTATCGCAAGATATTCTATTTTAAAGGGTAACTATGTTAATCATAACTTAGGTTTTTTCCATACTGATGAAATGCTAAAAAAAGAACCTGAAGAAAATCAGCAAGAAAGCAATGATGAAAATAATAATAATAAAAACGAAAAAAAATCTATCAAATTAAAAAAAGATAATAAATCTAACATGCCTGATTTTTCTCATGTAAAAAAAGAAATTGGTATTGTTGAAAAAAATAAAATAAACCTAGAAAAAAATATACGTAATCAAATTTATGAAATAAGTAATCTTGGAACTATGATTAATTATTCTAAACACAGTTATTCAACTTTAAAACTAAATATAAGTAATGAAATGTTAGAAAAATTTGGTACATTATATGAAAATGGATCTATTTATAGTGAAAAAAGACCTGTTCCATGGTGTACAAACTGTGGTAAATCTGCAACTCCAAAGGATATAAAATATCGAAAAAGCAAAATAAAAAATACATATTTTTTATGTAAAATCAAAAATGATGATAACAAATTAGAAAAACTTGGGGATTTAAAAAATATTTCCTTAGTTTGCTCTACAATAAGACCATGGATATTACTTCACTCATCAAAACTAATCATAGCTAAAAATACTAAATTTAGTTTAGTTGAAGTGGAAGATGTTAAAAAAAATATTAATCGCTATATTATAGGGTCAGAATTTGTAAAACATGTTATGGAAGATGCTTTTTTTATAAAATATCGTATTGTAGAAGAATTTGATAGTCAATTACTAGAAGATATTATACTTTTTAATCCTATAAAAGATGATAAAGAACTAAAAATATATTCAGTTGATAAAAAATTTGTTCATATTGATAATAGAAATATGACTGGAATAAATCTACTTGGTAATGCTGATTCATATTTGGATTACTTAGTAAATAAAGAACTAAATATTACTAAAAACTTAAATTGTGTAATCGATGCAAAAGGAAACTTTAATAATTTTATATCAGATTATAAAGGTCAAAATTATAAAGATGTAAATGAAAAAATAATATCTCTTTTAAGTCAAAAACATATGTTATTTTTAGATATAAATACTGTTATAATAATTCCAAGATGTAAAGAATGTAATCATGAAATAACTTATAGATATTTAAATAAGTGGTATATAAAAAGAAAAGATGATATTAAAGAAGATTTAAAAAATTCTTTTGATTTATTACTAAAAAGAATTACATATAATGAGGGAAATAAACTATCAAGTATTGAAAAAGGTTTAAATAAAATTCTTGAAAGACAAGAATTAGCAATTTCCAATGAAAGAAAATCAAGTGTACCTATACCAGCATTTTACTGTGCAAGTTGTGGAGATGAAATTATTTCACCATTAACTATTAATATTTGTAAAAAAATACTAAATGAAAAGGGAATTGATACTTGGAATAAAATGACACCTGAGGAAATTTTAGGTGGACAAGTAAAATGTCATAAATGTGATTGTGATTTTCTTTTTAAAGAAGATAGTAGTCTAAATGATTCATTTAAACTACTTACAATACCTATGTTTAACGTAAAAGTTGAAAATAAAATAGAAAAAGATGACAAAGATGGTAATGTAAATTTTGAAGAAAATTCAAATGCTATCATTAAAAATTTATGTATAGAAACACGCAATGACTTTTTAAAAAAAATTAGAGTACTAAGCTTTGATAATGATGCTATAAATAAAATAAATAGTATAAATCAAGTGATGCTACATACTAAAGTAAAAGAAAATGTTAAAACAATTGCAACTCCACTATTTTTTGGGAAGACAGATAATGACTTCTCGTCTAACCTCATTACAACTGACCTTGGAATTATAGATATAGTAAAAAAATATGGTATTGATGTTTTAAGACTTTGGGCTATATATAGATCAGATAATCCAAGTATAAAACTTACAGAAGGGGATATTATAAATGTTAGAAATATGTATATACAATTTAGAAAAACTATTAAATACATATTATCTAATCTATATGACTTTAATCCAAATAAAGACAGCATAAATTTACAAGAACGCGATGATTTAGATATATATATATATAGTAAAATGCAGCAGCTAGAAACACTACTTGATAAACATTATAATGAATTAAATTTCCCTGCTATATATAAATTACTAAACAAATTCTGTGTTGAAATACTACAAAAGAATTACTTTGAAGTAACAAAATATAGACTATATATTACTCCAAAAGATGGATTTTATAGAAGAAGTGTACAAACCAATTTTTATGATCTAATAGGTATTTTTGTTACTTATTTACAACCTATTTTACCTCTTTTGTTTGAGGAAAGCTGGCCATATATATTCCATACATCTCCTGCTGAAGAAAGAAATATACTACTATTTAGAGATACTAAGGATTTAGAAAAGATTGAACTAAACGAGGAGCAAAAAATTTGGCATAAAATATTTACTTTAAGAAAAAAAATAATTCCGCTAGTAAATAAGGCTTGTAATGATGGAATTATAAAAACTGCTTTAGAAGCTCGTGTAATCATTACATGTAGTGAAGAAGAAGCAAAGTTTATAAAAGATAACTATTACAATATAATTAGAACACTAAATGTTTCTGTTATAGTATTTAGACTAGGTGACAAGCTTAATATAGAAATAAAAAAAGCTTTGGGTGTTGAATGTACAAAATGTAAAAATTATTCAACTGCAATAGGTATAAACTATAAATACAGACATCTTTGTAAACAATGTGCAGACATAGAAGATTCTATTGCAACAAATACTGTACCTAAGAAAAAGCCACCAAAAGAGGTTTACATAGAAGAAGAGCATAGAAATGATGATGATTATTATAACACAAAAGATGATATTGATCTTCCACCACCACCTTTACAAGAAGTTCTTGATTTAAATGTTGATTTTGATGATAGACTTGGCGACAAAATGGACGAAGAAAAAATCAGGAAAATTAAAGAGATGAATTTAAATAGTATGAAACAAGAGGATAATAAAAATAATAATGAAACTTCTAATGATGAAAAAACTAAAGAAGTTCCTCAAGAGGAAAAATATCATTTTGAAAATAATTTTATTGAAAATATCGATAATACATCTAATGCTACTACTGCTAATAATAGTGAAATTAAAGATGAAAAACCTAATATAGATTCATCCAAAGATATGCACAAAGTTGAAAATACTACCAATGAAATTAATAGTAGTACAAATACTAAAATAGAAAATTCTATTGCTCCTAATGAAAATGTAGAAAATAATACTAAAAATGATTACAGTAATAATAATGAACGCACTACTAACTTTAATCATGCTGATGGTAGAAATACATCTAGTAACTATTCAAATGTACAAGAAAATATTCAAGAAGTAAAACCAAATATTGAAAATATTAAAAATGAACATGTAGAAACTTCTTCTAAAATCAATTCAACTGACACTGCAAATAATGATAATAAACCTAACATAGATACTAATACAAGCGAAACTAATAATACTACTAATAATAATGTTTCAGAAGACAATAATCAATCTACTAATGATACTAATAATACTACTCAAATCGAAACAACTAGTCAAGAAAAAGAAGCTTCTAAACAAAATGATTATCATGAAGAAAATCCAACTAAAAATGAAAATCCAACAATTTCAAATACTGATACTAATCAATCTAATGAAAATAATGGAAATTTAAGCGTTTTTGAAGATTCTTTTAGAGATTAACTTAACAAAGGAGATAGAAACCTAATCTATCTCCCTTTGCTGTTATTTTTACTACCTATGCTCACAAGACTGATTCCCAACAGTACAAGATGTCTTACAAGCACTCTGACATGATGTCTGGCATTCGCCGCACCCACCTTTTCTTACTTCATTGTTAAGCCTCTTAGAACTTAATGTTTTAATGTGTTGTTTTCTCATGACAATTACCTCCTGACACTAATTATAGTGTAAATTTATTTTTATTACATATATAGTATAACATTCAATACAACTTATGTCAAGTATTAAGGTTTACCTAATTATCGCTTTAAAATCTATATTTTTATAAATACTATTGTACTATAAACTATAATATTATTTCATCTAAATCATTTGGTACATATATATTTCCTCTAAAGTTCTCTTTTGCCTCTTTGATATATTCCTCTTTCCTACTTTGACCTAGATTTTCTTGTGTATGCCATAATACCAAATTTTTTGCTCCTACACTTTGTGCTTTTATACTCGCTGATTTAACTGTATCATGATTTTTTTCTCTTGGCTTATACTTACTAGACTCACTTTCTAAGCAAAAAGATTCATGTAGTAAATAATCAATATTTCTTACATCATTATACAATTTTTCATCTAATGGCTCATCTCCAAGAAAAGTAAGAGTTTTTCCATTATTTAAAGTAGTTTTAAATCCATATTGTTTATCACTTTTAGCTAAAATATCTAAAATCTCTAATTTATAATTTAAAACTTTTACTTTATCATGATTATTTACAATATTAATAAATATTCTTTTATCAAGATATATTTGTTGCTCTTTTCTTAATAAAATATGTATTTGATCCCTAATAATTTTTGCCACTTCCTCATGACAATATATATTCAAATTCCCCTCATATGTACCTTTTCTCATAGATAAATCTACAAACCTGTATATCCATAATAATCCATATAAATGATCTATATGTTTATGAGATAAAAATATATTATGAATATTGTTCAAATCAATACCTGCTTTTTTAAGTTGTCTTAAAATTCCATTTCCACCTCCAGTATCAACTAATAAAAACTCTCCATTACTATCTTCCAATACAAAACAAGTATTAAAGTTTTCTGTAACACTTGCAGTTCCTGTTCCTAAAACTATAATCTTTTCCACTTTTAATCCTCCAACATTTTTTGTTTCTAAAGAATAAATTATAACATATATCTTCTACCTAAACAAAGTTTTTCAAAAATATTAAATATAATATCACAACTTTTAAAAAATTTCAATATTTATATATTAAAACAATCGACTCTTTTAAAGTCGATTGTTACTTTTAAATAAATATATTATAGCTTCTCTATTATTGTATTTTTCAATAAATATTATAAGATGTCATATAAAGTTTATTCTAATTTATACAAAGTGTTCTACTCAAATCATCTCATTGTTTGATTTACTTTGTTAAATTATTTTTTTGATGAAATATCAATATAATTCATTTCCACTACCACTTTATTACATTAATCCCTTATACATCTTCCATGCTATTATACGTCTTACAGCAAGATCTATAGTATCTTTGCTTACTTCTCCACTTTCAACTGCATCTACTACGTAACTGATAAGTTTTTCATATGTTAATGTATCATAACTTGAATCACTACCTGCTACTACATCTTTTTGACTTCCATCTAATGATATACATATCATATCATTTCCAGCATTTATAGCATATATTATGGCATCTCTAGAAGTATAAGTCTTGTGTATAGCCCCCATATTTATTGCATCTGTTATAATGATATTTGTATAACCTAATTCTTTTCTTAACACATCATGAACTTTTCGAGAAATTGAAGATGGGTATGTATCATCCATACATGTTACTAAATTATGTGAAACCATAATACATTCTGCACCAGATGCTATACCTTTTTTAAAAGGTATTAAATCCTTTTCATCAAATTGAGCACGAGTTCTTGTATCAGTTTCAAAACCATTATGAGTATCGCCACTATTACCATATCCAGGAAAATGCTTTAACGAATAGGACACATTTGTACTCTTACTTGCCATTACTGCCCTTGAGGCATATTCACCAGTTATTTCTGCATTTTGTCCTAATGTTCTTTCATAAATGTAGGCTGATGGCTCAGCTATATCGACATCTGGAGCAAAATTTAAATTCAAACCAATTTTTTCAAGCAAACTATCTTTATTCCAAAAATCTTCTTCAATTGGTGCCCAATTTGGTGTACCATCATCATTTATTGCATATAAATCTCTTGAATTTAAAAAATCACTATACCCATTTGCAGAAAGAAAACCCGATGTTCTTAGTCTTGATACTTTATATCCCTCTTCATCTATTGAAGTCAATAATGGAAGTCCTCCCTCATTTTTGACTGCTGACTGATATCCTGCTACTTCACTTGAAACAGTAGCTATATTCTTGTTTTCAAAGAAATCTGCAAAGAATAGATAACCTCCAAATTTATATTTAGCAAGACTGTTAAAGTAAGACTTTGAACACCCTACTACATACATTTGTGCAATTCTTTCTTCTAATGTTAATTTACTTAATTCTTTTTCTGCCCTCTCATAATAACTATATAGGTAATCATTCTCTCCTTTTGGTAAATTTATGTCAGATGGTTTTTCAAAAACTACTTCTTTTCCACTAATAATATCAAATGTTCCTAGTGAACTAGCTAAAGCACTTTTTGTTTTCCATGATTCAACTGTTGTACCGTCATTAAGCTTAACTATAATCTCGTTATCATTCAAATCAATATCTCCAAGATTAAACTTTGGATCATAAACTATAAGTATAAATCCATTTTCAGGAATTTTTATTGAACCTTTATTAGTTGCTCCATCATTAGGAGATATATTTGTAATTGTATATTTGCCTTCTGTATTTTTAATTATAGTTAAGGCTGCCCAATATGGCACATTACTGTTTATACTATCTAATACAGTACTTCCTTTATTGGCTATAATAGCTTTTGTATAAGTCCAATCCATTCTATTAATTGCTGTTATGTCTTGATTTTTACACACATATCTATCAACATAAACTGGTTCTCCTACCTCTTTTTTTGTTGCTATTATTTTAGCAGTTATTGTTGCTTCTTGATAGTCTATTGGTGTTTGCAATAATTTAGCAAATATTTTTACATATGTTTTTTCTCCACTTTTTAATTCGTAATTTGAAATTTGCACCCCATTTACATCACACATTATAACATCAACATCAAATAAATTAGAGTCTCCTTCAAATGTTGGTGTACTTGCATCTACTTCTACAGACAATGCGTCTATATTCTTGCTACCATTTTCTATTTCGAGTATTGCACAACCATAATCATCTTTTTTGGCCAAGCCTAATATATTTACAGTTGCACTTTTTGTCATTGCAATTGGAGAGGCCTCAACTTTTATATAGGATTCTGGGGCCTCCTCCTTTATTACATTTCCTGTATAATATACTTTAAAATCTTGTGCCACTTCTGCCATTGCTTTACCAGTTATGCTTAATGTGGCATTGGATAATTGTGCATATACTACTACACATAATAGTATTGCTATAACTACTAATGCTACTACTATTTTATTTTGTTTTGCTATTATATCCACCCCCTATGAATAATATTTCTAAGATATTATTGGCTTTTTCAATATTGGGTAGCCTTTATTAATAATCGTAGTGTCTTTTTGAAAATCATCTCCGAGTAATGTTACAAAATCATCTGTTTTCATAAATTCATCTGTTCTTGATCCAGCCAAAGTTTCAGCCTCATTTCCAATTGCTGAGTCTATATTGTTCAAAAAATATGCTGTTGCTATATTACAAATTACTTGATCTACATGACCTATTATGGCACCTACATATGTACCTCCTGAAACAGTCCCTGCATTATAGCTTTTTTGTATATCTGCACTAAATGTATTTTTTTCTCCAATTATTCCTCCAATATTTCCACTTTTTCCAGTAACAGTACCTATATTATAACAAGAAGTTATAGTACATTTTCCTTTTGAAAAACCAATTAAACTTCCAACATCTTTCATCCCAGATATCATACCTGTATTATATGATTTAAATATTATTATTTCCGTTTTTGTTTTTGAATCTTTAGCAACTAATCCACCTGTTGCTGTCCAAGTATATTTACCTCCTGAAGTTGAGGTTTCGGTAGATATTATATTTCCAGTGTTATAGCAATTAGATATATTTAGTTTTACTGAATCTAAAATTAATCCTACTAATCCACCTGTTGCACTAACATTTGTAATATCTGCTAAATTAGAACATCCTGTAACTATTGTTTCTGTGCCATTTTCTAAAGTAGAAAGTAAGCCTGCAACACAAAAACCTGCATTTTTATTAGTTATAGTTACTCGATTGTGACAATTTGTAATTGTATTTATTCCATACAAAGTTCCTACAAGTCCAGCTGAATCTCCACCTACTGTATACTCTCCTGTAATTGTTAAATCCTGTATTCTTGCATTTTTTACACAGGTAAATAGTGACATTCTTAAATCATTTATTGTATTATTTATGTAAATATTGCTTATTATCTTTCCATTGCCTAAAAATATACCTTGAAAAGAATTTGTTTCATTTCTTCCAATCCCCATAAATCCTGTTCCAGTAGTCATTTCAGTTAATATTTCATTTCCATCTGAACTATTTGCGTTAAGATTGCCAAAACTTGTATCCCTATTATTATAATAATCACTAGAAACTTTAAAATCTATATTATTTTTTATTTTTATGTATTTGTTTAAAAATGTCATACCAGTATTCACTTTTTGAGCCAGTCTAACCAAATCCTCTATTTTATATATTAGATATGGATTTACTTCTGTTCCAGCATCTTTACATCCTAATACATAATTGGTAATGGTAGGATATACTAAAAATTTAATTTCAGTTTGTTTTTCATTACTTTCAATATCTGTTCTCTCTACTGAAATAGTATATTCTTTATTTAAATCTATTTGAGGTAAAAAATCTTGTATGCTTACCTCTAAACTTTTTGTTTGTAATGGTTCTAATAATGTTTCAGCTAAAACATTATTATTAAATTTAAATTTTAAACTTACGTCATGCTCATTATTGTTTTTAATATCAAGCGGAATTTTATGAATACTTGCATCATATATATCAACTTGAGCAGTGTTAATTATAATTCCATCATCACCCATTTCAGTCGCTTTTTCAAATTTAAATTTTAAATAAGATTTTAACACTTTATTTTCAGGTACTACCCCATTTAAATAGTGAAAAGTGATTGAAAATGTTATTGTTTCATATTTATTTATAGTATCTCCTGGTTTTAATCCATTTATTTCGAATACTATATCAGAATTATCATAGCATTCATCTATATATTCTACTTCTTTATATAGATATACTTGTGTGTCACCATTATACATAGTAATATTATATGTAATAGATGAATTTGCATTATCTGTTAAGGAGATTGTACTTTCCATGTTAGTGCCAGAATACTGATGTACCACAGAGTTCATTATATCTGCTTCATTACTAGTATCATACTGAATTTGTGTAATAATTAACTCATTTATAGGTTTAGCTGATACTTTTCCATCTAGTCTTAAAGTTAAAGTATTAAGTTCAGCGTAACCTATAGATAAACAACATGTCGAAAGAATTATACAACCTAATATAATAAACTGTATTATTAATTTTTTATTTTTTATTTTATATTTTCTGCCCATGTATTCTCCTTATTTATTTCCCCTATTTCTATGTCTTTGAGCTGGTAAGGCATATTGATTTACATTTATTGAATAAAAATATAATAAATTTGTTGATGTTGGTATTAAAAAGCAAGTTGCTAATTGTTCTTTTTTTTCTATCATTATTATTGGTAATTGCATAGTATCTCTTATTTCCAATAAATCCGAAAAATTTTGAACTCTAATTATTTGATATTTATCCATATTAAAATCATCATCTACTTTTGAAATATAACTATCATAGTTGTTCATAATTTTTCTTAATTGACTATTATATTTATCCTCTTCTGTTGCAGAAGCTTTTATATAGATAATAAATATCACGAAAAATACTAGATTAGCAACTAAAAGTGCTATTCCACATATTAAACTTTGCCTACTTGCTTGTGAACCATCTGGTATAATTATGAAACTATCAGCATCTGCTTTACTATAATTAATATCAATTGGTACAGTTTTTACTCCTAATGGCACCTCTAAGCTCATAATGGTAGTATTTTCTTTAGTAAATTGTTCAGAAACTCCAGTTACCCCAAAATCTAAATTTACATTTAATTTTGCTGTAACATTTTTTAACTCATAAGTAGTTATAAACTTATTAACAAAATCATTATATTTTTGAAAATCTATTTTAACATTTTCATTTATGTTTATTGGTCCATTTGCTGTTTTAGATTTTTCACTTATCAAATCTTCTGAATATTTATAAATAATTCTACTTGTTTTATCATCGGTGATTTCAATATTCCCTATAATTTTATATTTATATTCATAATTATTTGCAAGATTAAAATTATATTTAAAATTTGCATCTACTGTATTTATTAAATCTGCTATATATTGATTTCCCTTTTCCATATAATTTAATTTATAATAATCATTTTGCTTAAGTATTACTTTATATTCAAGATTTTTATTTTCATTGTATTCTATTATTTTCTTAGTTTTATATATACCATTTTTGATAAAAATACCAGATAATAGTGTAACACATATTAAAATTACACTACATATAACAATATTCTTTTTTCGATTTACACTCATCATTTTCATAAAATTACCTTTCTATACTATTAATTTTCGAACAATTCGTTTAACCATATAGTTGGCCATCCTATATCTATTATTCTAAATTTGACAACTCCTATGATATCTTTATCTGTTCTGTATCCCTCATCTTGCTGTTCATTATTAGTTCCTTTGGTTATATATATTTTTTCATCATTTCTTATTAATAATTTTTCGATTCTATGTACTGTTTTTACATCGTTTTTTATAAATATGATTATTTGTCCTTCTTTTAATTGTTGCTTTTCATATCTTTCATATATAATGGCATCACCTTTATCTATTGTTCCAGTCATAGATGAACTACCTACTACTAAAATTCCATATTTGAATTTACACGAAATTAGCATTATTATTATAGCAGCTATACTAGTAGTTATAAGAAATGAAATCCAACTTATTTTCTTATTTTTTATGGATTTTTCAAAATCTTTTTTCACAAAGTAATTATCGATTATTATATATATAATATATGGATATATAATTCGATATACTGATTCAAAAAAAATGTATATATTAGGTAAAAAACCTATACAAAAAATATAAATTGTTGTTAATAACCTAAATAATATATTAGAAATAATACCATATCTTTTTACCATATAATTACATAATATACTTGTACTTACAGCTGGTAATATAACATATCCAACAAATTCTATTATTACACTTAATGCCCATACATTATAAAATTCTATATAAGTTATTATTTCCACAATGATTAGCACAATTGTCGTTATTACAGTAATTTTTATATCATTTTTTGTAATAAATATCTGCCTTATTATTTCTGAACAAATTACTATTATTATATATGGTAATATGGTATTAGATAATTGTTCATAACTAAATTCTATTGAGTTTTTATGAAATCCTGTAAATATTCCAACAAAATATAATAAAATTATATATAATGCTGATAAACTAATTACTAAGGCAATTACCTTTTTCTTACCTACGCTATCAACTCTTTTTGGTTTTATTATTTTTAATACTATTATTGTATATAATAATAAAAATGCAGTTAATATATACTTTTGAATCGTAACAATTGGCAAAAAAAGGTCAAAGAAAGTTGCTATACAAATTATTGTTAAAAAAACATATACAATTATTTTATCCTTTTTCATATATTCACCTTTCTTTAACTATTTTTTACCAACTATTTTTAAACTGTTTGGTCTTGTGGTGTTGCTGTTAATGTTATGTCAATAGATTCTGTGCTAACATCATTTAAGTCTGGAGCAACTAATAATTTTGCTGATACTTTTACATATGTTTTAGCACCTTGTGCTAATTCTGTATTTTCAGCAACTTCTTGGCTACCATCTTCATTACATCTTGTAGCTGTTATTTCAAAATTTTCATCTGTTCCATTTGCTGTTGTAACTGCTACAGATTTAGCTGCAGTACTACCTGTACTATTATTAACTATTTCAAGAATAACTGTTCTTGTATCTCCTACATCTTGCATTCCAGCAAATGTTACTGTTGCTGTTGTTGTATTTGCTGTAACTACTGCTGTTGCTGTATTACCACCAACATTTTCTGTTTTTTCTCCTGAAAATACTATTTTAAAGTTATCTGGATTAGCTGTTGCTGTTGCCTTTCCTTTAATGTTTAAAGTTGTTGCTGTTAAAGCTGCATAACCAACCCCCATTAATAAAACTGCTACTAACATAATTCCTAATATTACTTTATTTTGTTTATTCATCTTTTCACCTCCTTGTAAATATACTAATTTATTCAAATAATTAAATTATTATTGCATAATTGGTCGATTTCTATTGTTATTATTCGACATTTACAATTATATAATAACAAAAATCGTGTTTTTTTTCAATACATTTTTCCAAATGTTGGTAAAATGTAACATATGTGTAACATTTTAGTAATTTAACTGTTACTAACATTTATTACATAAGTACTTTAAACAACTAAAAAATCAATCATTTGGGAGAGGTTTAATAAGGACAAAATTGCTCTTATAGATTTCTTCCAAAATTTTATTGTGTTAGATAGCCATTTAAAGATATAAATTATTTAGTCAAATTTGTAGTGAAAATCAATTTATAGAGGTTTTAACAATGATAGAAATAACTTATCACAAAGAAGGAGATTTTTTCGTTCCTGACTTATATTTGGAAAAGGAAGATTATGAAAATGATTATATTATCGGAAAATATGGTCATTTAAGATTGGAATATTTGAAAAATTATAAGAAAGCAGAATATATAATAATGTTCATGAACAAAACTTTAAGAAAGCATATTGTCGAAACTGATAAACAAGCTAAAAAAAGATTTGAAATACTTATGGCACAAATGCTAGAAAAAAATCCTATTGATGAAAACTTGAAAAATACTGCCCCTTTGAAATGGACTGGACTTATGAATAATTATAAACATATAGCAGAAGAAATTGTATTTAATGAATTTATTTATGTATAATCAAAAAGAATAAGAGTAAAGTTTTATCTTTGCTCTTATTCTGTATATATCAAATTCTTTTAAATAGATGTTTAATTTTATCAAATAATTTTTGTAAGAAATTTTTCTCTTTGTATTCTACAATAGCTGTTTGCTCTGTTTGGTATCCTTCTTGAGAATATTGAGTAATAGTTCTATTTCTAAATAAATTATCTGGATTATATTTTTCTTTTTTTATTCTTTCACGTTCATTATTTTGTACAGATAATATTTTTTCTTTTTGTTCTGATGTCGCCCAATAATTTCTAAAAAGAATAGCTATTATTGTCCTTGCTATTTCAGAAACATTTTGTTCTTGTAGAGTTTTTGTAGGGTTATAGACAAAATCATTTTTACTACTTGCATTTGTTTTAAATATTTCCAACATATTTAAAGGTATTTTATTAAAATCTTCTTTAGAAACATATTTTAATATTTCCAAAACCTCACTATATGCTATTTTATATTCAGTAGTTACCATATTATCACTTCCTCTGTATTTTTACATAACATAGTCATCGTCTCCTTTTTCAACTTTATGGCTATCTTTTTTCTTTTGTTCTTCTTGTTCAAAGACTCCTTTTTCTAAATCTTGTTCAAATTGCTTTACTACTTCATCTACATACTCATCCGTTGTTCTAGTATAACCTTGCATATTTTCTCTTTTTCCTTCTCTTTGTTGTGTTTGTTCTCTCATCTGTTCATTTATTTGTTGTTCTACAGCATCCATTTTAGTTGGATCTTTTTGTATGTCTATAGTTTCTTTTCCTAATTTTTGAGTATCCACAGTTTGCTCAAAATGTGATTGATTGTTTTTCTCTTTATTTTTAGTTTCAAAATATGGTACTTGTGAATCAAAAAAATTTTCAACATAGTTTTCATCTAAACTATCTATTCCTTCCATCCCCATTATAGCTATACTATTTTCGTCATATTCAAATGTATCTGTTAATTGTCCTTTATCATATTGGTCAATTATTGTTCCTTTATTGCTTTTTGTTATTTTAAAAGTAAGTTTACCATCTGCAATTCTATAATACATTTCATTGCCTTTATCGTCTTTTTGATATACATATTGTTCTTTTTGTCCTGTAATCTTATTTAAGCAATTCATTTCTTTTCTTTGATATTGTAATTCTGTACCAATTCCTCGTGATACTTCTTTCATTGAATATTTTCCATCTTCATTTTCTAAAATTCCTATTGTTTCAACTTCTCTTGTTCCTGTTGCTATATTATCTTTCCAAGTAATAACTCTATTTCCTAATTCCTTTCCAGAATTATCTATTAAAACTTGTTGTTGCGTTTCTGTATATATATTACCATCTTCTTCTATAGAATATCCTGTTTGTTCCGAAGTATCTTTAGAATGTGTTTTTTCTTCTAGTTGTTGTTTTAACTTACTATACATAGCATTTTTCTTATCAAAACTAACAGTAGAATATTCTTCACCTTGAAGTTGTTTTTTACTAACAAATTTTTCTTTTTTTTCTTGATTAGTTGCAATGTCATTATCTATAAGATTCATTAAATCTTCAAGTTCTGTTTTATCTTTAATTTTTCTTTTCATTGTTTGTAAATATTCTAAAGTGGTAAAATCTATATTATCTTTATCTGCTGAATATGAAACAGCCATTAAGTATTTTAAATAGTCATCAGCTGAAGTAGGTCTAAAACTTTGTATATCTACATCCATTATTCCATCTATTTTGTATATTTCTCTTAGTACATCAATTTTATTAGAACTTAATGATAATCTTTCTTTATCAGATAAAGATTCAATTTTTGCTTCAAATAATTCTAGTCTTTTCTTTCTTGCTTCAATTTTTTCAATAATTTCTTCTTTTGCTTCAGTAATGTCACCAATTTTAATCATCTCTGAATCGTGTAATGTATCTGGACCTATTTCTATAGTATCAATAGAATAATTTGATGCTGGAATAGACTCTGCAATCCATTCATTACCACCCATGCCATTATTATAATGTCCCTTCAAATAGGAAGTAATCCAAGGAATATGAACATCAATTCCATCTGTATCAATTTTATACACAATTCCAACAGATGGAATCATTGTTCTTTCTCTATCATATCCAAACATAATATTCTTATTTATAGGCGTACCATCATTATGTTTTACAGCTGCATAAGCATTTCGTGCAACAACATCATGGTCAGTCATATAAACACCATATTCATTACCATCACCAACAACTTTTCTTCCATTTTCGTCTATCATTGGTGGATGAGGTGGTTTTAAATCAACACCATAAAGTTCAAATTTTTTTAATAATTCGTAATTAATTTTTACTCCTCTATATAAGATTTTTGGCTTTTTTTCATTAGTCATTTCTATTTTCTCCTATCAAATTTTTACTTTCAAATTATTTTTCTTTATGAACAATCTGATTATACCATAAATTTGAAAGAATTGTTGATTTTAGCTAAAATTTATTTTTTGTAAATGATTTTACTTGCTTTAATCACTTTTTCCTTTTGGTAATTTCTTCTTATCTAATTTATTCAAGTCTATGTATTTATAATTTAATGCATTCTTTCTAGTTACAACCGTTTCACCCAAATTCTTTTCTATATCATCTCTTGCAACTTTTGCAGCATGACCACCCATATTTGCAACTTTCTTGTTTTCTTCTAACCCATAAGGTCTATGCTTTTTAGCAAGTTCTCTTGTTGCTATTTCTCCTAAATCTGTTAATACTACTTCTATGTCTGTCATATTATCTCTTAAAGACTCTTTTCTAATTCCTTTAAATTCTTTATACTCTGAAGCTTTCATTCCTGACCAAGCCTGATATATTTCATTTGTTAAAACTGCATATTCAATATTTTTTGTTATTCCATTTTCTTTCCATACATCTGTTAGCTTACGTCTATCTACAACACCAGTCATTCTTGCCTTAATCCAATTATCATCATATCCACGACTTCTATAATAATCAACAGCACGATTAATAGCAAGTTCTGGATCAAATACTTCATCTATTCTGTCATTCCCCATTTTAGCAAGCCAAAGTTTAAATGGTTCAGCTTTTGGACTTGGTATTGACTCTATTAGTCTTAATATTCCTTTTGTATCTAAAGTATCAGTTAAATAACTTTTTCCATCTTTTTGAGATTTCATTTTCAGTTGTACGATATTTTCGTACAACTGACTTCCTTCATCATCTGCTAATTTTCTTTTTAAATCTGTCCAATATCTTTTGGGGATTTTACTATCAGTTAAAGCACTAATAATATCAATAACACTAAAATAATATTCTTCTTTTTCATTGTCCCATATACTTCTTATTTCGCTACCTTCAAAAAGATTTGAAATTGTTTCTAATTTATTATTTTCCATTTAGGCATCATTCCTTTACAAAATTATTATTATGTTCAAATTATATCAAGAACATACATTTTTTTCAATTAAATGGCATTATTTTGTTGATTTTATGCTAATTTTGTGATATATATTATGTGTATTCAATAGGAATACAAGAATATTGATGTCTTCTTTGGAATTTTACATTCCTCAGATGCCAGGCGAAAACGAGTCGCATATAGGATTGCGAGCTGGTTATTAGAAAGTGTGAAAAATTTTAAAATAATAGTAAACTTGTCCAGTATTTATAAGTAATTAGAAAGCCATGAGTGCAAAATTCAATATTCTATTTACATACACACTAAAAAAATGAGTACATATTAAAAACTCAAATTTTGTTTGAGCTTATTAAATTTGTATTCATGTAGGTAAATAGAGTATTGGTATATCGCTTATGGTCTTTTTGTTGTATATAAATAATTTTCTGCCCTCTCTATTTATACAGAAACAAAAAGAGCTTAACAATTTATTTTTGGTATGTAAATAAATTGTTAAGATAAGCAAAAGAATATATGAACGGTATTAAATATATTCTTTTGCTTTGGCGAAGCCAAACATAAATTATCTATCGTAAGATTAGATAATTTATGAGCCCTCCGCAAGGAGCCCACGACATCTTTCCAAAACGAAGTTTTGAAAGTGTCATAGTGGGTTACATACTTTCGTTAGAAAGTTATGTAACAGCTTCCTTCGGTCGCTACTTGCTACCTACAGAAAGGGAAATATATTGGACAAGAACAAAACAAATTATTCAGTAGCTAGAGTAGAAACTTATACTAAAATAAGTATAACTAAAGCTGAAAGACACAACGAAAGAAAAAATAAATCATATTCTAATATGAATGTTGATTTAACTCAAACACCTAATAATATTCATTACAAAAGATGTAAAACTACCTACAATGAAAAATTAAAAGAGTTAATTGATAGTAAACAAGTATCATTAAGAGGTTTACAAGATAATGCTAAACTTTTTGATGAACTCATATTTGATATTAACTCTGATTATTTTGAAAAACATGGTGGTTATGAATTTGCAAAAGAATTTTATGAGAAAGCTTTTCATTTTGCTGAAGAAGAAATGGGAACTGATAACATTATATCAGCAGTAATGCATGCAGATGAAATAAATACAGCTTTAACAGAAGAATATGGAAAACCTATCTATCATTATCATTTACATGTTGTCGCACTTCCTGTTGTAAGAAAAGAAGTAAAATGGACTAAAAAGTGTAAAGATAAATCTTTGATAGGAACTACAAAAGAAGTAATAAATCAAGTAAGTCATAGTAATAAATGGAAATCAGACAAAGCAACTGACTCGCAAGGAAATCCTTTATATAATAAAAAAGGAAATGCAGTTCTAATAAAATCATATAGTTTATTACAAGATAGATTTTTCAAATATATGTCTGATAGTGGATATAAAGACTTTATTCGTGGTGTAAAAGGTAGTAATCAAGAACATTTAGATGACTTGCAATTTAAGATTAAGAAAGATACTGAAAGACTAGAAAAAATAGTAAATAAAGTTGAAGAAAAAGAATCTTCTTATAATTCTTATATGAAATATGATAAGCAAATTGAAGATATTTCTTCTTTAGGAAAGCAAAAGATATTTTCTAAAAAGATTGAATTAGAGCAAGAAGATTATGAAAATTTAACTCAATATGCTAAAAAAGGAATTGTAGCAGATAAAGAAATATATGAGCTTAATAATAGAATTGATAATTTAAGAAATGCAGTAGATAAGTGGAAATCTCTATATGATGATATAGTAGAAAAAACAAAAGATTATTTCCATGCTATAAAACTTGCACCACAGAAAGTTACAAATTTTTTTAAAAGTTTATTTGATAAAGAAAAACAAGATGAATTAGAAAGACAACGACTTGAACAAGAAAAAATACAAGCTGAAAGAAAAGCTCGTGAAGAAGCAAAAGAAAGACTTGAAAAACAAAAACTTAAAAACTCTCCTGAATGCAAGAAAAGGAGGGCTGATAGAGATGCAAGATAATATAGTTTATAAATTAGAATTAACAAATAAAGAATATGAATATATAGAAAATTTAAAGAAAGAATATTACGAGAAATTAAGCAAAATGACTAAAGAAGAAAGATTGCAATATTTTAGAAATAACTATTGTAATGAGCAAAAATTGAACTTTGAAAAAGAAATAAACGGCACTATATACAAAGTAAATACTCACTTTGATGGAAATGCTGAAGAAAGTATTTTAAATAAATTTTTTAGACTAACAAAAAAATCTTAAGAATCTCTTGAAGTATAAAAACGAATATGGTATTATGTGAACACTACAAATAAAAACTATTTGTAACAATTTATATCGTATTCGGCTGTCTAAAGGAAAGGAGTTGTTATGGGACAGTCAAATAATGAAAAAATAACTGCTTTATACTGCCGTTTATCAAGAGATGATGAACAGTTAGGAGAAAGCAATAGTATTAAAAATCAAAAATCAATTTTAAGTAAATATGCTAAAGATAACAATTTTATCAATACTCAATTTTTTGTAGATGATGGTTATTCTGGTACTAGCTTTACTAGACCTGCATTTATGGAACTAATGGAACTTGCTGAACAAGGAAAAATCGCAACAATTATTGTAAAAGATCATTCAAGGCTTGGTAGAAATAGACTTATAATTGGACAATTATTAGAAGAGGATTTTGTTAGACTCAATATTAGATATATTGCTATAATGGACAATATTGATACTGATAAAGGATTAAATGATTTTCTTCCTATACAAGATTGGTTTAACGAAATGCATGCAAAGAATACAAGTAAGAAAGTTAAAGATGTAATGAAAAATAAAGGAAATTCTGGTATACCTTTAACCACCAATCCACCTTTTGGATATAAAAAAGATGAGAATGATAAAAATAAATGGATTATTGATGAGCCAGCTTCAAAAGTTGTAAAAAGGATATTTTCTTTATTTATACAAGGATTGAGTGCTTCTCAAATAGCAAAACAATTTGTAAAAGAAGGAATAATGAATCCAACAGAGTATCGCCAAAGTTTAGGAATAAAAACTCAGAATTTTCCAACAGAAGTAAAACATTATTGGTCTCCAATGACCATAACAAAAATATTAGATAGACAAGAATATATAGGAGATACGATAAATTTTAGATATACTACCCGTTCTTTTAAAGATAAAACAAGAATTAACATTCCAAAGGAGCAATGGAAAATATTTAAAAATACTCACGAGGCTATTATTGATGAAGAAACTTGGAATGCAGTTCAAAGACTTAGAAGTAATAAACAAAGACCTACTAAAACAGGAAAAACAAGTATATTTTCTGGGCATCTATTTTGTAAAGATTGTGGTTCTAAACTTTATTATTGTACTGCTAATAATTTCACACCAGATAAAGACTTTTATAGATGTTCAAATTATAAAAATAATTCTACACATTCTTGTACTAGCCATAATATAAAAGATATTGCATTAAGAGAATTGGTATTAGATAATATAAAACAAGTAATATCTTATATCTCATCTTATGAAGATTTATTTATAAAAGGAAAATTAGATGCTTCACTAGAGGAACAACGAAAAGAAGATATTTCTAATAAAAAATTATTATCACAATATGAAAAACGAGTAAAAGATATTGATAATTTAATACAGCATATTTATGAAGATAACATTTCTGGTAAGATTACTGATGAAAGATTTGCTACTTTATCATTAAACTATGAAAAAGAACAAAAAGATTTAAAAGAAAAAATTAATGAATTATCTACTACTATTGATAAATCTAAACAGGAAGAAATAGATTTAACAGCTTTTATTGATAAAGTTAAAAAATATACTGAAATTAAAGAATTAACTCCAGAAATTGTAAATGAACTAATTGATAAAATATATGTATATCAACAAACTAAGCTGAATGGTAAGAAATATCAGCAAATAGACATTTTCTATGCAGGAGTTGGAATAATAGGTATTCCACTAAATGAATATGAATTAGAAAATGCCTTTCAGCAAAGTATTAAAAAAATAAAAACAGCATAGCCTTTAAACTATACTGATATAACCCAAAGGAGTACTTAATCAATAAATGTCCTTATTGAAAGTACTCCTTCTGATTGATTTTTTATATCTATTTGTTATAATAATTTTTCCTAAAGTTAATTTATACATAGAAAATACTTTTTAATTTTATTCCAACATAAATTATTTTTTTCTATTTCTTTTAAAATTGCACCTAATACATCAAATCTATCTTTTGAAGTATCTATATATTTTATATTATATTTTGGACATTCTTGCTTTAACATTTCATTACACTTATACCAATCTTGTGCATGCTCTAATAAATATTCTTTTGATAGTCCATATGTCCAACTATCTTCAGTATCATATTTAAGGCACTGTTCTACCATATCTTCTGCTGTTAAATTTCCTAATCCTAAACATAATACTATTGTTTTATTAAAGTCTATCATTTCACTTACTATTTTAGGATGTAATTGACCACTTTCCAAAATATAACCATATTCTCTCCTATCCTTTTTTATTAATGAATTATATAATTCTAAAAGTGTTCTTTGAAAAAACTCGCCATGTTCATATTCTTTTTGAATATCAACATTTTTTCTATAATAATCTTCTTTACCTTTTGCTCTTATTATAGCCCATTTTAAGGAATCACTATGTAATAAATTATAACTATTCCATTTATTTTTTATCATATTACTTAATGTTGTTTTTCCTGCTCTACCTATTCCCATTATTAATATATTTTTCATATAATTTTTCCTTTCTATTTTATATCTACAAATATACTATAAGTTTGTGATAAATCTGTTTTATTGTAAACTATGCTTCATAAAACATTTAACTTCTTCAAATACATATCTATCTTATTTTCCCCACTAATTATACATCCATTTTGTAATTATATCTAAAGTATCATTATCTATTTTGATAATTTATTTAATTTCCATATTATTCATTATCTTTTCCTCCGAATCTTTTTTCATAAATATATCCTATTTTACTTAATGTATTTCCACATTTATTAGGCTCGCCATTATTAATCACTTTTTCACATACTTTATCACAGCCACAAGCTTCATAAAATTTGAAATCACATGATTCATCTGTTAGTATTTGAATGTTTTTCATCTTATCATTTTTAGCATATTCAAATACCTGTAAAAGCATTTTCTTTCCAATACCTTTACCACGATAATTTGAATTTAAAATTAAAATGTTTATCTCTCCATCAAAATTATTGGATAATTCTTCTGGTGTATAATCATAATCATTATTATATTTATATATAGCCTTTTTATCTTTTACTAATGGACTCCATATAAGCATCATTTTCATAATATGAAAAAACTTTTTTCTAATTACGTGTTTCTTTGAACTCCTTTTTGCATATCCACATATTCCAATAACCTTACCCTTTTCTTTTTCAATTACCATCTTTTCTGCTTCTTCAAGTATCTCAAATAAATAAATCCAAGCACAAACTTTACCTTTAGAATGTGAAGGTGTTTTTCCTAAATCCCATTCATCATAAAGTATATCTACTGCTTGTTTCATTTCTACTAAATTCATTTAAATAAACCTCTTTTAATTTCTATATTCCACTTAATCACTCTACATATTCATCAATTTATTAAAGTATATCATATTTTTTATAAATCACAACGAAATTATAAAAAACTTTTAAAAATTTTTATAGAAACTTCTTATTTTCTAATTTTATATCAATGTTTATAACAATAGTAGAAACTATTGATAATATAAATATCACATAAAATACATTTCCTCCAATAAATCTTGCTATAAAGGCTAATAATGCAAATACTAAAACCTCTGTAAAGCATAAACTCATTTGTCAAACTGCTGATAACAATTCATTATCTTCTTTTGATTCTTTAATAATATTTTGAATTGATGTCTGTATTGAAGTTTCATAAATTTTCGAAACATTATCGCTAACTGCTTTATTTATAGATATTACAAATTTATCTTTTACAAATAGGTATATTAGTGTAATACTAGATTTTATTATCGTAACTAAATTATTTGATTTTTTTATGTCTTTATCAGTATATTTTCCTATTAAAATAATCGTTATGACTTGAAATAATAATGATACTATAGTAACTACTGAAAATGTTTTAAAATCTTGCAATAATAAGTATAAGTACAAAGGAACAAATTGCCTTTCTATTATATGGTTAGTTCTTAGTGCATATATAATCTTATATTTATTCTTACTATGTATTAAATATTTTATACTAGATTTGAAAGCACTTGATTTTTTTCTGGCTTGTAATCTATTTTTAATATTGCAAAATATTGTAGTAAAAAGAAAACTGTAAGTACAATAAATAAAATTAATGTTTTATTGGTTATTACTCCCCAAGCTACTAAACAACTTGCTAGAACTGTTCCTAATATTTTACTTATACTATAGAAACTATTAAATCTCCCTCTATGCTCACTTTCTACATATTTACTAGATAAAGCATCAGACGATGGATTAGATAGACCATTTAACCCCATTACTATTACAAATATAATAATATTGCTAATAAATTTTGATTTACTAATATAAAATAAGCATATATAATGTTAAATAAATTTGAAATTAGTATACATTTTGCAATTCCTATTTTGCTTGATATTGTTACAAACGCTGGCGTTATCAGTCCCATAATGAGAAATCTTATACCATATATTAATAATATTAAATATATTGGCAAGCCTGCTTTATAAAGCATAACTGTTCCAAATGTTTCGCTTAAAGCGTTTGCAAAATTAAAAAAAATATACTTAAATACATGTACTTATACTCTTTTTTGTAAAAATATTCCTTCATCAATTACTCCTAATAATCTTTTTAAAAATTTTTTATTGATTATATTATACTACGATTTTAATAAATGTCAAATATTTACAATTATATGTTTTTCAAATATTTTTCTAACTATGATAGGTTAATCTTTCTAGTTAAGTCAGTAATATAAACATCCTTTGAATAGTTGAAAATCAAGAAAGCAATATTTTTGATAATTACTTTATGTGGCTCAATATCTGTAATATTAGTTTTTCTTAATTTTCTAATGTTACCATTGATAAAAGTAGGAGTAACTTTTAAAACTCACGTATAAACTCAATTCATTGTTTTAGACATTCCAAAAATTCTAGTTTTTACTTAATTATCTGCATATCAAACACCATCCTTATGTTTGGATGACTTTAACATTGTTTTTATGCAACAAAAAAATCAACCAGATTTTATTTTCTGATTGATTTCTGTATCAATTCTGTTCAATTTAGTTCGAACAGATACGTCGTTGGTGCCGTTGGCGTAGTTATCTACAACTTTTTTGGCTCTCATAACGATTGATACAAATATCAATCAATTTATTAAAGTATATCACATTTTTGATAAAATACAATAAAATTATAACAAATTTCACAAAAAAGTTTAAGAATTAATTGCAAAGCAGACAGAAATTATGATTTAATTTCTGTCTGCCTTTTGGTTTCTTTTAACAATTGTATATAAAACCCTCTGAATCACAACCTGAAAGGCTATGGGCAATTTGAACACACTTTTTAGTCTTAAAGGAAAAGTATAATCTGTCTTCATTAACCTCGGACAAATCGGTAAATGCACCTATTTTATAACTCTGTCCTTTAAAGCGTGTAGCAACTGCATTTTCAGCATTTCTAAGCCATTCACTACCTGAATCTCGTTCTAAACCAAAATAGTGCAAGATTCCTATTGAATATCCTGCTGTAACTGCTTCATCTGTTAAACGAGCCATTTTTGTGTTTTTTAACCGTCCATACCGTTTTTTTAAATCTTTTTTTGTCAAAATTGTTAGTTGTAATTCTCTCATAAACAATTCCTCCTTAAAATAATTATTTTATAATAAATGTATATATGTCAACCTGTAAAACAGGATTAAAAGAATTTAACATAAATATTCTATCACTTTTTTATTGTTTTTTCAAGGTTTTTCATCATTTTCATTGCAATACCTTAAATATACAAGTATATTAGATAGCTTTTATATTATTATACAAATATAAAGCAATTTTATTTTGTTCTGTTGTTTCCATTTCCATAAGTTTAGCCATTGCAAACATTACAAGTTTATACTTTCCAAAATTTATAAGTGTAGTTCTATATTCTTCATCTATGTCTTTTAACATACTATCAAATTTATCATAATTTTCTTTAGTATTATATATTAGACCAGTCCATTTGCTTTGGCTCATGCATATTGCCAATCTTAGCTTATCTTTAATATTCATATCATTTATCATATCAATTAAATATTTAACTTTTTCATTTTCCATATCTAAAATTCCTCCTTTTAAAATCTAGTATCATTATTTTTCTTTTTATTCTTAATTTGCTTGTTTTCATCTGGTATAGTTACTTTTCTAGCAATATTATTTGCAATTTCATTATCGTTATTATCAAATATTCCATTCTTGTATAGGTCATCATTAACAATCTTGTAGTTATTATCTTTATCATAGCAAATTCTCTTGTGAAAATGGCTCATAATACTATGCCAAAAGCCTTTAAATTTCTTTAATTCTTGTTTTAGCTTTTCTTTTTCAGCTTGTAATCTTCCTATAATTTTATCTTTAGTAGAAAGTTCATTTTTCAAACTGCCGATTTCATTATCTTTTAGTTCTATTTCATATTTAAGTGAACGATTTTCCTTTTCTATTTCAAAAGCAGAATGTTCAAAGTCTTTAATTGCTATATTTAAGTCGTTTACGTTTCTAACAGTTTTAGTAATATCTTTTACGTCATTAGTATAATTTTTGATTTTATGGACATCCTCGTTTGAAATAACCATATTATTTTTGTTTAATTTAGTAGGCTTTAAACTATCTAAAATTTTATCTATATCGTTACTTGTATTATCAAGCTCTCTAGTTTGAGTATTAGCTTTTTCAAGTTTTTGCTCTTTCTGTTTTAGCTGTTTCTTGATTTCCCTATAATCTCCCATATCTTTAACATTTATATCTTGATTTCTGCCTTTTTGCTTTTGTTTTAATCGTGTATTAACTTCATAAAACTTGTTATATGACTTAATACAAGCATTTCTCATTTTATCTTGTATTTCAGTAAGTGTTGCTTTTGTAAATAACTTACTTTTTCCTACTCGTTTTTTCATTCCTCTAGTACAATTTTCTATTACTGGAACACCTACTATATGCATATGGGGAGAAACTTCATCAAAATGTATTGTTGCATTTGCTATTTTAAAATCTGGTACAATTTTTATTAACTCTTTTACTTGCTCATTATATACATCAACCATTTTAAATCTATATCTTTCGTTTTTATCGTTCCAAAAGTCCATATCTCCAAGCTCTATTATAATTTCACACGCAATATCATTTTGAGATTCGCATACTTTTTTGAAATAATCTTCAATTTTTCTATCTTCACGAGTTTGTTTATTGTTATATTCAATTCTAGCTTTTTCAAATTCATCTAAATATAATTGCTTAACATCATTTACAATATCACTTGTTCCATATATTGTTCTAATTAGTTCTGTTTGATTATCATAATCTCTCAAATTATGCTTGTTTACATCTGATAAATCTTTTGCATTTTGAATTGCATTATTAGCTAGAGAAGTAGTACCTGATACATTTTCTTTTGCTACTTTTTTAGCTAATTTACTTTTATTTTTATCACTACCTAAGTGAAAAGAATATGCCAATTCTTGCTCCAATAAAAACACCTCCTTGAAATTTCTTCGTAGCACAGGACTTTGACCTTGTCATAAGTCCTAACCCAGTAGACTTAAGTTAAGTACACTTTAATTTTTATTAAAAATATATTTTATAAAAGACAGCTTTAGCAGATATAAAATTATAGTTCTAAAAGTAGTGAAATTAAATTTTAGGAGGTTTTTGTTATGGTAGAGATAACTTATCACAAAGAAGGAGATTTTTTCGTTCCTGACTTATATTTGGAAAAGGAGATTTACGAAAATGATTATATTATTGGAAAATATGGGCATTTAAAATTAGAATATTTAAAAAATCATAAGAAAGCAGAGTATATAATAATGTTTATGAATAAGACTTTAAGAAAACATATTGTAGAAACTGATAAACAAGCTAAAGCAAAATTTGAAATACTTATGAAACAAATGCTAGAAAAAAATCCTATTGATGAAAACTTGAAAAATACTGACCCTTTAAAATGGACTGGGCTTATGAATAATTATAAGCATACAGCAGAAGAAGTCATACTAAAAGAATTGATCTATATTTAGTTTTCTAACTTTTCTAAGTTTTTTTCAAAAAATGCTATACTTTTTAAAATTTTTAGTGTATAATTAAATAAATTAAGGAATACTATGTATTGTAGATAGATATTCTACTAGGTCTGAAAGAGTTTAACTCCAATAGGACCTGACCCGAGCTAATTCAAAGAATTAGCAAAAGCCATTCAAACGAATGGCTTTTTATTATAGCATTTTAATATTATTTTATATTAAGAATTTTTCTTTGATGAATTAATATATATGCCAGTGCTAATTGTAATAACATAAAAAATGCTGACAATCCAAACATATATCGTAAACCTATAGCATACATTATACCACATAAAAAAGTACCAATTGCTTCACCTAAAGACCCTACCATATATCTTAAATTTGTATAAGCTAATTGCTTATCAAGTTCTATACTATTAATATATGGTGCATCTGTAACATTTTCATAAGCAGTAGAAATTAACAATGACCAAGACATCGCACATATTACTACAATTACATTATTAGACAAAAATGCTAAAGTATATCCTAGAAATCTTATCCCGAATTTTATAGTTATTGTTATATAATCATTTTTCGGAGTAAGAAATTTAAGTGCTATTATTCCAATTATATCAGCTAGTATTCCTATAATTAAAAAATATTTTGTTGCTACACTATCTGAAAAGTTTAAATAATTAGTTAAAGTAAGCATTTTTAAGCCTAATGCTGTAGAATAAGCTATTTGACCTATTAAATAATATATAATATAAGTTGTTCTAAATCTATTGATAAAAATATATTTAAATATATTTTCTTTTGATTTTTGGGTTTCAATACTTTCTATCTTAACATTAACCAAAATTAGTAATGATATAATAGAAAATATAATTGAGATTAATAAGCATAAATTATAATTAAATAGTACTCCAAATAATGTCTTTCCAATTATAAATCCACCTATTAAAACACCTAAATCTCTACCTGTATATTCCACTATTTTTCTTTTGCTATATAATGTATTGCTTTTCTTAATTGTAACAATTAATGGATATATACTAATAATTATTAATCTTTCTATAATTATATCCACGATAACCGATAAGTTAATAAATGAACTTAAATTTGTATTGTTTATAAAAAATAATATAATCAGATTTATAACTTTAACTAATAAAGCAATACTTATAAATCTTTTTATTTTATCTAATTTTATGTATTTTGAAAAAATCAATATTCCTACTACACAAAATAAAGTTCCAAAACTTATAATTTGACTTATTTCAGTAGCATTAAGACCATTATCTTGCATCCATAACTGTCTAAAATTATTCCATAATCCAATTGATATACTAAATAACAATAATATTATTAATATTTTATTTTCAGTTTTACTCCATATTTTACTCATGTATTGCTCCTTTTTGTAGATTATTTTAAGTTATATTCTTTTATTAACTCCATATCTCTGTTGTAAATCCATATATGTTTTATTTTAGCAGTAAATGCATTGAATTTATTATTTGCCAATTGAACAGATTTATCTAGTGTATCACTAGTGCAAAGCGTAGCATGTGGGATATATTGTCTTTCTTTTCTTTTTTCTAACATATATATGTTTAATTCTTTATTAAAAAACTGTTTTAAATCCATTAATTGTTTTTTATTATATGGTTCAATATATAATGTTTCATCATTACAAGTGTTTAGATTTTTGAAATCTATATAAAACTCTTTAATATCTTTTATCATTATGTCTAGTTTATTAATAAATTCATGTTGATTTTTACAATTATATAAATCAATAGTTATATGAGGTAACCAATTTCTTTCTCTATCTTGAATACCATTATTTTTTAAGTATTTTTTAATACTTTGAATATAATCTTGAGATTCAATATCAAAACCATATTGTAATACATAATCATACATAATATATAACTCCTATCTCCATCTACATTAAATTCTTTTATTTTTCAATAGATTGATTATATGTCTAAAATCTTTACCATTGAAAAAATATTTTTCAGCTTTTGTAAATGTAATATTATTTTTTCTTTTATACTCTAGTTTATCGATTACAGTTAGCATATCCGAAACTTGGAATAATCTTTTTTTAATATGGTCAAATTCTATTTTTCTTTCAACTTTTGGATTAGTAGCAAATAAAGTATCTAGTATTGTTGCTAGTGTTTCTTGTCCATTATCATAATATATAACAATTTTATCAAATGTATCAAAATACGCTTTATTATCATTTATAAATTGTCCTATCTCTCTTGCCAATGCCATATTAAGTTGCATTTTCTTGTTGATATATTTTTTATCTATGATTACAGTTCTTATCTTAGCTTTAACTCTATTTGAAAAATAGAATATAGCCCAAAATATACTTTTTCTTCTTTCTAAATCAAAGTGTGAATAATCTCCTCTTTTAGCAACTAAATATGCTAAATGTATCATTCCATCATAATTAAGTTCATCTAATTTTCTGTTCAAATATTTTAGTTCATTTTCTATTGAATTAGAACTTTCGTGTAATGTAAATGAAACAGCATATAAGTCTGAACTTCCTTTTACAAAGCCAAAGTCTCCACTTTCATCTATAAATATATTTAATCTTTTTATTGTACTCACCTAGTTTTCTTGTTAATTTTATCTTATATAACTTTTTCTTTAGCATATTGACATATTTATACCATAAAAGTACTATTTTCTCAACATTTTTCCCGATAAAATTTGACTTTTTTCAAAAATCGTGGTATAAATTATCTGTATTCTAATTAGGAATACAAGAATATTGATGTCTTCTTTGGAATTTTACATTCCTCAGATGCCAGGCGAAAACGAGTCGCATATAGGATTGCGAGCTGGTTATTAGAAAGTGTGAAAAATTTTAAAATAATAGTAAACTTGTCCAGTATTTATAAGTAATTAGAAAGCCATGAGTGCAAAATTCAATATTCTATTTACATACACACTAAAAAAATGAGTACATATTAAAAACTCAAATTTTGTTTGAGCTTATTAAATTTGTATTCATGTAGGTAAATAGAGTATTGGTATATCGCTTATGGTCTTTTTGTTGTATATAAATAATTTTCTGCCCTCTCTATTTATACAGAAACAAAAAGAGCTTAACAATTTATTTTTGGTATGTAAATAAATTGTTAAGATAAGCAAAAGAATATATGAACGGTATTAAATATATTCTTTTGCTTTGGCGAAGCCAAACATAAATTATCTATCGTAAGATTAGATAATTTATGAGCCCTCCGCAAGGAGCCCACGACATCTTTCCAAAACGAAGTTTTGAAAGTGTCATAGTGGGTTACATACTTTCGTTAGAAAGTTATGTAACAGCTTCCTTCGGTCGCTACTTGCTACCTACAGAAAGGGAAATATATTGGACAAGAACAAAACAAATTATTCAGTAGCTAGAGTAGAAACTTATACTAAAACAAGTATAACTAAAGCTGAACGACACAACGAAAGAAAAAATAAATCATATTCTAATATGAATGTTGATTTATCTCAAACACCTAATAATATACATTACAAAAGATGTGAAACTACCTACAATGAGAAATTAAAAGAGCTAATTGATAGCAAACAAGTATCATTAAGAGGTTTACGAGATAATGCTAAACTTTTTGATGAACTCATATTTGATATTAACTCTGACTATTTTGAAAAACATGGTGGTTATGAATTTGCAAAAGAATTTTACGAAAGAGCTTTCCACTTTGCTGAAGAAGAAATGGGAACTGATAATATTATATCAGCAGTAATGCATGCAGATGAACTAAATACAGCTTTAACAGAAGAATACGGAAAACCTATCTATCATTATCATTTGCATGTTGTAGCACTTCCAGTTGTAAGAAAAGAAGTAAAATGGACAAAAAAGTGTAAAGATAAATCACTAATTGGAACTACAAAAGAAGTAATCAATCAAGTAAGTCATAGTAATAAATGGAAATCAGAGCAAGTATTAGATGATCAAGGGAAAACTGTATATGATAAAAAAGGAAATGCAGTTCTAATAAAATCATATAGTTTACTGCAAGATAGATTTTTTAAGTATATGTCTGATAGTGGCTATAAAGACTTTATTCGTGGTGTAAAAGGTAGTAATCAAGAACATTTAAGCGATTTACAGTATAAAATTAAGAAAGATACTGAAAGACTAGAAAGCATTACAAATAAAGTTGAAGAAAAAGAAAATTGCTATAATGATTATATGAAATATGATAAGCAAATTGAAGATATTTCAAACTTAGGCAAGCAAAAGAGATTTTCTAAAAAGATTGAACTAGAGCAAGAAGACTATGAGAATTTAACTGAATATGCTAAAAAAGGAATTGTCGCAGATAAAGAAATTTATGAGCTTAATAGTAGAATTAATAATTTAAGAAATACAGTAGACAAATGGAAATCTCTATATGATGACATTGTAGAAAAAACGAAAGATTACTTTCATGCTATTAAACTTGCACCTCAAAAAGTTACAGATTTTTTCAAAGGTTTATTTGATAAAGAAAAACAAGACGAATTAGAAAGACAACGACTTGAACAAGAAAAAATACAATCTGAAATAAAAGCTAAAGAGCAAGCTAGACTTGAAAAACAGAAATTAAAAAACTCTCCTGAATACAAGAAAAGGAGGGCTGACAGAGATGCAAGATAATGAAAAAATATATAGAATTGAACTAACTAATAAAGAATATGAGTTTTTAGAGAATTTAAAAACTGAATTTTGTAATAAACTTTCTAAAATGAACAACGAAGAAATTACAGAATATTTAAAAAGTTTTTATCCAGAGCAGAATTTGAACTTTGAAAAAGAAATAAAAGGTACTGTTTATAAAGTAAATACCTATTTTAACAAAGATTCAGAACACACAATACTAACTAGATTTTTTGAAATCTTCCAAAAGTAATATTTTTTATATTGAATTTTTAGTTTGAAATATGGTATATTATAAACACTACTTGAAATGTAGTAACTATAATTTTATATCGTATTTCAAGCTGTCTAAAGAAAGGAGTAAATTATGAAACAGCTAGAAAGCGATAAAATAACTGCTTTATACTGTCGTTTATCAAGAGATGATGAACTTGCAGGAGAAAGCAATAGTATAAAAAATCAAAAAATAATTTTAAGTAAATATGCAGAAGATAACAAATTTCAAAACATTAAATTCTTTGTTGATGATGGGTATTCTGGAACTACTTTTACAAGACCTGCCTTTATGGAAATGATGGAACTTGCTGAAAGTGGAAATATTGGAACAATTATAGTAAAAGACCATTCAAGACTTGGAAGAAATAGACTTGTTGTAGGACAACTTCTTGAAGAAGATTTTGTAAGACTTCGGTATTAGATATATTGCTATCATGGATAATATTGATAGTAGTAAAGGTCTAAATGACTTCTTGCCTATTCAAGATTGGTTTAATGAAATGCATGCTAAAAATACAAGTCAAAAAGTTAGAGCAGTTCTAAAGAGTAAAGGCGAATCTGGAATTTCACTTGCTAATAATGTGCCTTATGGTTATAAAAAAGATGAAAACGATAGAACAAAATGGATTGTAGATGAGCAATCAGCAGAAGTTGTAAAAGAAATATATAACTTATTTATTCAAGGACATGGAACTTTTGAAATAGCTAGAATTTTAAGAGAAAGAAAAATATTGACTCCATCAGAATATAATGCAAGTGTTAGCACAAACTCAATTACTAATACTCAAGAATATCAATATAAATGGTGTGGAACTACTGTAGCTGGGATTTTAGATAGACAAGAATATATTGGAGATACTGTTAATTTTAAATATACTGTTCGTTCTTATAAAGACAAAACTAAAGTTACTCTTCCAAAAGAAGATAGAAAAATATTTAAAAATACTCATGAGCCAATAATTGATGAATACACTTGGAATATTGCACAAGAGTTAAGAAATAACAGAAAAAAGCCTACAAGATCAGGCAAAAAAAGTATATTTTCAGGATTGCTATTCTGTAATGATTGTGGTAAAAAAATGTATTTTCAATCTCCTGTTATTGACCTAAACGCAAAAGACCATTACAGATGTTCAAGTTATAAGAAAAATATTGATTTATGTACTTCACACTGGATTACAGATGAAGTATTACAAGTTCTTGTTTTAGAAAATATACAAAAAGTAGTTTCTTATATGAAAAACTATGAAGATTTATTTATAAAAGAACAATTACAAAAATCTTCACAAGATGAATTAAAACAAATTGCTAAAAACAAGAAAGAACTTGAAAGAGCAAAGAACAGAGTAATTGAAATTGATACTTTGTTTCAGCATATTTATGAAGATAATATTTCAGGAAAGCTGACAGATGAAAGATTTAGAAACTTATCTTTTAATTATGATAAGGAACAAAAAGAGTTAAAATTAAAGATAGAACAATTATCAAATGAAATAAACAATACTGAAAAGAAAACAACCGACTTAACACAATTTATATCTAATGTTAAGAAATATACTGAAATAACGAAACTAACACCAGAAATACTGAACGAACTTATAGAAAAAATATTAGTTCATCAAACAGAAAAGATAAATGGTAAAAAAATTCAAGAAATAGATATATATTATAGAGGTGTTGGTATCATTTCTTTTCCAGTAAGTTTGGAAGATATGACAATGGTAATTGAAAAAATGATAAATAAAAGAATATCAGCTTAAACAAGCTATTTTATGGGAGAATATTTTAGTGTACTTAACTAAAGCGTTCTCCCCTATATGTTATGACATACTATCATAACATGGTGGCTCTGCGAGGCAATAAAATTTATTTTTGACAAATAAATTTTATTCAAATTAACTATCGCCACTTTCATTTTTGTTATCACAAAAACAAAACGTGCCACGTTAATTTGTTTCTTCTGTATTTTCTTCGCAGAACTTTACTGGCTTAACACCTACTGAAATAGGTATAGGCTCTTTTGTATAAATTACACTTGTGTTTGTTTCGTCTGATATATAGTCAAATGCTGTATCAATTTCTTGCATTTGGAATTTATCTTCTTCATTGATGTAGAGTATTCCAAATCTATAAGTTTCCATTTTATTATCTGGATCAAGTTTATAATAATCTTCTAAAGGAAATACTCTAACAATAGCACTATTGTCTTCAGCAAAGTTAAAATAAAACATTTGCTTATCTACATAGTAGGTGGCTTCTGTATAATGAACATCATAATACTGTCTTAATCTCATTATTATTTCGCCGACTTCTTCCTCTGGCAAATAATTACTAAATCTTACACTACCAAGTACATTACCCAATATCATAGGCTTTGTTGTGTCTATATATCCATTATCATATAGCTCTTGACAAGGCTTGCAAATTGAGTCTCTAAAGTTTATTTGATTTACAATTACTTCGTTACCAACTAAAGCAAGTTCTATATCATCAATATATTTCATTATAAGTTCTGCTTGTTCTTGTCTAGTGTAGTCTTTCCACATTTTAGTTTTTTGTTGATATTCCTTATCTAGTTTGACTTTGTTAATAAAATCAATATCTCTTTTTAGTAAAATGTCTTTTGGTGTAAATTTTAGTTTTTTGGTGAAATCAGTTGTATCAAGCTTATTTTCAAGCTCTGTAATTGCATTTTCAACAATTTTCTTTTCTTCGTTATATTCTTTCAACTCAAATACTCCATTGATATAGGCTTTTTTAATTCTTTCAAGTTTATTGTTTTGTTCTTTTATTTCTTTTTCTAATTGTTCTTTAGGCTCGTCAAATTTTTGCTTTATCATAGGCAAGAAAAATTGATTTACAACAGAGTCATACTCTACTAATTCACTAATAAATTGATTAAAGT